>JAITJZ010000152.1 GCA_031278655.1 Bifidobacteriaceae bacterium
CGCCATCGCCCGCCGCCGCGCCGCCGGTTCCCAGCGCGGCTGGGGCGATGGCGAGGCCGGGCGCGCAGGTGCGGCGGGAGCGGCCGGCGGTCGCGGCCAGGACGCCGGGACTGGGGGACGCGGTGGCGAGGAAGCCTCGGGTGCGGCGATAGGCGCTGGGCGGCGGGTGCGCGTTAGCGGGGAGGGGGCGATGACCTGGGGCGGGCCGGCCGGACGCGAGCGCTGGGGCGCCGGCGTCGCCAATTCGGCCAAGATGGGGGCCATCGAACCAGTCGTGCGAGCGTCATCGCCGCGCTGGCTGCGCAACTGCGCGCGCGTCAGCGCGGGCTCTTGAGTTCCGCGGTCGGCTGGCGCCGCCGCTGGCGCGGCGCCGGGAAGCGGCGGACCGGAGGACATCGCGGGCCGCCCGGCCGGCGGGCCCCCGCCGGCGGCGGGCGGCCGGGCTGGCGGGACCGCCAAACCAGACCAAGGCGGGCGTGCGAGCGGGACTGGGGGCACGGCATCGGGCGGCTGTGAAACTGGCGCGGCGGCGGGCGGGCGGCGGTCGGTGGCGTCCGCGACCTCGCCCTGCGCGGCCTGTCGCAAGGCTCTGCGCGTCAGGGGAGGATCTTTTGGCACGCCAGACACGCACTTGACCTTAGCCCATGGCGCCGCGGGAATCGAAAGGCGGCTCGCCGGTCGCGGTGGGGCACGATAACCTGGTGCGACCTGCGATCCGACGCCAAAACCAGTCGGATCATTCACAAGAAGGACTCAAGCTTTGCCTACTTTCTTCACCCGAGTCGCGGCGGCCGCGCTGGCCGCCTTGACGATCCCCGCCCTGGCGGCCTGCTCCGACCAGCCGGCGGCGCCGTCGCCGCAACCGGTTCCAAGCGACTCAGCCACGCCCGGCGCCGGCGCCGAAGACCCTGACGCGCCCGCGGCCGACCCGGTCGCGGCCGCCGCCGCCTGGTTGACGTCGAACCTCACGGACGCAACCCACGTCGAAATCGAATACGACGGCGACATGCTCGCCGACGCCGGCGCCACCATCGACGTCATGTGGGCGCTGGTCGCGGCCGGGGACCTGGACGCGGCCGGGACGGTGGTCGATTGGCTGGCACAGCGCCAGGTCGCCATCGACTACGCCGGGGACGGCCAGCAGGCCGCCTACCCGAGTTCCATGGGCAAGCTGGCCCTGGCCTACCTGACGCCAGGCTTGGCGCCAACACCGGAATACCAGTCCGCCGAGGCGCTGGCAGCGGGCGTGGCCGGGCGGCTGAAGCCGGAGGGGCGCTTCCGCGACATCTCCGAGTGGGGCGACAACTCGACCCCGATGGGTCAGGCTTTCGACATCATGCTGTTGGTCAAGCTGGGGATGATGGACGGGCTCGCAGCCGATCCTGTGGCCGGTTTGGTGGCCGTGGCCTGCGATGACGGCTCCTATCCTGTGATGTTCGACACCGATCCGCCCTGCGTTGGCGAAGTCGAGACCACCGCCGTGGTCGCCCAAGCGCTCATGGCCGCCGGCGAGGACGCCGCCGCGGAACGCGCCTTCGACTACCTGCTGGCGGCGCAGACCGAATCCGGCCGCTGGCAGAACTCCGGCACAGATTCGGTCGGCGCGACCTCCTTGGCGGTCAGCGCCCTCGCCCTGCGCGCGGACCCGGAGGCCGCCGACGCCGCCGCCCTCGGCTTGCAACAGCTCAAGGCCTGGCAATTGCCCAGGTCAGCGGCCTTTCCTGGGATCGGCGCGGCCGGCGGGGCTACCAATGCTGGCGGGACCGAGGGCGATGTCCGCGCCACCGCCCAGGCCGTGCTCGGCCTAAGCCTGGTCAGCTACCTGGACCTGCTTGGGGTCGAGCCGCGCTGACCGAGCCCCGGTGACCGCTGGGTCACCGGACGGGACCGCCGCGTCATCGGACGCCGAGGGCTGCGGGGTTTCCGGCAACGACGGCAGGTGACCAACAATCGACTCCGGGGCCAGGCAGGAGCGGGCCGGCTCGATCACCGCCGCCGGGTCGAAGTCCACCACCTCGGCGGCCAGGAGGCCCTCGAACTTGTTCCCCAGGACCGCGTCGACGGTGGTGTCCTCGCGCCGGTCCATGGTGATGACCACGCCTTCCGGGAAGAACTGCGCCACGGTGTAGGCGTGGTTGACCCCGGCGATCCCGGCGACGATCTTGGCGACGCCATCGTAGGGAACAGTGTTCCCCGTGGTCGGCGCGGGGAAGCCCTGCGCCGCCAAGGCCGTGGCGGTGTCCCCGGCCAGGCCTTGTTTGACGGTCCCGTTGAGCACCCTGAGGGTGATGGCCGATGCCGCCGGGTAAGTCGCCCCGGCCCCGACCGGGCAGGGCGTCAATTCGGCCCAGGGGGTTTCGCTCGGCTTGTGCTTGAAGTCTTCGTCCATGATCGGGGCCAGCCGCCCTGTCCACATGCCGATGGCCGTCGCCATCACCACCACCAGCGCCCCGCCGAGCAGGGAATAGACCGCGGTCTGGCGCCAGCGCAGATGTTGGCGACGCGACTCCGGAGTGCTACGACGCGGCATCGCCGCCCCCGCCCGGAACACCGCCGGGAGCCCCGCCCGGAGCCCCGCCTAGAACACCGCCCGGGACACCGCCGGAACCACCTCCAGCGACCGCGCCCGCGCCCGCGCCCGCGCCGGAGCGGGACGCCTCCAACTCGTCCAGGTTGAGCACCCGCGCGTGCAGCGACCCGCGCCCGCGCAACGCCGCCCGCACCGCCCGGTGCAACCCGTCCTCCAAGTAGTACGCGCCCTGCCAATAGACGACGTGCGCGAACAGATCGCCATAGAAGGTCGAGTCCTCAGACAGCAAGCTGGCCAAGTCCAAGGTGGATTTGGTGGTGGTCAACTCTGCCAGGCGCACCTGGCGGGGCGCCACCCGCGACCATTGCCTCGAAGACACGAAGCCGTGGTCAGGATACGGCCTGGTGTCAGCGATGGCGCGGAATATCACAATCGGTAAGTCTACGTAACCATGGCCTGCGCATGTTCCTCCAACAGAGCGATATAACTGAATGGTGGTCATCACAGTTGATTTCAGATCCGACACCGTCACCCAACCCTCGGCCTCGATGCGCCGCGCCATGGCCGCCGCCCCCACCGGCGACGACGTGATCGACCGCGATCCAACAGTGGCGGAACTCGAGTCCCGCACCGCCGCGCTGCTGGGCCAGGAGGCGGGGCTGTTCATGCCGTCCGGGTCGATGTCCAACCTGGTCGCGTTGATGACGCAGCTGCGACCCGGCGACCGCTTCCTGGCGCCCCGCCACGCCCACGTCCTCTCGCACGAGTTGGGCACCGCCGCTTGGATCGCGGGCGGCATCCCGCTGGAGTTGCCCTGGTCGCACGCTCCCGGCGTGCCGGCCGTGGCGGACATCGAGGCCGTCGCGGCCGAGGAGTCCGCCCAGCCCGCCTATTACGAGCTGGTCACCCGCCTGGTCTGCTTGGAGAACAGCCACAACCACGCCGGCGGCCACATCATCGAGTGGCCGCTCGCCCAGCAGTTGTCCGATGCCGCGCATCAAGCCGGTTGGCAGGTCCATTTGGACGGGGCTCGCCTTTGGCACGCGGCCGCCGCCCAGGCGGTCAGCCCGGCGCAGGCGGCCGGCGGGGCCGATTCTGTGACGGTCTGTTTCTCAAAGGGGTTGGGCGCGCCGGTCGGCTCGATGCTCTGCGCCAGCCGCGAGTTCATTGACCGCGCCCGCCGTTGGCGCAAAGCCCTGGGCGGTGGGATGCGCCAGTCCGGCGTGCTGGCGGCGGCCGCCCTGGTGGCCTTGGACGAGGAACTGCCCCGGATCGACCAGGACCGCGTGCGCGCGGTCCAACTCGCCGACGCGCTCAGCCAACTCGGGCTCGACGCGCCGACGCCGGCCACCAACATTGTGCTGGTCAGCCCCGGGCCGGGCGCGCCCCACAGCGCCGGCGAACTCGCCCGCGCCTGGCAGGAGGCGGGCGTGGGCTGCTTGACCATGGGACCTGCCGTCCGGCTGGTCACCCACCGCGACATCGACGACCAAAAGCTGGCGCACGGCATCGGGCTGCTGGCGGCCGCGACCGAGCGCCTGCGCCGCTAAGCCGCTAAGCCGCTAACCGGTTGTTGGCGGCGGCTGTGACGGCGGCGGGGCGGCCGGGCCGGTGGACAACTTGAGGGTTATCTCCGAGCCGCCGTAGGCCGTGCCGGCCGGGTCCTGCTCCGCTACCAGCCCGGCCGCGACGGTGTCTGACGCGACCGTCTCCGTGCCGAAGGCGACGGTGAAACCGGCCTCCTCGAGCTTCTTCTGGGCGGCCTTCGGGTCCATGCCGACAACGCTGGGGACGGCGATCTTCTTGCCGAACTCGACCAAGGTCGGCACCGAGCCGAAGGTGAGCTTCTCCTGGCCCTCCAAGGCGGCGGACATGAACCACTTGAAGACCGGCGCCGCCAACTGGCCGCCGAACGCCTCCCCGTAGTAGGTGTCCCCGATCCGCCCGGACAAAACCTTCGACGAGCCCGGATGACCGGTCCAAATGGCTGTCGCCAACTGCGGGGTGTAGCCGCAGAACCAGGCGGCGGCGGACTTGTCGGTGGTGCCGGTCTTTCCGGCCGCCACCCTGCCGTCCGGCAGCCGCGCGTTCGTGCCGGTGCCGGCGTTGACGGCGTTCGTCAGGGCTTTGGAGACGCCGTTGGCGACCCCCTCGTCGAGCACCCGCTGGCATTGCGGCTCGAGCGTGGCGATGGCGTTGCCGGCGGAGTCGGTGACAGACTCGATGGCGGTGGGCTTGCAGAAGACACCGCCTGAGGCGAAGGTGGCGTAAGCCCCGGCCATCGACAGCGGCGAGACCTCGTTGACGCCGAGCACCATTGAGGGCAGGAGCTGCCATTCGGCGCCATCGGCCCGGTCGACGCCCATCGCCGCCACCAGGTCGCGGATCTCGCAGAGGTCCAGTTTGCGCTCCATGGCCGCGTAAGAGGCGTTCATCGAGTTCTGGGTGGCGGCCCAGGCGGTGTTGTTCTTGCGGGCGCCGCCGGAGACCCGCCACTCCTTGACCCAGACGCTGCCGCCATCCATGCACTTCGCGGGCCAGCGGTCGTTGGTGTAAACGGTCTTCGAGCCGTCGAAGGTCTCACGCAAGGCGTGGCCGGCCGTCAGCCACTGCGCCAAGATGAAAGGCTTGAAAGTCGATCCCGGTTGGAAGCCGGACGAGCCGCCGTAGGCGCGGTCGACGTTGTAGTTGATGGCGGTGTAGGTGGCGTCATCGGTGTCGCCGATCTTGTAATGCCGGTTTTGCGCCATCGCCTTGATCCGGCCGGTGCCCGGCTCGACAGCGCTCAACGCTTGGGCGACCCCAGACTCGTCGCCGGTCTTGACCTGCTTCTGGATGGCGTTGACGGCCGCGTTCTGCGTGTTCAGGTCGATGGTCGTGACTATCCGCAAGCCCCCGCGCTGGATCAGCGCCATCCGGTCGCTGACATCTTCGCCGAAGGCCTCCGAGTTGCGCATCTCAGCCAGCACGTAGTCGCAGAAGAAACCGGCGTTGAGGACGTCAGCCGCCTCGCAACTCGATGACGTCTCGTTGATCGACAGCGACTCGGTGACGTCCACGTTGATCGCCTCGTCGTATTCCTCCTGGGTGATGTACTTCTCGCGGAGCATGGCGGCCAGAGCGTAATCGCGGCGCAGCCGGTTCTCCTCCGGGAATTGCTTGGGGTCAAGGCCGTTCGGCTTCTGCGTGATGGCCGCGATGGTGGCCGCCTGGACCACCGTCAGGTCGATGGCTTTGACATTGAAGTAGTAGTTGGCGGCCGCCTCCACGCCGTAGAGCGAGGGCCCGAATTGGGCGATGTTCAGGTAGCCCTCCAGCACCTTGTCCTTGCCGAACTTGCGCTCGACTTCCACCGCCATCTTGGCCTCGCGCAGCTTGCGGGCGTAGCTCTGGGCGCTGGCGGCGGCCACGGCCTCGGTGTCTCCGGTCAACTCCGCCTGTTGGATGAGTGAGTTCTTGACGAACTGCTGCGTCAGGGTCGACGCCCCTTGAATGTCGTCGCTGTTGACCGAGTTGTTGATGAAGGCCCTGGCCATGCCCTGCACATCGACGCCGGAATGCTCGTAGAAGCGACGGTCCTCCAGGGCCACGACGGCGTGCTGCATGGCCAGCGAAATCTGGTCCAACCCGACCACGACCCGGTTCTGGTCGTAGAAGGTGGCCAGCAGGGTGGTCCCGTCTGAGGCGTACATGTACGACCTCTCTGAGAGCTCCGGGATCTCGAGTTTGTCCGGCACGGCGTCAAGCACCTTGGCCCCCGATTCGGTCACCACCACCGAGGTCGCCACGGCCGGGATGAACACCACCGACGCCAGAATGCCGATCGCCACGGAGATGACCAAGAACCCGGACAACCCGGCGATCCATTTGCCGGTCATAAGCGCTGCGCGTCGAACCACGCCTACAGGTTACGCGAGCGCCTGGCGTTGGTCATCCGCCGCAGGCGCCAGGTTCACCGAGTTCTCACACGCCTGGGGTTGGGCGGCCCGCCAGCTTTTGCCCGATGCCGTCTGCCCGGGTCACGTTGGGCCGCGCCGGTTTTCGGGGGTGTCAGTTGGCTTTGCCCCACATGAAGCCGGCCCGCAAGCGTTCGCGGTTCACGACAGCCAAAGCCACGATCGGGATTTCGGCCGGACAGGCGAGGACGCATTCGCCGATCTGCGAGCAGGGGCCGAACTCGTGCTGCATCTGGGCGATCATGGAGCGGGCGCGCTTGGCGCGCTCCTCCTTGCCGTGCGGGATCAAAGCCAGGTGGGCCAGTTTGGCGCCGGTGAAAAGATAGGCGGCGCCGTTCGGGCAAGCCGACACACAGGCCCCACAACCGATGCAGGCGGCGAAATCCAAAGCCCTTTCGGCGTCATCGTGCGTCACCAACAAGGTGTCCGCGTCCGGGGCGGTGCCGGCGTCCACGGCTATGGTCCCGCCGGCTTGAATGATCCGGTCCAAACCGGTCCGGTCCACGATCAGGTCGCGGATGACCGGGAAGGACCTGGCCCGGAACGGCGTGAAGCGAACCGTCTGCCCGTCCTGGAAGGAACGGACGTGCTGGCCGCAGGCCGGGACGTTGTCCTCGGGCCCGTGCGGGACGCCGTTGACGTCCAGGCCGCAGGTGCCGCAGATGCCTTCGCGGCAATCCGACTCGAAGGCGACCGGCTCTTGGTCGTTCTCAACCAACTGATGATTCAGGCGGTCGAGCAACTCCAACAGCGACATCTCCGGGGTCGCGTCCAGGATCTCATGCGTCTCAAAGCCGCCTTCGGCGTCAGGGCCCTCCTGGCGCCACACTTCAAGGATCAGTCTCACTTGTAGTTCCTTTGCTGGAGGGGCACGGCCCGGAAGGTCAGAGGTTCAAAGTTGCGGATCGGCTTGGCTGCCGCCTCCGGCCCGGGGTACTCCCAGGCGGAGCAGAAGCACCAGTCCTCGTCGTTGCGGGCGGCCTCGCCGTCAATCTCATGGTCGGTGCGGAAATGCGCTCCCGCCGACTCGTCGCGGTCCAAGGCGTCAATGCACAGCAATTCGGCCAACTCCAGGTAGTCCGCCACCCGCCCGGCGGTCTCAAGCTCCTGGTTCAGCCGGTCGCCGGAGCCGACCACTTTGACGTCCCGCCAGAACTCGTCCTTCAGCTCGCGGATCATCCCGATGGCGGTGGCCAGACCCTCCGGGTCACGTGAGACCGAGGCGTAGCGGTCCATGATCGCGCCCAGCTTCTCGTGGAAATGATCCGGCCCGTGGGCGCCGTCGTTGTCCAGCAGGCGGTCGATGCCCGCTTGAACATCTCTCATGGTGTCCTGGACGGCTTGGTCGTCGGTGTCGAGCGGGCTCTGGCCGAGCAGGCCGGCCAGGTAGTTCGGCACCGAGTAGGGCAGCGTGAACCAGCCGTCGACGCAGCCTGACAGCAGCGAGTTGGCGCCCAGGCGGTTGGCGCCGTGGTACGCCCAACTGGCTTCGCCGCCTATGAACAGGCCGGGGATGGACGCCATCTGGTCGTAGTCGGTCCACAGGCCGCCCATGGTGAAGTGGACCGATGGCGCGATCCGCATTGGTGTTGTGTACGGGTCTTCGCCGGTCAGCTCCTCGTACATGTTGAACAGGTTCGAGTAACGTTCGCGGATCAGTTTGACGCCGAGCCGTTCTATGCCGGTCTTGAAGTCCAGGTAGACGGCGTTGTGGAGGGTCCCCACCCCGTAGCCGGCGTCGATGCGCTCACGGATGTTGCGCGACGCCACATCGCGTGGCACCAGGTTGCCGAAGGCCGGGTAACGCTCCTCCAAGAAGTAGAAGCGTTCGGCTTCGGGGATGGTGTTGGGGTCGCGGTCGTCTTGCTTCTTGCGCGGCGCCCAGATGCGGCCGTCGTTGCGCAGCGATTCGGACATCAGGGTCTTCTTCGACTGCCACTTGGACATCAGCGGCAACGCCGTCGGGTGGATCTGGACGAAGCAGGGGTTGGCGAAGTAGGCGCCGCGCTTGTAGGCGCGCCAGATGGCGGTCGCGTTCGAGTTCTTGGCCAGCGTGGCCTTGTAGTAGATGTTGCCGTAGCCGCCCGTGCACAGGATCACGGCGTGCGCCGTCTGGGCCCGAATCTTGCCGGTGACCAGGTCGCGGACCACAATCCCCTGGGCCCGCCCGTCCTTGACGATCAGGTCCAGCATCTCCTGGCGCGCGTGCAGTTTGCAGGTCCCGGCGGCGACTTGGCGCGAGAGCGCGTGGGCGGCCGCCAATTCCAGTTGCTGACCGGTCTGGCCGCGCGTGTAATAGGTGCGCGAGACCTGGACGCCGCCGAAGGAGCGGGTCGCCAATTGGCCGCCGTACTCGCGGGCGAAGGCCGCGCCGATGGCCTGCATGTGGTCGATCACGCGGATGCCTTCTTCGCCGAGCCGGTAGGCGTCCTGCTCGCGGCCGCGGTAGTCGCCGCCCTTGACCGTGTCCTTGACGAAGCGGTCGATCGAGTCGTTGTCGACTTTGCGGGCCCGCGGGGAGTTGATGCCGCCCTGGGCGGCGATCGAGTGGGCGCGGCGGGGCACGTCGTGGAAGGAGAAGACCTCCACGTCGTAGCCGAGTTCTCCGAGCGCGGCGGCCGCGCCGGCCCCTGACAGCCCGGTGCCGACCACGATCACCTTGAACTTGCGCCGGTTGTTCGGGTTGACCAGGTTGTAATGCAGCTTGCGGTCGGTCCAGGCTTCGCGCGGGTGGACGTCTGGCACTTGGCCGTCCACCGGACGGCCCACCGCCCGCAGTTGGTCGATCTCGAGGGCCACTTGGCCGCCTTTCTTCTTGACGCTCTTCTGGGCGCTCATAGCGTTATCACCCCGCCCAGCACGGCCAGCGGGATGGAGGCGTTGCCGACCACGATCACCAGCGCGATCAGGTCCGCCAGGATCAGCAGCACGGACCGCGTGCGGTGGGCGGTGGCGCCGAAGTCATTGGTGATGGACCAGATGCCGTGGCTCAGGTGGAAGGCGATGACGACCATCACCACCACGTAGAAGATGGCGACGGAGGGCCGCTGGAAGGAGTGGACCAAGTTGGCGTAGGCGTCGACGGTGACCTCGCCGTTCTCCAATTTGTAGGTCGAGCCGCCGGTGAAGTCCTTCGAGGCCACGACCCGCCCCAGGGTCAGGTCGAGCAGGTGGAAGATGATGAAGGCCAGAATTATGAGGCCGGACCAGAGCATTGTCCGCCCGGTCAGGTGGTGCTTGGTCGGGTTGACCTTGCGGGCGTGGCGCCCGCGCAAGCGGTGCGCCCTGATCCACAGTGTCACGCCCGAATACACATGCAGAAGCAGGGCGGCGCCGAGGCAGCCCCGGAAGATCCACAGGAAGGTCGACCCCGGCAGCAGCGGGCTGAGGAAGCTGCGCAGCCAGTGCGCGTACTCGTTGAAGTGGCCCTGCGGGTCGTCAGGCAGGTAGACCTTGAGGTTCCCGGCCAGGTGGAACAGCAGGAACAGGACGAAGATCGACCCTGTGACGGCCATGATCAGCTTCAGCACCCACGTTTGCGGACGCGGCGGCGGCGAGGTGGCGGGCCGTTTCGCCACCGGGATCTGATCGATGTCAGACCGCTCTTGAATCCCTGAACTCACTCACAACCTCCAGGCGCCGGTAAGGGTAACGGACAACATTAGGCATACGCCGCCTTCAAACTTACCTCATCAAGACGAGGCGGCTTTCCACCGACGATCCTAAAGTGGCAGGTCAGACGGTTTTTCGCTACGCCCGTGATGCGTTAATTGGTCGTCGCGGCTTCCGTCCACGCTCGCAGCCGTCCGCCAACCCCCGCCCGATGCCGTCGCCCAGCCCCCAGCCCGGCCGCCAGTCCCAGCTTTGCAATGTAAAGATTCCCAGTCGCCAAGGCCGGGGGGCGGCTGCTAGCTTGGCCGCGACCAGTCACGACACCAGGCCGAGGAGGGACAGACGTTGACTTCGCCCACGCCGTCGCGTTCCGCCGTGCGCGCGCGCCTGACCGCCGCCAAGCCGACCAGTTGTCAGCCCGCGCGGCGCCGAATGCTTCAGGCCGCCTGAGGCCCCTCCAAAACGCATTTCGCCCTCCCAGCCAGGGCTTCCCCACCCCTACCCACCGATGGAGCGAACGTGGCAATCGCGCATGTCAGCCTGGACCCGAGCATCGCTGTGCTCGGCACCGAACAAGAGACCGCGCTGGGACGCCGCCGGCACGCCTCCGCCATGACCCGTCTGGTTGCGGTCCGGATCGCCACAGCCATCTTTGTGCTCTGGGCGGCGGTCACAGCCACCTTCTTGGCCGTGCATCTTGCCCCCGGCGACACAGTTTCATTGTTGCTGGGCGAGAACCGCGACGACCCGGAGGCCCGGGCCGCCGTCATCCAGCGCTGGGGGCTCGACCAGCCCATTTGGGCGCAATACCTGACCTATCTGGGGCGCATCCCGGCCGGCGACTTCGGCACCAGCTACGTCCTGCGCCGCCCGGTCGGGGAATTGATCGCCGAATCGATGGTGCCAACTTTCCAACTGGCCGCCCTCGGCGGTCTGGGCATGGTCGTCATCGGCTTCGTGGTGGCCTACTTCTCGACCGCCAGAATCCCGGGGCTGCGGCCCATCTCCAACACGGTCCAACTGATCTTCCTGTCCGCCCCGCCCTTCTGGCTGGCCATAGTGCTGCTGGCGATCTTCTCTTTCCAATTGGGCTGGTTCTCAGTGGTCGACTTCGACAGTTGGCAGGGCATGATCCTGCCGGTGGCGGCCATCGCCATACCAACGGGCTTCTACTTCGCCCAAGTGCTGAGCGAAGGGATCGACCGAGCCATGGAGCAGCCCTTCGCGCTCACCGCCCGCACGCGAGGACTCAGCCGCGGCGGCGTCCGCTATCACCACGCGCTGCGCCACGCCGCCCTGCCCGGCATCACCGTGGCCGGATTGACCATCGGCGGGCTGCTCGGCGGCGCGGTCTTCGTTGAAACCGTCTTCGGCAGGCCGGGCCTGGGACAGATCGCCGTCAACGCCGTGACCGTCAAAGATGTGCCCCTGATCCTCGGGGCAACCATCGTCACCACGGCCGCCTTCGTGCTGGCTTCGACGGCGGTCGACCTGGTCGGCATCTTCCTCGACCCCCGCCTGCGCGCGGCCAAACGGATCTGAAGGGAACACCATGACCACCCTGCCCCGGCAACGTCAAGCCCCGTCCTTGGCCAAGGTCGGCGCCGCCCTGCGCGCGGCGCCGTGGGGCGCCATCGTCGCCTCGCTGATCCTGGCGCTGGCCGCCGCGGCCGCCGCCGCGCCGGGGCTGCTGACCTCCGGCGACCCGCTGTTCGCCGACCCGTCCCAGTCGAATCTGCCGCCCAGCGCTGAGCACCTGGCCGGCACCGACCTCCAGGGCCGCGACATCTACACCCGCATCATCTACGGCGCGCGCTACTCGCTGCTGATCGGGCTGGGAGCGACGGTGGTGGCGGCCTTGGCCGGGACGCTCCTGGGCGCGGTGGCCGGGCTCGGGCCGCGCGCGGCCGACCAGGCGATCTCCCGGATCGTCGACGTCATCTGCGCCTTCCCCGGCGTCCTGCTGGCCCTGCTGCTGATCACCTTCACCGGCCCCGGCATCTGGAACCTGATCGCCGCCCTCGGCCTGGGCGGGCTGCCCACCTACGCCCGCCTGCTCCGCTCGCAAGTGCGGCTGGCCGCCACCTCCGGCTATGTCGAACAGGCCAAGACCTACGCCTTGGGCCGGTGGCGGGTGGCGCTCAGACATGTCCTGCCGAACGCCTTGGGGCCGTTGCCGATCGTCGCGACCATCGGCTTCGGCGGCGCCATCATCGGCTCGTCCGGACTGTCCTTCCTGGGGCTGGGGCCGCAACCGCCGGCCGCCGAATGGGGGCTGATGGTCTCCGAATCCCGCAACTACTTGCGGAACGCATGGTGGACCGGTGTCTTCCCGGGCCTGTCGATCACGCTGGTGGTGATCGCCGCGACCGCGCTGGGACGCTACCTCCAGCGCCGCTACGAACGGAGATCGGCATGACCCTTCTCGCCTCCGACGCGCCCGCCGAGGCGGCGCCGGCCACCACCCAGCCACTTGTCGCCGTCCGCGACCTCGAAGTCACCTTCCCCGGCCAGCCGCCGGTCGAAGCGGTCCGCGGCCTCAGCTTCGACATCTTCCCGGGCCGCGTGACCGCCCTTGTCGGCGAGTCAGGCTCGGGCAAATCGGTGACCGCGCGGACACTCGTCGGGCTGGCCGGCGACCACGCCCGCGTTGGGGCCACCCGTTTTCAGGTCGCCGGCGCCAACGCCCTGACCTTGAGCGAGCGCCGTTGGCGCCGCCTGCGCGGCGGCCGCATCGGCTTCGTCTTCCAGGACGCGTTGACCTCGCTCGACCCGCTGCGGACCGTGGCCCGCGAAGTCTCAGAACCGCTGCGCGTTCACGGCTCGACACCCCGCCGGGAACGCCTCGACCGGGTCTATCAACTACTGGCTGACGTAGGCGTCCCCGACCCGGAAATCCGCGCCCACCAGTACGCCCACCAGTTGTCCGGGGGCCTGCGCCAGCGGGCGCTGATCGCCTCGGCGCTGGCGGCCAACCCGGAATTGCTGATTGTGGACGAGCCGACAACCGCCCTCGACGTCACCGTCCAGGCTCAAATCCTGGAGCTGTTGAGCGAGCGCGTGCGCCTTGGCACCGCCCTCCTCATCATCTCGCACGACTTGGCGGTGGTCTCACAGCTGGCCGACCAGATCATTGTGCTGCGCGAAGGCGTGGCGGTCGAAGAAGGGCCGACCGAACAAGTCCTGACCCGCCCCGGACACCTCTACACCAAGCGGCTGCTCGAAGCGGTGCCGTCCCAGGCCTCCCGCGGACGGCGCCTGTCCAACGTCGAAGTGGACGCGGCGGCCGCCGCCCGCCTGGCTGGGTCGGCGCCGCGGACGGCCCCCGGCCACACGGCATCGGGCGGGGGCGGCGAAGTCCCGGTGCTGGCGGCCCAGGGCATAGGCAAAACCTTCCCGATGCCGGGCGGGGGACGCCGGCGGGCCGTGGTCGACGTCTCGCTGGAAGTCTTCCCCGGCGACCGGGTGGGCGTGGTGGGCGAATCGGGATCCGGCAAGTCGACCCTCGCCCGGCTGCTGCTGGGCCTGGAGACGCCCGACTCCGGGCGATCATTGGTGCACGGCCAGCCCTGGAACGCGGGCGACAAGGCGGAGCGGGTGCGCCGGCGCCATTCGGTCCAATTCATCTCGCAGGACCCGATCGGCTCCTTCGATCCTCGCTACACGGTCCGCCAAGTCATCGCCGAGCCGCTGCGCGGGCGCCCCCTGGACGGCGCGCGCGGCGCCAACCGTCCCGGCGGCGAAGCCGGTGAGCGGGCGGCCGAGTTGGCGGCGCTGGTGGGGCTGGAGCCGGAACTGCTGAGCCGGTCGCCCAAGACTCTGTCCGGCGGCCAGGCGCAGCGCGTCGCAATCGCGCGGGCGTTGGCCTTGCGGCCCGCCGTCGTTGTCTGCGACGAGCCGGTCTCAGCGCTGGACGTGTCCATCCAGGCGCAGATTCTGGACCTCCTGGACGAATTGAACCGAGCCACCGGCACAGCGCTGGTGTTCATCTCCCACGACCTCGGGGTGGTGCACCACCTGGTTGACCGCGTGCTGGTGATGACCAACGGCCACGTGGTCGAATCCGGCCACGTCGAGGACGTGTTCACCCACCCGCTGCATCCGTACACCAAGTCGCTGATCGCGGCCATACCGCGCCTCCCCGGCGCCGCCTTTCAGGCGCCCGACACGATTGCCAAATAAGAACGCAAGACAAAAGGAGAGTTCCATGCCACCGTATGACCAACCCGCAGGCGCCAACGCCCCGAAAGGGGAGGCGGCGGCCCGCCGCCTCACCGCCCACAAGACCCCGACGCGATTGGCGGCGGCCGCGGCCGCCGCGATGCTGGCGGCCCTGACCCTGGCAGGCTGCGGCGGCAACGCCGCGGACGAGCCCAAAGCCGCAGACCCGACCTCGCTCGACGCCTCGGCGCCCAAGGACGGCGGCGAACTGATCTGGGCCGTCGAGGTCAAGATCACAACAGTCAACCCGCATCTCAACGGCCAAGCCAAGGCCGCACCGATCCTGCGGAACGTCTTCGACTCCTACCTGTACCTCGACGGCGACGGCGTCTACCAGCCGTGGCTGGCGAAGGACTACACCGTCTCCGAGGACGGGCTCACCTACACGCTCGAACTGCGCGATGACGTCACCTTCTCAGACGGCGCCAAGCTGGACGCCGACGCGGTGGTCGCCAACTTCGACAAATTCTCCGACGGCGTCTACCTCAGTTCGCCCCCCAACGGCCTGACCTTCCTGGACAGTTACACCAAGACAGGTGACCAAACGGTTGAGTTCAAGCTGTCGAAGCCAGACATCGAGTTCCTGATCTACCTGTCGACCTCGACGCCGCTGTCTCCCGCCAGCCTCGAGTTGCCGCAGGACGTGCTCGAGTCCGGCGGCCCGGAGTTGGCCGGCGTTGGCCCGTTCACCATTGAGTCGTTCACCGCCAACACCGAATTGGTCCTGGCCAAGCGCGCGGACTACGCCTGGTCGCCCCTGCCCGAGCAGGCCGATCATCCCACCGCCTACCTCGACAAAGTCACCTACCGGACCTTCGCGGAGGGGTCCACCCGGACGGGCGCGCTTCGCCAGGGGCAGGTCGACGTGGTCTCGGACGTTCAGCCGCTCGACGTGGTTGTGTTCGAGGAATCGCCGGACTTCGTCTACGACCGCAGTTTCATTGGCGGCACGCCTTACACCTATTACCTGAACGTCTCCAAGCCGCCGTTCGACGATGAGAACGTCCGCCGGGCGTTCATCCTTGGCGCCGATTACCAAACCCTGCTGGACACGATCTACCAGGGCACTTACGACCGGGCCTGGACGCCGGTCTCGGCTGTGGGCCCGTTCCCCGACCAGTCGCTGATCGGTTGGGCGGAGCCGGATTACGACGAGGCGAACCGCCTGCTGGACGAGTCCGGCTGGACCGAGCGCGACGCGGACGGCTACCGCGTCAAGGACGGACAGGTCCTGACCGCCAGGGTGGTGACCGAGGCGGCCTTCGTGCGCGAGTCGCGCGATCAGTTGGCCATCGCCATCGGCGCCGCCCTGAAACAGAACGTCGGCATCAAATACGACTATGAGATTGTCGACTCTGGCACCGGCGCCGAGCGCGTCGAAGCCAATGACTACGAAGTCTTCGACAACTCGTATAGCGGTTCGGATCCGGTTGAAGGCATTGACCTGCTCTATTACTCGTCCGACCCGAGCCGGGGCTTCATCGCCAGGGGCAAGTTCAACGACCCGGAGTTGGAGGCGCTGATAGACGAGGGCCGTTTCACGGACGACCTGGCGACCCGCAAGACCGCCTACACCGCCTTCCAGAATCTTGTCACCAAGGACAAGGCCTACGTGCTGCCGCTCTACCAGCCCCAAGACAACTGGGCGCACCAGACCTCGGTGCACGGGATCACGGTTGACACGGCCATCGGCCAGCCGCGCGGCGCCACAACGGTCTGGATCGACCAGTAAGTCCCGAAGATCGCGGGGCCGGCCCCGGTTCGCCCCCTCCCGGCGGCCGGGGCCGGCCCTTTCCCCTATTCGGCGATCCTGATCAGCGGGTGCGCTGACGCCCGGAGCGCGCGTTGGACGCGGGCCTGGCGGACGTCATCGGGCGTGGCGGCGCCGCCTTCCGCCGCCCGGCGCGCCTCAGCCTCGGCCGCCAAACGGTCGGGGTCGAAGGGCGGGACACGCTCGCGGTCAAAGGTCTCACCGCCGATGACGACCTCGACCAGATTGTCCAGGGCGCGCAAGTCCGCCAAGGGGTCGCCCGCCGCCACGATCAAATCCGCCGCGTAGCCCGGGGCCAGCACGCCCGCAGTCCCAGCCAGCCCGATGGCGGCGGCGCCCCGGGAGGTCGCGGCGATCAGGACCTCGCCGCGCGGCAGGCCGATCGCCTCCAGTTGGCGCAGGCCGAAGGTGTAGGCGCTGGCCGGATGGACGGCGCCGATGTCGTGGCCAACAACCACTTTGACGCCTCGGCGGTAGAGGTCGTAGGCCCGGGCGGCGGCCGGTTCGCCGGGAACAGCCGGGAAAGTCGGCACCGCGCAATGGTCCACGAAGATGCCTTTCTCGGCGATCAGGTCCGCCACTTCCGGCTCGAACCTGGTCAAGCCGTCCGGCCCGACAAAGCTGCCGTGGGCGATGAAATCGAATCCCGCCTCGGCGGCGCGGCGAATCCCCTCGGTCCCGTGAGCGTGCGCCGCCACCCGTTTGCCCAACCGATGCGCGTCATCGGACAAGGCCCTCAACTCCGCGAGCGTGAACTGGGCGTTCCACGGCGCCGTCGAATGGGACATGAAACCGCCCGTCGCCATCACCTTGATGACGTCGGCGCCCGCCTTGTGATGCTCCCTGACCGCGTGCAGGATGTCCGGGATCGAGTCGATCTCGCTGCCATCGACCCAGTCGTGGCCGGCGGTCAAGGTGACGGGCGGTCCCGAGGCGACAATCCGGGGGCCGGCCACCAGCCCGGCTTGGACGGCTTCGCGCAAGGCCACGTCGGCGTAGCTGGCGGCCCCCAGCGACTGCACGGCGGTGACGCCCAACGAGGCCAGTTGGCGGGCGATCTTGACCGATGAGAGCGCCTCCCAAGCCAGGGTGTGAACATCCGGGTCCGGCACGTCCGGCGTCACCGCCCTGGCGTATGAGCCCAGGTGGGCGTGGGTCTCCACGAGCCCGGGCAGGATGGTCGCGGCGCCGTGGTCATGGACCGGCCAGGCCGCGTGGGCGGCGGGCAGATCGTCCGCCGCCCCCGCCCAGGCGATCACGCCCGCTTCGATGGCGACGGCGCCGCGGCGGCGCCCGCCGGCGAGATGGCCCGGCTCGGCGCCGGTGAAAACTCGGTCGGCGACCAGCACGCGCCTCGGCGCGAGCCGCCCGGTGGCGTCCACCTGACGGGTGGACTTGATCGGCTGTGCCATGGCGGTCCTCAATTCTGCGGGCGCCGGCCGAGGGCGGGGTCGCCCGGCGCGGCGGGGAAGATGTGGGCGGGGCTGAGTTTCTTCAGTGGCTGGGGGGACAATGTCTGACTCCTTCCGGTTCGTTCTGAATCAATCTTCGACACTCCCACCGGCCGCCTTCTGACGGCAAAACGAACCGGACGGTTGCCCGGCATGTGGGCGGTTGTTGCCGTCGCGGCGAGGTCGTTCGCGGCTGGGCAGTTTTGGGGCGAAAGGCGGCGTGTGGCACTATTCAGCCCTGTGGAATGGGCCCGCGCGCGATCAGCCTTCAGCTTCGAGGTCCTGGCGCGCCTGCCCGGCGGGGGCGGGCGGGCCGGCCTCATCACCACGCCGCACGGGCAAATCCGCACGCCAGCCTTCATTCCGGTGGGGACCGCCGCCGCCGTCAAGGGCGCCACCCCGGAGCAGATGGCGGCCCTGGGCGCCCAGGCGCTCTTGGCCAACGCCTATCACTTGTACCTGCGGCCCGGTCCCGCCGTGGTCGAGGAAGCCGGCGGCTTGGGCGCGTTCATGAACTGGCCGGGGCCGACTTTCACCGACTCGGGCGGTTTCCAGGTCCTGTCATTGGGGGCGGGTTTCAAGAAGGTGCTGGCCATGGACACAGCCGGGCTGGCCGATGACCAGGTGATCGCCAAAGGATCGGAGCGGTTGGCGACGGTCGATGACGACGGGGTCACCTTCCGCTCGCACCTGGACGGCTCGCGCCACCGGTTCACCCCGGAAGTCTCGATGCGGGTGCAACACCAACTCGGCGCGGACATCATCTTCGCCTTCGACGAGTGCACCACCCTCATGAACACCCGTCCCTACCAGGAGCGGTCGCTGGCCCGCACGCAGGCCTGGGCCGAACGCTGCCTGGCCGAGCACGCCCGCCTGACCGCGCTCAGCCCGGCGCGGCCGTACCAGGCGCTGTTCGGCGTGGTCCAAGGGGCGCAGTTCGAGGACCTGCGCCGTCGCGGCGCCCGCGACCTGGCCGGCCTCGAGCTGGCCGGCGGCGGGTTCGACGGCTACGGGATTGGCGGCGCCTTGGAGAAGGAGAACCTGGCCACCATTGTGGGCTGGGTCTGCTCCGAACTGCCGGAGGCGAGACCGCGCCACCTGCTCGGCATCAGCGAGGTCGGCGATCTCTTTGCGGCGGTGGCCGCCGGAGCTGACACCTTCGACTGCGTGGCGCCCGCGCGCTCCGCGCGCCACGGCGCGATCTATTCCGCCGACGGCCGTTACAACGTCACCCGGGCGGCCCACGCCCGCGACTTCGGCCCACTCGACGCCGACTGCGACTGCTACACCTGCCAGTCCTACTCGCGCGCCTACCTGCACCATCTGCTGCGGGCCCGCGAGTTGCTCGGTTACACGCTGGCCACCATCCACAACGAACGGTTCATCGTCCGCCTGGTCGACTCGATGCGCGCGGCCATCGAGTCCGGCGGCGACGCTTTCGCGCGCCTGCGCGACGGCTTCCTGAACCGATATTCGGGCGGCTGACGCCGGTGGCTTCAGCGACCCCGCGCGGGCGAAACTCGGACCAGCTCGGAGAGCCTCGGTCCGCCAGTGGGCTAGGCTGCGATGAGTACCGGGCTGGCCGCCGCCAGATTGCGTGTTCGGCTCGGGCGCCGCACCGAGAGCAACACCGATGAACAGTCCGATCGACCCGAACGCACCCGCCGACCGGCCGCCGCGCCGCGCCCACGAGCAGCCATCGAGCTTCACGCCGGTGCCGCGCGGCGGCGGATCGATCGTCCCGCCGCCGCCTGGTTTCGCCCCTCCCGGCGCCGCGCCGGCGCCGCCGCCATTGGCGCAGCCCGCCGGCCCGATCTATTCCTACCTGACGCCGCCCGCCCAGCCGCCTCAGCCGGCGCAGTTGGCGCAGCCCGCCCAACCGCCTCAGCCCGCCCAGCCGACTCAGCCCGCCCAGCCGCCGTCCGGGCCGGCGGGGCCGGGACCGGCCGCGCCGCCTGAGCCCGCCCCGCGCCGCTCCAAGCCGATCCTCAAGCGCTGGTGGTTCTGGGCCATCCTCGCGCTGGTGGCGCTGGCGGCGGGCGCCGCCCTGGTGCTCAGCCAAGGCGACGAGCCGAGCGCGCCGGAACCAAAACCGTCACCGTCGCTGGGGGCCGGGAGCGCGGCATCGGGCACAGGCGACCCCACAGCGGGAGGCGAGCCGACGGCATCGGGCGGCGGGCGCGACAACTCGGCGGCCGTGAAGGTGACGCTGACCGAGGGCAGCTACACCGTGGGGACCGACATCCAGCCCGGGCACTACGAGATCACGTCCGATGGCGACTTGACCGGCAGCCTGCGCATCGAGTCGCCGACCGACCCGTTCAAGGCCAATGAGCTGCTGGGCGAGGGCGAGTTCGGCCTCGGCAGCCCGAAGTACATCACCGACTTGGCCACCGGCGATGTGGTGAGGTGGCAGGGCGCCCCGTCGATCACGCTGACGCCGGCAGAGACGCGGCTGATGGACCGGTTGACGCCCGGCAACTACGTGGTCGGGCTGGACGTGGCGCCAGGCGCCTACACCGTCAAACCGGTCGGCGAATGGTCCGGCAACCTGCTGGTCTACGCCACGGACAGCACGGTTTTGGTCAACGAGATCATCGACGCCGGCGCCGACGATCTCCCGATCACGCTTCAGGACGGCCAGCTGGTGAGCGTCTCGGGGGTCACGCTCGAGTTCGAGCCCGCCTGACGGGGCGGGCCGCCGGCGGGGCGTTTTGGCACCGGCGCAGGGCGGCCTTCAGCGCTTCCTTCAGGGCCGTCTTCAGGGCCGTCTTCAGGCGCAAGGCGCCGATCGGGTAATGTATGGCGGGCGAACGCCTGGTCGGCCGCGCCGCGCTGGCCGGTCCCGGGCGGCGTCCGGAGGTGTCGCCTAGTGGCCTATGGCGCACGCTTGGAAAGCGTGTTGGGTGCAAGCCCTCGGGGGTTCGAATCCCCCCACCTCCGCTCTTGCGCCGACACGCCGCGAGTCGCGGAACTCCTAGAACTGGATGGAGACGATGTGCGAGCAGCCATCAGGAGCCTGATTCGGCAGCCTCGCTGAGGACGTCTCCAAGACGCTGCTCGGACCCAGCGGACTCCGGCGCTGCCACGCAGCGGCCTGCGCAGCGCTTATTTACGCGCCAATTACAGCTATAACTGGTGTTAGCCACCCGCCCGCCCCGGCGGTGCCGTGACGGGGGAAAGCGGGATCGGACATAATGTTAGACGCGACGCGCTGACCTGCGCAAACGGTTCGCTTTCGCGTTAGCTGCGGGGCTGGCGCGCGCAGCGCGCCCGGGGCGGCGCATAGCCCCAGGTCGCGCGCGGGGGGCCGGCACGGGCGCGGCAGCCGCGGCCTGCGCCCGGGCACGTAAGTCCGGTCAAGTTGCGCGCCGATGAAAGTGACCGGGGTTAGCTACCCACCCGCACCGGCGGTGCCCATGGCCTCCGGCCCTGAGAACGACAGCGAGTTGCGGCAAGGCCAGACAGTGATGCAGGAATTGCTTGACGCCGGGCTCGACCAGGCTTGGAAGGATCAAGACGTTCACTCGAAACTTGATGTCGAGGCGTTGGCGGCTGACTTCCCAGACGTTTGGGCCGAGGCGCAGATCGACTACCAAGCTGGCACCTACACCATCCAATATGACAAAGGCGCCGATCCGGCGCGGGTTGAGGCGTTCTCGCGCCGGATCGAAGCGGCGCAGAAGATGCGGCCTCAGCTTCAACTGGTGGCCAAGGCGGTCGAGTTCTCGGCCGATGAGATTGAGAAGTATATGGGTGCCATCCGGTCGGACTGGGACGGTTGGACCAGCAAGCTGGGATTGCCGGACATGGTTTCCATGGGACCCGACTATGAATCTGGGCGCATCATCATTGGGACCACAGCGAACATCAACCGCGACGTCTCGGACATCGTCGGCTATCCCGCCAGCGTGGAGGGCAGTCAAGGCACTCCTGAGTCTCAGATTTCACGATGAACGGACTCTAAGCCGATTTCCGGGTGAGCGGCGTTGATCACGGCCTCGTCTCCGGCCTCCCAACACTACCCGGACTGTCCCCTTGGTTTTGTGGCTCTTCCCAAACGAGGGTGTAATGGCTCATTGAAGGATGGGCCGCATGCGGGGTCTGAATCCGCCAGTGTCGAGGAGGGCTCGG
Source organism: Bifidobacteriaceae bacterium (assembly GCA_031278655.1). GTDB lineage: Bacteria > Actinomycetota > Actinomycetes > Actinomycetales > WQXJ01 > JAIRTF01. The sequence goes on from JAITJZ010000152.1 coordinate 21,676, forward strand.
GAGATGTGGTTGGCGAGATTGCGGAAGCCGAGGGCATCGGGTCTGAGGTTCTCGATTCTCCAGTTGATGGCTTCGGTGGGTCCGTTGCAGGTGTGGGGCCGCTCGAAGTAGGCCAGGATGTCGGCGGCGCGGCGGCTCATTGTGCGGGCGAGGTCGCGCGGAGCGGCGTTCCGGTCACGGTGTTTAAGAACTCGCGGCCCTGGGTCGTGATCCAGCCCGCAGTCCCGGAGATTCCGAATGCCGCCACCCTGGCCGCCGTCAACGAAGGCCGCGGTATGGCTGAGCGGCAACCCAGGTTTGAGGGTTTCGCCGACATGATGGCAGCACTCAATGCTGACGCCTGACTTCACCAAGGCCTTCGCCAGGGACCGCGAGAAGTGCGTCAAGAAGCACTGGGACATCCAGGCGCTCGACAGCGCCCTCGAAGCAGTCTGTGCCTCAGATGAGACCAAGCTGGTCCCGTCGTACCGCGACCATGCCCTAGTTGGAGACCTCGCGGGTTGCCGGGCTCTGCACATCGGGGGCCAGACCAGCAACTGGGTCCTCATCGGCCACCACACCCTCAAACGCGAAGGGCCCGATTTGTCTGGGTGGCATTCGGCCTACGGGAGTTGACCTCTGCGGGGCCAGCGTGAATGCCACCATGAAGCACGGTCTTCAGCCGGCCCAGCCGAAGGTCTGCCTGAGGGGCTATGCAATCTTGGCTCTTGCCGCTGATTCGCGCCCGCGAGGGCGCGGAGCGCCCATGCGATCAGGACGGGCGCCACCACGATGTAGGGCAGGGCGTACCTGACATTGCCATCGACCGGCGAGGCCAGGCAGACCAGGAACACCAGCGCGGCCGGGGCGAAAGGCGCCAGCGCCAGCCACCGGCGCCGCCGCATCAGCAGGGCCGCGGCCGCCACCAGCATCCAGGTGTACAGCGCCGGGCAGAAGGCCAGCCACACCACCGGCGCGCCCACGGCCGCCTTGGCGACCGTTATGGCGGCGACTCGCGCGCCCGCCAGGCCGGCGGGGTAATCCGGGTCGAATCCAACCCCCGGTTTGGAAAGCTTCGCCTTCATCTCCTCCCAGCGCCCATCTGGCCGGTGAATCGCGTCCGGGTAGGTGATCGGCGGCGCGTTGGTCTGGTGGTACGGGAAGAAGTAGCCCTTGATGTTGGCGACCGTCGCCTCCACGTAGGTCGCGGGGTGGCGGATGAACATGGACCACCAGACGCCCATGTAGCGCCGCAAGGAGTCAGCGTCGAAGGACTTGAAGCGGTTCTTGACCGGATCGGAGAGGGTCGCCTTGTACTTGGCCCCCAGGTCTTCGACCCGGTTGCCGTCCTTCAGCAGCGATTGGAGCGTCGCGGCCTCAGCCGCGGTCACGTCCGCGGGATGGGTTTTCAAGAAGCGTGCGGTCTGTTGCAGCGGCAGGCTCAGCATCTCCGCGTTCGAGTATTTCGTCACGCCCAGCGCCGGGAAGACCAGCCCGTTGGCGGCCACCAGCACGGCCGCGACCGCCCCCGCCGTCACGAACACCGCCGCCCGCCCCGGACGCCGCCCGCCGCGCTCGTCGGCGAGGCCACGCTCAGACCGCGCGCCGCGCCCGCCAACGCGCCGGAGCACCAACGCCAAACACACCGCCGATGCCGCCATCACCACAATCCCGTCGTTGCGGAACGCGACCGCGCCGAAGCAGCCGGCGGCGAAGGCCACCAGCCCCCGCCGGTCCAACGACCGCGCGGCCGCCGCCCTGACCAGCACGTTCACCAGCACTAGGACGCTCAGCGTGTACGGGTAATCCTTGAACACAACGTTCGCCCCGACCGGGAAGATCGGGTTCAGGGCGAAGAACGCCAACGCCGCGCCCCAGCCCACGAACGCCCACGCCGGCCTCGTCAGCCGCCTGCGCGCCAAGCGGAAGACCAGCCCGCAGGTCCAGGCGAAGACCAGGCACCCGGCCACCGATTGCGCCAGCGTGTAACCGAACAGCCCCCAGGTCGCCCCCAACCCCCGGCCGACCGAGAACAGGCCGCCCATCAGCGCGGTCGCCAGGTACGGGTGGTGCGTGGTGCGATCGAGGTGGCCGTAGAACTCGTTCAACTGCCTGAAGCCGTCCCACGAGTAGGTCCCCGGGAACAGCGCCACCGCGTAGGGCAGCCAGGCCACGGCGATGACCGCCGCCGCCACTCCCAGCGGGTGCGCCGCGACCAGGCCGCGCGCCCACGCCCAGACCCGGCTTTTGCCCGATGCCGTCGTCCCGGCCCGCGCTCGGCCACCAGCCGCCGCTCGCCCACCGATCCACGCCTCGCCCGATGCCGTCGCCCCGGCCCGCGCTCCCCCGCCGGCCGGGCTGACGGCGACCCGCGGTAATTTGTCCGCCAGGCGGGCCAGCGCGGCGACGGCGGCGTAGTAGAGGGCGAGGAAGCCGACGGCCGCGCCGGGGGTGAAGTGGGCCGCCGAGCCGAAGGCGCAGTTCGACCAATGGCAGGCGTTGGCGTGGCTGTTGAAGCTCATGCCGGTTATGGTCCAAACCGTGAACAGAACCGACACGATCCCAGCCGTCAGGACGAATTTCCTGGTCAACGCGCTGCGGTAGAACCAGATCGCGGCGGCCGCCGCGATTGGGACGCCTGCGCCCAGGCTCAGCGCGGCCCACAGGGCGGCGTTCGGGCGCCAGGTCAGGATTGACCAGATGAGGCCCTGCGGGCCGTCGAACCCGATCACCGCGTAGGCGATGGCGAGTCCCGCGAGCCCGGCGGCGGCGAAGGCGGCTTTGGGCCGCCGCGCCCACCAGGCTGGGGCGGTCGGGCTGGCTGTGGCTGCGATCAATTTTCCCCCCGGTCGAGTCAACGCAGGCCATGCTACCTGGGCGCCGTCCGCCGCCGGCTCGTCCGGCGGCGCCAGCCCACCCGGGGCCGCCGCCTCGACCGCGGGTCCACGGCCTGAAGGGCCCGTCACCCGCGCCGGTGTTCGGCGGCTATCCCGATGCTCGCAGGAGTGCCACTTCGAGGGCGTCGAAGCGATGGAAGTCGGTGTCGAAAGTCAGCACGGGGCAAGCGAAAGACAACGCGATGGCCGCGATGTAGGCGTCGGTGACCAAGTTTCCGGGCCGCCCTCGTCCAAGAAGTCGAAGATGGCGCGGTTCGACGTGAGATCGACACCGGGGGCCGGCGCTCCCGGCACCGACAGCAACTCAACGGCTCGGTCGCCGGGCGGCGAGTCGAGCTCTGCGAGTCGGGACCTGATCGCTTCCTCCACGAACTGACCGAGCGTCTCTCGGCGCCTGGCCGCGCGATCCTCGGCGGCTGTTATCAGGTGGTCGGCGATTGACAGGGTTGTGCGCATGTCATCAGTCTGACGCATCCACCGCATCGCGGCAAAGCCGTTCCAATGGGGCGTTCGATGGGGGCCAGGCTATGAGCGGTCAGGCATGCGGCCGCTGGGCCCCAATCCGGACGGTTGAGGAGCGGCGGTTGGCTAACCGTTTGGGTTGGCGGTCGGGCCCGGGCTGTCCGCCGAGAACTGGCAGTAGGGGGCGTCGGCCAGCTCGCAGTAGGCGTCGGTCCGCAAGGCGAAGGCGTATTCGCATTCGTCCGGGCCCCAGGCGGCGGTCAGCGTGAAACCACGGACGATGCCGCCGAGCTCGTAATCCGCGCTGTCGGAGCTGACCATGGCCGCGGCGTTGACGCTCAATTGGAAGCTGTAACGGCCGTCGCCGTCTGGGCCGTCCAATTCGACGGCCGCCGGCGGCCCGAGGGGATTGTCGCCACCCGAGACATAAACCTGGTCTTGAAGCTCGAGCCGCGTGGGCGCCGGGTCGGGGAACTGGATCGAGACGCGCGCGCCCAGAGCCACCACCGGCGCCTGGGCGGGATCGTGCGCGCGCTTGTAAATGTCCCAGATCGGCGCCCGGTCCACGATGGAACCGTTCCACTGATTGATGGCGACAACGTGGGGCAACTCGGTGGCGTCATCGGCCAGGACGGTGATGGCGGGCGGCTCTTCGCCGCCATGCCCCTGGCAACCGGCCAGGCCGCCGGCGCCCGCGAACCCCATGACCGCCGCCAGGGCGATCACCGCCGGCGCCCGGCCCGCCGTCGACAAACAAACCACCATGCCTTGCCTCCAACACCTCGGCCGACCGCTGGAATCACCGCGTCAAGGCTACAGCCGCGCGCGGCGCCGCGGTGGGTGCGGCGCCCTGGTCGCCATGGGCGGTGGCGCGCGGAGCTGGCAGCCGCGCGGCGTCAGCCGTCCAGCCCGACCCGCGCCGGTCCCGGTCCCGATTCCGGCTCCGGCCCCGGTCCCGGCCCCGGTCCCGGCCCCGGCTCCAGTCCCAGACGGCGGGCGACCTCGGCCGCCGCCTCAGTCGGGGTGATGGCGTCAGTTCCCACGCGCAGGTCGCTGACCTGCTCGTAGACCGGTCGACGCTGCGCCAAGAGGGCCGCCCAGCGGGCCAGCGCGTCCCCGGACAGCAGGGGGCGCGAGTCGTCCAGCGCCACCCGCTCGGCCACGCGGTCCAAGGAAACCTCCAGCAGGACCACCTTGCCGCCGCCGGCGCTGTAGGCGGCCAGGGCCTCGCGGGTGTCGGCGCGCATCGGCGCGCCGCCGCCCAGGGCCACCACACCGGTCTGCTCACGCAGGGCCGCGATCACCGCCTCATGCTCCCGGGCGCGGAAGTAGTCTTCCCCCCGGCGGCGGAAAAGCTCGGCGATGGCTGTCCCCTCGGCTTTGGCGACGGCATCGTCGGTGTCATGAAAACCGACACCGCAGCCGTGGGCGAGCGCCTTCCCGACCGCCGACTTGCCCGCGCCCATGGCGCCGATCAGCACCACCAGCGGGCCGGGCGGGCGCGAAGCCCCGGCCGGGGGAGGGGCCGCTCCGGCCGGGCGCGCGCTGTTGGTCACCGAGTCAGCCTAACCGCGCGCCGCCGGTCGGTGGCGTTCCCGCGCCCCGGGCCGGGCCACGTCACCGGCGGGCCCACGTCACCGGGCCACGTCATCGGCGGGCCCACGCCGCCGGGCCACGTCACCGGCGGGCCCACGTCACCGGGCCGCGTCACCGGCGGGCCCACGTCACCGGGCCGCGTCATCGGCGGGCTCATGTCGCCGGGCCACGTCACCGGCGGGCTCACGTGGGGGGCGCGGCCACGCCGGCCGAGTACCCCGGCGACCGGTGCTGGCGGTGGTCGAGTTTCGTTTGGTACAGCCAGATCGCGTTGCGCAGGCGGAACGGCGTCACGTCCATGACCTTGGCGGCGGCCGTGACCAGGCCAATCGCGTCCTCGGCGGTGGCGGGCGCGCCGATGGCGCCGGACGTGAACTCGACCAGCCAGGGGTCGAGCGGGACCGTCTCAATGCCGGCCGCCAGCAGCAGCCGCCCGAAGCTCATGCCCGAATGTTGCGACGGCAGCGCCAGCCAGCGCTGACGCAAGTCCTTGAAACGGTCGCCGTTCTCGGCGTAGGCCTCGGCCAGCTCGCGCGCCGACTCGACCCCCGCGGCCACGGCCACCTGCGCGGCCTGGTGGACCACCTCAGCTTTGTAGGGCGCCACGTCCCGGGAGAAGACCCGCTGGTGGTTGCCGATGCGTTCGATCCAGGCTTCGACGCCCATGGCGAAGGTGGCCTCCAACTCCCGGGCGCCGTCCGTGTCCGCGTCGGCCCCTTGGGCCCGCCTGAAGGCTCGGTAGCGGTCGACCACTTCGACCACATTGGTGTACCGCACCCTCTCCGACCAGATCGCGTCGATTGTGGCCTCGGCCAGGGAATTCGGATAGGTGTTCAGTTGCGGCCAGGTCGCCGCCGGCGGCAGCAAGGTCTGCGCCGCGCGCAGGAAACGGTCGAATTGGGTCGTCGTGATCGTTGTCATGGCCAGACAACTTAGACGCGCCGCGCCGCCCGCGCCGCCCGGCCGCGAACGGTCCCGCACTGTGAGCCAGGTCACGTTGGCGCCCGCCCGCAGTCTTTGTCCGATGCCGTCCGCCAGCGCCGTCCGCCGATGCCGCCGGGCCGGTCACGTCAAGCCGACTGGCGGATCACCAGTTCCGTCGGGAAGACCTGCGGCCACGCGCCCCATTCGCCGGAGCGCAGCCGTCCCGACAGCAATTTGGCCGCGGCCGACCCCAAGCACGCCATCGGCTGCGCCACCGTGGTCAGGCTCGGACGGACGCGCGTGGCCGTGGCCGAATCGTCAAAACCGACCACGGCCACGTCATCGGGCACCCGCCGCCCCGATGCGGCGATGGCTTCAAGCGCCCCCGCCGCCAGGAAGTCAGACTGGGCGAAGACGGCGTCGATCTCGGGGTGCTCAGCCAGCATCGCCGCCACGGCGCTGACCGGCGCCCCGGCCTGGAAATCGAGTTCAACGTAGGGGCCGGGCTCGATTCCGGCTTCGCCGAGCGCTTGCAAGTAGCCGGCGCGCCGGTCGACCGCGCCCTCGCGCGAGAGCGCCCCGCTGACGCAGGCGATGCGCCTGCGGCCCTGCTCGATCAGGTATTGGGTGGCGATGCGGCCGCCGTGCACATTGTCGGCGTCGACATAGGGCGCGCGCACGGCCTGGGGCGGACGCCCTATGAAGACGATCGGCAGGTCGAGTTCCCCCAGCAACGCCTCCAACTGCGGATCGTGATGGAAGTGGATGACGATGATCCCGTCCACATTGCTGTGGTGCAGGAACTGTTTGGCGCTGGCGACGGGCGCCTCCGGGTCGGTCAGCGCCAGGATCGGCTGCAGGCCGTCCTGCCACAGGCAGTGCGCCGCCGCCGCCGTGACCACGGCCGTGAATTGGTCGAGGAAGATCAGCGCCGGGCTTTCCGGGGTGACGATGCCGACTTGGTCGGTGCGCTGGCGGGCAAGGGTTCGGGCCGCCCGGTTGGGCACGAATCCCAGCGCCTTGACGGCTTGGCCGACAGCCCGGACCGAGCGCTCGGAGGCGACGCCGCCGTTGATGACTCTTGACGCCGTCGACCGTGACACGCCAGCGGCCCTGGCGACCTGGTCCAGCGTGACCGGTTCGCTCAAGCGCGCCTCCAAGGTGCGGTTCGGGACACTCGCGCCGCGCGGGCGCGCCGCCACAATGCTAAACCAGCCGGCGCCCGGCGCGGCCGCGCCACGCGCGCCGCTCCGCCCGGCGGTCCCGCGTTGTCGCGCCCAGCCCTGGGGCATGCCGCCGCCGAACCCGGCCCAAGCGGGGCGGACGAAGGGGCCGGCGGCGGCCAGACGGCATCGGGCGATGGCTGAACCCGGCGCGACGGCGAGCGGGCGCGGCCTGGCGGCCGGTCGCGGGACATAACCCCGCGCGAGTTTGCCCCCCGGCCAATGTGTGCGGGGTCAGCCCTCGCGCCGGAGCAGCGACGCGGCCGTGTCGACCGCCGCCGCCACGTCGCCGTCGCGCGGGTAGAGCATGGTCCGCCCCAGCGTCAACCCCACTACGCCGGGCAGGCCCAAGGCCGCCTCCCAGGAGGCGTAAACCTCATCCGGCGCGCCGGCCGGGTCGCCGCCGAGCAGAACCGTCGGCAAGGTGGTGCCCGCCATCACGCGCTCCATCTGGTCCACGACCGGCGCCTTCAGAATGGTGCGCGCAGAGGTCGCCCCCAAACCGGCCGCCACCTGCAGGGACAGGTTGACCGCCGCGGGGCTGAGGTCATGCACCACGCGCCCGTCCGCCCAACGCGACCAGAACGGCTCGACCATGGCGTAAAGCCCGCGTTCGGCCAGGCCGTCGATCGCCTCGGCCGTCCATTGCAGAGTCTTGACCGTGGCCCTGTCGTCCAACGCGATGCGCGTCAGCGTCTTGCCGCCGTCAGCGCCCAGCGCCGCCAGCGCCGCCGGGGTGTACGCCGTCATCCGGTCCTCGAACTCGAAGCACGCCCCGCGCAGCCCGCCCCGATTCATCGACCCGAAGATCAGTTTGCCGTCAAGGGCGCCGCAGAGCAGCAGGTCGTCAATCACGTCCGGCGATCCGAGCACGCCGTCCACCCCCGGCCGCGCCAGCGCCTCGCGCAGCCGGTCCAACAGGTCGCGCCGGTCGCCCATGGCGGACTCGTCCCCGCCCACGGCCAGCGCCCCGCGCGCCGGGTGGTCGGCCGCCACCAGCAGGATTTGGCCGCGCCCCAGCCCGGGATGGCGCCGCCGCCCGGCCGCCGCCCGCGCCACCGCCTCCGGGTCGGTCAGCCGGGTCAAGGTCAGTTCTTCGTAACGGCGTGGGTCGGCCGGTGGGGTCATGGTTGTCTCCTTGTGTGACAGGGTTTTCGGTGCCCGATGCCGTCGGGCGGGTCATGCGCGTCAGTGGCGTTGGGCGGCGAGCAGTTGGGCGACGGCCGTTTGGTCGGGCATGGCCGCTGAGCAGGCGATTTGTGAGGCGACGTAGGCGCCGGCGGCGTTGGCGAAGAGCAGCGTCCGCGCCAGCGGCCAGCCCTCCAGGAGCCCGTGGCTGAGCGCCCCGCCGAAGGCGTCCCCGGCCCCGAGGCCGTTGACGGTCTTGACCGGCACCGGGGCGACCACCACCCGTTCGGTGGCGGTCTTGCCGAGGACTCCGGCGGAGCCCATTTTGACGACCGCCAGTTCGGCGCCCGCCGCCAGGAGGCGGTCGGCTTGCTCGTCCGGGGCGCCTGGGCCGACGGCGATGGCGCACTCGGTCTGGTTGCCGACCACCACGTTGTGATACTTCAGGGCGGCAGCTATGAAGGCGTGGGCGGTGTCCGGGTCGGGCCAGAACATAGGCCGGTAGTCGAGGTCGAAGACGGTGTGGCGGGCGCTGGGGGCCTTGGCCGCGCGGCGGCGGCGCAGCGCCGTCAACTGGGCGGATCGGATCGGCTCCTGGCTCAGCCCGGTGCCGGTGGTCCAGAAGATGCGGGCCGTTTCGACGGCCCCGGCCAGGGCCGGGGCCGCGACCTCCTCCGGGGTGATCTTCATGTCCGGCGCGCTGGGCGTGCGGTAGAAGCTCAGGGGGAAGTCCTCAGGCGGTTTGATGGCGCAGAAGGTGACGGGCGTGGGCAGGTCGCCGTAGCGGCCGATGAACTCGGTGTCCACGTTGTACAGGCCAGCCAGGTCACGGATGACGTAGTCGCCGAATGAGTCGGCGCCCACTTTGGAGATCAGCGCGCTGCGGTGGCCGTAGCGGGCCACCGCCACCGTCACGTTGGCGGCGGTGCCGCCAACGTATTTCCCGAACGATTCCACGTCCGCCAGGTCGACCCCGATTTGGTTGGGGTAGATATCGACCCCGACCCGCCCGATGGCGAGCAAGTCAAGCGCCGCTGGGACTGGGGGCGCGGCATCGGCCGTGTGATCCTTGGCCATGTTCTCTCCTTGTGAGTCCTGGAAACAGTCTAAGCCCGTCTCCGGCTTTGTCCTGACATTACGACATTATAGTGTATACTGGCCAGGCCGGCGCAAGAGGCGCCGCCGAACAAATTGTCCAAAGGAGCACCCAGATGCGCGCGCAAGTCCTCAGCCGCACCGGCCAACCGCTTGAATTGAAGACGCTGCGAGACCCCGAGCCTAAACCCGGCGAGGTCCTGGTCAAGGTCGCGGCCTGCGGCGTCTGCCATTCGGACCTGCACGTCATGCACGGCGACATCGCCTTCCCCACGCCCGGCGTGCTCGGCCACGAAATGTCCGGCACGGTCGTGGCGCTGGGCGGCGGCGTCACCAACGTGGCCGTCGGCGACCGCGTGGCGACCACTTTCATCATGCCCTGCGGCGCCTGCGCGTCCTGCTGGCGCGGGCAAGAGGAGCTTTGCGAAAAGTTCTTCGGCCTGAACCGGCTGAAAGGGCGCCTTTACGACGACCAAACGCGGCTGTTCTACCCCGACGGCGCGCCCGTGGCCATGTATTCGATGGCGGCGCTGGGCGAACTCTCGGTGGTGCCCGCCACGGACGTGTTCAAGCTGCCCGAGGGGCTGGCGCTGGCCGAGTCGGCGGTGCTCGGGTGCGCCTTCTTCACCGCCTTCGGCGCCGTCAGCACCACCGCCGGGCTGTCGGTCGGGGAATCGGTCGCGGTCATCGGCACGGGCGGGGTCGGCTTGGCCGCCATCCAGGTGGCGCGGGCCGTCGGCGCCAGCCGGATCGTGGCCGTGGACGTGGCCGACGACAAACTCCAGGCCGCGCTCGCCGCCGGCGCGACCGATGCCGTCAACTCCATCACCACCCCCGCGCCCGATGCCGTCAAGGCTCTGACCGGCGGCGGCGTCGACGCCGTCATCGAGGCCGTGGGCCGCGGCGAGACGATAGTTCAGGGCGTGGCGATGGTGCGCGAGGGCGGCCGCGTGGTCCCCGTCGGATTGGCCGGGGCCTCAGCCACCGCCAACATCCCCATCACGCACCTGGTCCGGCGCAAAGTCAGGGTGCTGGGGTCCTTCGGCGCCCGCCCCCGCATCGACATGCCCGTGGTCCTCGACCTCGCCGCGCGCGGCGCCATCGCCTTCGCCTCGACCGTCACGCGCCGCTACCGCTTCGAGGACGCCTGGCAGGCCTACACCGACCTCGACCGCGGCCAGATCATCGGCCGCGCCATCATCGACTACTCCCTGTGACCGCCGCCCCGACCGCCGCGCTGCCCGGCCCGCCCGGGACGTCGGCCGCTTCGTGGTGTTTGGTGTGTGGTGCACTAGGGTTGTGGCGTGCGCCCAACCCTTGGCATCGACGATGACGTTTACCTCGCCGCGCGGGACATCGCCGCTTTGGAGCGGCGCCCGATTGGCGCGGTGCTATCCGATTTGGCCCGCCAGGCGCTGCGCGCCCGCGACCAGGCGGCCGCGGGCGAGACGGGAGCCTTTTGCGGCTTTCGGCCGCTGCCCAGGCGCGGGGTGATTGTCAGCAATGAACTGGTCAACTCGATCCGCGAGGAAGACGGCATTTGATGCGGGCGCTGCTGGACGTCAACGTGCTCCTGGCCCTGTTCGACTCGGACCACGCCTGCCACGGCGCGGCGCGGCGCTGGCTTGAGGGCAACATCGCGGCGGGTTGGGCCTCCTGCGCCATAACCCAGGCGGGCTTCATCCGGATCATTTCGGGCGCCCGCTACCCGGCCGGAATCAGCCCGGTCGAGGCCTTCGGGCGCCTGGCGGAGGCGGTGGCGACGCCGCGCCACCAGTACTGGCCCTGCGACCTGGCGCTGACCGACCCGGCCATCGCCGCCGGGCGGGTGCTCGGCGCCGGCCAGGTGACCGACTCCTACCTGTTGGCTTTGGCGGTCGGCCACGGCGGCCGCTTCGTGACCTTCGACCGGCGGGTCGCCCTGGCCGCTGTGCCAGCGGCCCGAGCGGACCATTTGGTTGTCCTGGCGGGTTGACACCCGCACTCTAGGCCCACTAGGTAGCCGAAACCTTTGCACCTGAGCCGAGTTTCGCCGACTCGGGGTCCCCGCAAAATCTCGGAGCGAAGCGGAGAGAGTTTGTGGGGTGCCTTTAGGCCGGTGTTGAACAACTCCGTCCGGCCAGGTCCGCGCCCAGCCCCGGCACTAGCTGCCTGCCCCAAAGCTGCCCCGACTGGCTCCGGCGCCCAGTGCTACCGGCTCGGGAATGCGACTCGACCCTGGGCGAACAAGTTGAAGATGCTGTGGGCGAGTTGATCGGGAGCGACGTCGCCGGACTGGCTGCGCCAACGGTCGGTCACGATCTCCCAGACGACGATCGCCACTCGGGCGGTCACCTCTGCCTCCAAGTCGGCGGGATCCGTGCCCATGCGGGCGGCGACCAACGCTGTGAGGGCAGCCTCTTCTCGAGCCAGGTAATCCCAAAGCCGGGCGCGGGAAGCCGGGGCGTCGTCCAGGATAGAGCGGATGAGCAGGTACCGTGCGGCGTTCTCGTCGGGGGCCGCTGCGGCGGCGAGCACCGCTGCGCCGAGGGATTCAGCGAGCGGCTCGCTGGCCGGACGGGCAGCGAAGGCTTCCGACAGCGGGAGCATGGTCGACATCAACGCTTCAAGGACGATGGCGTCTTTGGTGCCGAAGTAGCGGTAGACGGTCGCAGGTGAGACGACCGCAGCCTCGGCGATGATCTCCATGGTCGTGGCGTCGTAGCCGCCACGCTCGATCAGGTCCAGGGCGCACTCGGTGATGCGGCGGCGCGTCTCCAGCGCTCTTCGTTCCCGCAAGCCCATAGGCAGATCCTAGCAGAAATGGAAGTCTGCGTTAGTTGCGAGGTCCTCGCAAATGAGATAGGCTCTCAATAGAGCGCGGCACGCAGCCGCGAGCGGATCAAGGAGGCGCCGCCATGAACCTGACCGAAGCTATCTCGGATTTCACCGTCACCTGGACTGCCGACCGGGCCGGCCCACCCGGGCCCAACAACGCCCACCCATGGCTGCCGGCGCAGGTGCCGGGCGAAGTCCACGCCGACCTCATAGCCGCCGGCATCATTGGCCACCCGTACCAGGGGTGCAACGAGGAGGCGGCGGCCTGGGTCGCCGACCAGACCTGGTGGTACCGCGCGTCGCTTCCAAGCAGCGGGGAGGTGGACGCGGCCGAACGGATCAGGTTGGTCTTCGCGGGCATCGACACTGTGGCCGACATTTATCTCGATGGCCAACTCGTCGCCCACCATGAGAACATGTTCCGCCCCTGCGTAGTCGACCTGACTGACCGCGTCCGCCAAGGGCGCGCCCCGCGCGAACTGCTTGTCGCCATCACCCCGCCGCTGGACGGCCTGATAGCGCCGCCGTCCGCCGTCGCCGTTGCCCGCCAAGCGGCCGCCGCCATCGCCGGAATCGCCGCTGAGGGCAAAGAGCCCGCGGAGGCAGACGAGACTGTCGCGGACGCCGCTGGTACGCTGACCAACGACCTGGCCCTGACCTGGCGGCGCAAGCCGACACTGTCCTGGGGTTGGGACTTCGCCCCGGCGCTTGCCTCTATAGGCCTTTGGCAACCGGTTAGTTGGCGCCGTGAACGCCTCGCCGTGATCGAACGCCACCTAGTCGCCCTCGCCGACTACGATCCCACCGCCCGCCAAGGAAACCTGCTGGTCCGGGTAGATGCCGAAGTCTTTGCCGAGACCGCCGGAGAGTTGCACGCCGAAGTGACGTTGACGGCTCCCAACGGCACAGAGTCCACCATCTCAATGGAAGTACCGACAGAACTCGGACACCACCGGGTCGAAACGCTAGTGCCCATCGCCGAGCCAGCGCTGTGGTGGACCCACGACCTGGGCACGCCAAGTCTGTACCGCGCCGTCGTCAAACTCCAGGCAGGCTCCGAGTGCCTGGAAGCGGTGCGCGACGCCATCGGCCTGCGCACCATCGCCGTCGACCAGAGCGCCGACACCGAAGGAGGCCACCGCTTCGGGTTCGTGCTCAACGGTGTGCAAGTCTTCGCGCGGGGCGCGAATTGGGTGCCGCCGACGATGATGATGGGGACGACCACGCCGGAACGTTACCGCGCCCTTGCTGAACTAGCCGTCGACGCCAACATGAACATGCTCCGGATTTGGGGTGGCGGCGCGTACGAAGACGACTCCTTCTACCGCGCCTGCGATGAGCTGGGCGTCTTGGTCTGGCAGGACTTCATGTTCGCTTCCGCCGCCTACCCGGGCGACAGCGCCGAGTTCCTCGGCGAAGTCACCGCCGAGGCCCGCCACCAGGTCGCCCGGCTGGCCAACCGGGCATCGGTAGCCATGTGGGCAGGCGAAAACGAGGTCCAGGCAGTTGTCTGGCTTGCCACCGGGCTAGTCGCCCCTAACGCTGTCGCGGGCCTCGACTGGGGCCGGGACATTTTCCACCGGATCCTGCCCGCAGCTGTGGCCGAGTTCGCCCCAACACTTCCCTATCGGCCGGGCTGTCCCTGGGGGGAAGGTGACCCGACCGGCCTCAACGGGGTCTATGAGGGCGACCGCCACGCCTGGGAGGTTTGGCACGGGGGCGACATCGGCGCCCACAGCCCGGAGGCCTACGCCAACCAGGGCGAGGCAATGCACTTTTGGCGCTACCGCTGGGATCAGGGGAGGTTCATTTCCGAGTTCGGCCTGCACGCCTCGCCGGCGGCCGCCACCTGGCGGCATTGGGTCCCAGGCGGCGAACTGGGATTGCACACGCCCGCATTCGACGCCCGCATCAAGGACCGCCCGGTCAACAAAGCCGACGACCTGCTCGAAGTCGAGACCGGCCTGCCCGCAGACTTCGACGATTACGTGGTCTACACACAGGCAGTTCAGGCCGAAGGTTTGAAGTTCGGCGTGGAACACTACCGCCACCGCTGGCCGCACTGCTCGGGCACGCTGGTTTGGCAATTCAACGACCCGTGGCCGGGCACTAGCTGGTCTGTCGTCGACTGGGACCTCCAACCCAAGGCCGCGTACCACGCCCTGCGACGGGCCTACGCCCCGGTCATCGCTTCCTTCCACATTGATCAGACCAGCGGCGAGTTGGAATTGTGGGCCACCAGCGCCGCCACCTATCCGGTCGACACAGTGCTGGATGTCGCGATCACGCGATTCGGCGGACAGGTCGAGGCCAGCGCTGCGGTTAACGTCCAACTCGCCCCACTGGGCTGCGCCCTGGTGTGGCGTGGTCCAACCGGGTTGCGCGGCCGGGGTGACGTGGTTGCGACCCTGCGGGACCGTTCGGGGATCATCGAGCCGAATCGGTCCTTCTTCACCCATCTGAAAGACATCTCCTTCCCCGCCGCGCGACTCACCGCCCAAGTGTCCTCAGCCGAGCCAGGAAAGGTACGGCTGGTGGTGGACTGCGACGCTTACGCCTTCTTCGTCCACCTCACCGCAGATGATCCCCAAGTGCGCTTCTCCGCCAACTACTTCGACCTGGCTGCCGGTGAACGCCGCCTGGTCGAAGCCACCGGCATGAGCGGCGCGGGCGCCACTTTCACCCTGCGCGACTACCGCCGCTCCAACCCCGTCACCATCAACTATCAAGGAGTGCACAATGGCTGAGTTCAACGAACGCGGCGAACGACTTTTCCAAACCAAGCTGGGCCGGATGCGCTGGCTCAACCTGTTCGGCGCCATGGCGTGGAACCTGCCATCAGCGGCGGGCGCCACCTTGCTGCAGGCCTATTTCGCGCAGACCGACCCCGCCAACAAGGTCGGCATGTTCGCAACCGCCGCCATGGCGGCAGGGCTGGCCGGCACACTGACAGTCATCGTTGCCGGCGCCCTGTCGGACCGCACCCGCTCACGCTGGGGCCGGCGCAACCCGTGGCTGCTGGGCGGGGCGGCCGTCGCCATCGTCTGCCTGTCCCTAATCCAGTTCGTCACCGTCTTCCCCCTTGTCGTCCTTCTGTATGCCATCTTCCAGGCGGGCATCAACATGTATGTGACCGCCTTGAACGCGCTGCTGCCCGACCGCGTGGCGAAGCACCTGCTGGGCCAGGCCTCCGCCTTCACCGCCTTTGGCACCCTGGTCGCCTCTGGGGCGGCCGGGTTCCTGGCCGCAGAATTCCTCGACATCCCCGCCACCGGCCTGGCGGTCATCGGCTGGACGATGATGGCCGGCGCGCTCGCCTTCTGGTTCTTCCTGCCCGGCAAGTCCAACAAGGCAGACGCCGTCCAACGGCGCACCTTGGGCGAAATCCTGGCAGGGCTGCGCCCGCCGAGCGACCGAGACTTTTGGTTTGCGTTCTCTGGGCGGATGCTGTTCTTCTTGTCGCTGCTGATGGTCATCAACTTCCAGCTCTACATCCTGACCGACTTCTTCGGGTTGGACAACGCCGCCGCAGGCGACATGATCGGCCTGGGCAGCCTCATCCTCGCCGTGGTGGCGGGCGTCTCCACGATGACCTCCGGCCCATTGTCTGACAAGGTGAGACGGCGCAAGCCTTTCCTTATCGGCGCGACCGTGCTCGGGCTCATCGCCGTCGGCTTCCCGCTGGCCGTCCGCGAACCCGTCGCCTACTACGTTTTCATGGCGCTGGCAGCTATCGGCTATGGCATCTTCATCTCCGTCGACCAAGCCCTGATGGTCGAGGTGCTGCCCGACGCCAAGAACGCGGCCCGCGACTTGGGCTTCTTGTCAACGGCGAACACCTTGCCGATCATCTTCTCTGCCGGGCTGAGCGGAATCATCATCAGCGTCCTCGGTTTTGAGTGGCTGTTCATCGCGGGCATCGTGTTCCAAGTCGCGGCAGCGGCCTGCATCATCCCCATCCGCCGAGTCAAGTGACGATATCAGGGGAGGACACCATGAACAAGACCATCGCCTTGACCGATTTCGCCCTCATCGACCGGGCCCCGGGGGCTGGCTCGCCCGCCGAACTGTCCGCCGAACTGTCCGCCGAACTGTCCGCCGCCCAAGGATGGCTGCCAGCCTTGGTGCCGGGCGGAGTACGCGAGTCGCTCGTCGCGGCTGGGCGGATCGCCCATCCCTTTTACGGATCCAACGAACTCAAGGATCGTTGGGTTGACGAGCGCGAATGGTGGTTCCGCACCACCTTCGCCGCGCCGGAAGTCTCCGCTGGCGGCCGAGTCCAGCTCTGCTTCGATGGGCTCGACACCGTGGCTGATGTCTGGCTGAACGGCGAACCGCTGGGACACCACGAGAACCAATTCCGTCCGGCCTGCTTCGACATCACCGCCAGACTACTGGCCGAGAACACCTTACTGGTCCGCTTCACCCCGCCACTGCTGGGGCGCGAGACCCCGCCGGAAGTGGCCAAGACGTTGGCGGCATTGCTCGAGGTCTTCGCCTCGATCATGAGCGAGGAGCAGAAGGCCGCTGCGGCGCAGGCAAGTCCCGCTGCGGCCAACCCGATGCTGAACGGCCCCGCCACCACCCTTCGGAAATCGCCTTGTTCTTTTGGCTGGGACTTCGGCCCCGCGCTGCCGGCAATGGGCATCTGGCGGCCGGTGCGTCTGTGTGTACAGGACGGGGCCGTCCTGAAGGGCCACCACATCCAAATCTCCCGGCTCTCCGCTGACCGGTCGCTGGCTGAAGTCAAGGTCCTCGTCGAAGCAGAGGCGATCGCAGCGCGGCCGCTGCGGGCGCATGTCAGGATGGAGTCTCCCGCCGGAGCAGTCCACGAGGTGGACTTGCGGCTGGCCGGTGGCCAGGCGGCGACAACGCTGAACATACCTGATCCCCAGCTCTGGTGGACGCACGATCTGGGCGCCAGCCCGCTATATGAGGTGGAGATCACGCTCTTCTCAGGTGACGACTTGGTGGACGGCGTGCGAGACCGCATAGGGCTGCGCCAAGTGGTGGTGGACAGGTCACGGGATCGGGAAGGGGGGCGCTTGTTCCGCTTCATGTTGAACGGGGAGCCGGTCTTCGCCCGCGGCGCGAACTGGCTGCCGGCGTCCGCGTTCACCGGGTCGGTTTCCGCCCAAACGTACGAGTCGCGGGTCCGGTTGGCGCGGGACGGGAATCTCAACATGCTCCGAGTCTGGGGCGGTGGCATCTACGAACACGAGGCCTTCTACGCCGCCTGCGACCGGGAGGGCATCCTCGTCTGGCAGGACTTCATCTTCGCCTGCATCGATTACCCTAGTGCCGACCCCAGTCTGCAACGCGAGGTGGAGCTCGAAGCGGAATACCAGGTCAAGCGGCTGCGCAACCGCGCCTGCCTGGCGCAGTGGGCCGGCAACAACGAGGCCACAATGATCCACGCCTCCGCCGCCGGCAACCTCGACCCGGGGAGTTGGGGCTGGCACTTCTATCACCAGATCCTCCCTGACGCCGTCACCCGCCACGACGGCTTGACCCACTATTGGCCTTCGAGCCCATACGGCGAGGGCGGCATCGAAGCCCTGGAAGGCGCCCAGGACGGCGACCGGCACACGTGGGAGGTCTGGCATGGCGACATCTTCCCCTCAGGGAAAACCTTCCCGACCAAAGGCGACGAGCGGCACTACCGCCGTTACGCCGACGACCTGGCCAAGTTCTGCTCCGAGTTCGGCATCCACGCAGCCCCAGAACTGGCCACCTTGCGGCGTTGGATTCCCAAGGGGGAGTTGCAGGTCCACTCGGAGGCGTTCGACCTGCACAACAAAGACAACCCGAAAGACAAGGGCGACGAGCTGCTGGCTGTCACCACCGGCAGGCCCAGCGGGATCGCGGAGTACGTCGCCTACACCCAAGCCGTGCAGGCCGAAGGGATGGCGTTCGCCATTGAGCATTACCGGCGCCGCCAGCCGCACTGCTCAGGCGCGCTGATGTGGCAGTTCAACGATGTCTGGCCCGGACTGAGCTGGTCTGTCACTGATTTCGACGGCGTGCCCAAGTCCGCCTACTACTCAGCGAAGCGGGCCAGCTCCCCGGTCGCGGTCAGCTTCGCTGACCGGGTGGATGGCGGGCTGCAGCTTTGGCTGGTCAACAACAGCGCGGAACCCGTCACGCTCGAGATCGCCGTCGAACTGGGCAAGTTCGGGCTCGGGGGCGAGACCCGTTCCGTATCCGCTACCGCCCAACGGGCGCAGGCTGTTATCGCGTGGGAGGTCGGCCCGGATGGGATCATCCGCGACGGGCGCCACTACGCCTGGGCCGCCAGCCCTGATGGGCGGTTCCCCGCAGCCCGAAAGTACTTTGCTGAGATCGGACAACTCGACTTTGGTCCAGGTCGGCTAGCCATCACGGCCGAACCGGGCGGACTGCGGATCCGTTCCACCGGCCACTCCTACTCGGTGCGGATCGAGCAGCCGCGGCCAGGGATCACCTTGTCCGACAACTGCTTCGACCTCAGAGACGGTGACGAGGCGTTCGTGGCGGTGGCCGGAACCGACCCCGGAGAGTTGGCCGTCAGCCGCTGGTGACCCGCCGCGAACCCTGGGCCCGGCCGCCTTCCCGCTGGGGCAGCCCTGGACCTGGAACTGCTGGCCCACATGCCCCGCGACACTCTCTATTGGTTCACCGCCAGTGCGCCGCCAGCTTGAACTGGTGCCCGGCGACAAAGTCCTGTTCGTCGAAAACGCGGACGGCGACATCGTGCTGGCGTGAACGGACGACACTGACCAGCGCTTTTCGTTCAGCTAAGACGGTGGGAGCCGACGCCCCGGAAGGCTTGACACAGCCCACGCGGACCGGGATACGTCGCGATAGGCAGTTGGACGATGCCGTGTGGCAGCTCCCCGAGGCCATCGTATTGTGACCGGCGTCCACAATCCCGAACGGCTCGGCCCATCGCGCGCCACCAACGGGACTACGGCCAGCGGGACTAGGAGGCGGCTGCCCATCGGCTCAGGGCCGACTGGGCTCATTCCATGCGACCTGGCTTCTGCCCGCTTGGCTGCTTCAATCCCTGCCGGAGCGGTGTCGTCGGAAGAAATGCGCCACACCGCGTGCTATACTTACGCGGTACGTACCGGCACTATTGATCGGAGGCAGTGATGGCACCACGAACGCATTCGGGGAGCGCCGCCCTTGGGGCGGCCATTCGGACACAACGAACACAGCTCGGCATGAGTATCGAGCAAGCCGCTACCAAGGCTGGAGTCGGCGCAAAGACCTGGGGCAACTACGAGGCGGGCGGTTCTATCCGCCGCGATAAAGTCCGTGCAGTCTGCAAGGCACTGGGTCTTACGCGGCTACCGGACGTCGGAACCGTTGTCGACACCGACGACCCCGGTGACCTGCTATCTTCAGTCGGTCCCGAACATGTGGCGTGGTCGCCGGCTCTGGCGGAGGTTCACGGGACGCTGGTAGCGGCAGTCTTTGCTGCGGCGAGTGACGAATGGATCGACCAGATCAGCGAGGATCTCGCAGCGCTGGCCGCCAGGCCACGCGGTACACACATCGGGGAGCTTGACCACGCGTGGCTCGAAGGAGAATTGCCGGATCAGTTCCGTACCCGCTATGACTACGAGTTCGTTTATCAACTCCGAACCACGATTCACGAACTGCGAACCAGATTCAGCCGAGGAGACCTGGTTGCCCACACAGTCCTGGAAGAACTCGCTCTGTATCTCTTGTTCGGTCAGGCCGAAGTCTACGCGGACCTCTTCCCACAATCCTTTCCCGAAGGGCAACCCGATTGGCGCGAGTGGGTCGGTGACATCTGCGATGACCTCGACTGCGAGTACTTCTTGTTCAATCCAATGGCCGTGGTCAGCCCACGCATCGCCTATCACTTTGACCACTGGCTGGAGCCGCAGTTCTACGTCCGCGGAGAGCAACTCACAGACACCGAGCGGGCGGCGGCCCTCCTCCGCACTCTCCACCCCTCATCATTAGACACTGCCGAAGCTTGACTTTTGCGGGTGTTTTGGGGTGTTTGTGGGTGTGGTCTCGGGTTTCGCCGGTAGATGCCTTGGCCGACGCTCGACTCGACTTGTTCGCGACCGACCGCCATCGGGGACTGGCGGAGGCCGCGGCCGCCGCTCCAAGATCAAGGCCATCCTTCCCGGTGACCCGGGCACGGCTCCGGCGTCTCAGGTGAAGTGCTTGATCGTCTCGTTCGGGTGGCCGGTGAACACTTGCTCCAGGAGCACCAGGTTCGTGCCAGCCTTGTCTCCCGCTGGAACCACCGCGTACCATATGCGGCCGGCCGATGTGGGCTTGTACTGCCAACGTTGGTGGTCGCGGCCGTTGATCCTGACGATGGCCTGGTCGCCTTTGAGCCGATAGCATCGCGGACCCTCCGCCGTGGGCGTCTTGGTGAGGAAGTCCCATGCTTCCGCGGCGGCGTTGCGGGCCGTCGCGACCAGGTCGCGCCAGCCAACTCGAGCCGCTCTGGTCGCGGCTGCGATGCGGTGCTCGCTGCGCCACAACGGGCGCGCGACCGGCTCCGTAGGCATGTCAGGGCCTGGCGACGGCCGAACTTCTGTCCAGCCATTGCTGGTCGGCGCCGTCGCCGCGGGGCAGGCCAGCGGCGTAGGTCTCCGCGGTCGCCGACCAGCGGCCCACCTCGAGCAGGAACAGCTCGTAGCGATCGAGGTCAACGGCGGCCCAGAGGCTCTTCTCGACGTCCTGGGCGAACGACTCTAATTCGCGCGAGGTCAACAGCCTCGTCCAGCCGAACACGGTGGCCAGGGCCGCCGCGAAGTCGCCGCCAGCGGCGACTGCGGCTCGCATGATCGCGCTGGCCAGATTCACCCCTTCGCGTCTGCGCCGTTCATCCTCGGCCTTCATGATCAGCAGATCCGCGCCGTCCCTCCGTGTGATGGTGACCGCGCCCTTCTCGGTCTGGGAGATTATCTGATTGGGCCTGCGCAGCAATTCGCTCAACGTGGCGGTGCTCATTCCTGAACTATATCAGGAGAATATCTGAATAGCCTCCCGACCTGGTTCCGGCCGTCGAAGTCCCGCCACGGCCCGAGCGCTGCTGAGCGACGGCGGCAGCTCCGACCCAGATCGGGAGGA
>JAITJZ010000055.1 GCA_031278655.1 Bifidobacteriaceae bacterium
AGGCTGGCTTCGATGTGAACCCGACCCTGTGGGACTTTTACGCCACCGGCGAGGCCGCCTCCTACCGCAAGACCACTCCGGACGTCTACGGCCAGGGCGAATACGCCGTCAACGAGGTCCCGCTGGCTGTCTACACCGACGCGGTCATTGACAGCTTCGCCGCCTACGCCGACGCGGCCGTGGTCGTCATCGGACGTTCTGGCGGGGAAACCGGCGACCTGCCCGCCGTCCCGGGCGCGAGCGGCGTCACCTACCTGCAACTGACCGCCGACGAGCGGGACATGATCGAGCTGGCCTGCGAGCATTTCGGCACCGTGGTGGTGGTGTTGAACACCCAGAACCCGCTGGAGGGCGGCTTCCTGGAGGAGTACGCGATCGACGCGGCCTTGTGGGCGGGGGCCTTCGGCCAGATCGGCGCGACCGCCGTCGGCGAGGTCTTGGCCGGCCAGGTCAACCCGTCCGGCGCCTTGGTCGACACCTACGCCTACGATTCGACCAGCGCCCCGGCCATGGCGAACTTCGGCTCCTATCAGATCACCAACGTCGAAGTGGGAACCCCAGAGATTCCCATGGGCGGCTCTTACATCGCCTACAGCGAGGGGATCTATGTTGGTTACCGCTATTACGAGACCCGCTACGAGGATGTTGTGACCGGGCGGGACGGGGTTGGCGCCTTCGACTACGCCGCCGAGGTCCAGTTCCCCTTCGGCCACGGCCTGTCCTACACCGACTTCGAGTGGGGCGAGGCCGATCTGAGCGAATCAGACGAGGCTTACGAGGTCGCCATCACCGTCACCAACACCGGCGCGGTCGCGGGCAAGGACATTGTGCAGGTTTACCTCCAGTCGCCGTACACGGATTACGACCGCGAGCACGGCATTGAGAAGGCGGCTGTCGAGTTGGCCGGCTACGCCAAGACCGGCCTGCTTGAGCCCGGCGCCAAGGAGACGGTCACCGTCTCGGTGCCGAAGGAGCTGCTCAAGACCTATGACGCCGACGGCGAGGGCACCTATGTGCTTGATGCCGGCGACTACTATCTGGCGGCCGGCCAGGACGCCCACGCTGCGGTCAACAACATTTTGGCCGCCAAGGGCTTCTCCGAGTCGGATGGCATGGACGATGCCGCCGCCCCGGCTTTGGCGCACAAGGTCACGGTCGCGGACTTCGACGCCGAGACCTACGCCGTCTCGCCGGTGACTGGGAACGAGATCGCCAACCAGTTCACCGACGTGGATTTGAAGACCTGGGACGCAGACTTCGTCTACCTGTCGCGGTCGGATTGGACCGGCACCTGGCCGGGCGTCTACGCCGACGGCGCCTGGGCGGCGCCCGAGGAGTTTGTCAAAGCGTTGGAGTTGACCGTGCCAGAGGACCCCGACGCCGAGGTTCCCGAATACGGGGTCACCAGCGAGGAGTTCGGTGAACTCAACGCCGCCATGATGCGGGACCTCGAGTACGACAATCCCGCGTGGGAGGCGCTGCTGGATCAGGCCAGTTTGGACGATTTGGAGCAGCTGGTGCGGATTGGCGGTTACGCCACCCGCCGGGTCGACTCGATCCAACTGCCGGCCACCACCGACACCGACGGCCCGCAGGGGTTCTCGGCCGGGTTGGTGGGCGGCTCGCCCGGTTTCGGGTATTCGCCGGCCATTGTGTTGGCGTCATCGTGGAATGACTCCCTGGCTGAGGACATGGGCAAAGCGATCGGTGAGGAGAGCTTGCAGCTGGGGACAACCGGCTGGTACGCCCCGGCCATGAACATCCACCGCACGCCTTATTCCGGGCGCAACTTCGAGTACTACTCGGAGGACGGGTTGCTGTCCGGCAAGATGAGCGCCGCCATCATCCGGGGCGCGCAAGACAAAGGCGTGATCGTGTTCGCCAAGCACTTCGCGGTCAACGACCAAGAGACAAACCGGATGGCGGGCTCAATGCTGGCCTCTGAGCAGGCCGTGCGAGAGATCTATCTGAAGCCGTTCGAGCTATCCGTCCGGGAGGGCGGAGCGCTCGGCATGATGGCGGCGATGAACCGGATCGGCCCGCTGTGGGTGGGCGCCCACCCCGGTTTGATGACCGGGACGCTGCGCGGCGAGTGGGGTTTCACCGGTGTGGTCATCACCGACCAGGCCTCGTTCTCGGTCTTCTCCTATGAGGACATGCGCATGGGCTTGGCCGCCGGCACCGACCTGTGGCTGAACACCGACGCCGAGTTGTGGAAGCTGTCCGATGCCGACATGACCGCGACCGTGCAAGCGAACATCCGGCGGGCGGCGCACAACACCGCCTACGCGGTGGTCCACTCCAACGCCATGAACGGGCTTTCGCCCGGCGCCCGGATCGAGGCCGTCACCCCGCCCTGGCGCTGGTGGCTGATCACCGCCAACGTGGTCTTGGGCGCGTTGGCCCTGGCGGGCCTGGCCTGGACCACAACCAAGCTGATCCGGCAGCGGCGGGGGCGCGCCGAGGCCGCCGCTTAGGACAGCCGCGCGAAATGGAAGACCTCAGCTCATTGTCGTTGATCGAGAAGGCCGCCTTGGTGACCGGCCGGACGACCTGGCAGACGCATCCGTCGCCACGGGTCGGCCTGCGCTCGATCTGGCTCTCGGACGGTCCGCACGGAGTCCGCCGCCAGGCGGGGCGGGCCGACCACCTGGGGCTGAACCCGTCGCATCCAGCCACCTGTTTCCCGCCCGCGGCAGCTATCGCCAATAGCTGGGACGTGGAACTGGCGGAACAGATCGGGGCGGCATTGGGCGCAGAAGCCCGGGCCCAGGGGGTCGACGTCCTCCTGGGCCCGGGGCTGAACATCAAGAGGAGCCCGCTGGGCGGCCGGAACTTCGAGTATTTCTCGGAGGACCCGCTGCTCAGCGGCAAACTCGCCGCCGCCTATGTGCGCGGCATCCAATCGCGCGGTGTGGCCGCCTGCCCCAAGCACTTCGCCGCCAACAACCAAGAGCTCAGGCGGATGGCCTCAGATTCGCTGGTCGATCAGCGGACTCTGCGCGAGATTTACCTGGCGGGCTTCGAGATCGTGGTCCGCGAAGCCCGCCCCTGGGCGATCATGTCCAGCTACAACCTGGTGGGCGGCGTCTACGCGAGCGAGAACAAGGGGCTGCTGACGGACGTGCTGAGGGACGAATGGGGTTTCGATGGCGCGGTGGTGACAGATTGGGGCGGGTCGAATGACATTGTGGCGGGCCTGAAGGCCGGCTGCTCGCTGGAGATGCCGGCCGCCGGCTACGCCTCGGTCCGCCAGATCGAGGCGGCCGTCAACGACGGCCGCCTAGCGGAGGCAGACTTGGACGCCCGCGCCCAAGAGGTGGCCGCATTGGTGCGGCGGTCCCCCCAAGGCGACCAGACGGCATCGGGCGACTACGACGCCCACCACAAAC
Organism: Bifidobacteriaceae bacterium; assembly: GCA_031278655.1. GTDB lineage: Bacteria > Actinomycetota > Actinomycetes > Actinomycetales > WQXJ01 > JAIRTF01. Next base: position 3,393 of record JAITJZ010000055.1, read on the forward strand.
TGGCCCGGCGGGCGGCGGCCGCGGGCGCCGTGCTGCTGAAAAACCAAGGCGACATCCTGCCGTTGGCGCCTGGGACCAAGGTGGCGCTGGTCGGCGACTTCGCCGCCAAACCGCGTTACCAGGCCGGCGGCTCCTCGGCCGTGAACCCGACGCGGCTGGACAACGCGCTCGACTTGCTGGCCGAATCTGGGCTGGTCCTGGCCTCCTACAGCCGCGGCTTCCGCCGCGACGGCCGCCCCGACCCGGCGGCGGCCGAGGCCGCCGCGGCCGCCGCCGGGCAAGCCGACGTGGTCCTGGCGTGGCTAGGCCTGGACGAATCGGCGGAATGCGAAGGCGCCGACCGGAGCGACTTGAACCTTCCGCCGGTCCAAGTGGACCTGCTCGCGGCGCTGGCGGAGGCCAACCCCCGGATCGTGGTCGTCTTGAGCGCCGGCGGGGCCGTCGAGACGCCGTGGCTGGACCACTGCCAGGCCCTGCTCTACGGCTGCCTGGCGGGACAAGCCGGGGCGGGCGGACTGCTGGATGTGCTGGTGGGCAATGTCAACCCGTCGGGCCGGTTGGCCGAGACCTTCCCGCTCCGCTTGGCCGATCACCCGACTGCGGGTCATTTCCCGGCCGTCGGCCGGGCCGCCCAATACCGGGAAGGCATCTACGTCGGTTACCGCTATTTCGTCACCGCTGGTCAGCCAGTCGCGTTCCCATTCGGGTTCGGTTTGAGCTACACCACCTTCGCCTACTCGGATTTGGCGGCGGGACCCGCCGGCCTGGAGGTGACGGTCACCAACACCGGCGCGCGCGCCGGCGCGGAGGTTGTTCAGGCCTACGTGCACCGCCTCAGCGGCGGTGTCTACCGTCCCCACCGCGAGCTAAGAGGCTTCGCGCGGGTCGAGTTGGCGGTTGGCGAGTCGGCGCGGGTGGCAATAGCGCTGGGCGATGCCGCGTTTCGGCATTTCGACGCGGCCGGCGGCGACTGGGTGGTCGAGGACGGCCTGTATGAGATCCAGGTGGGGGCGAATGTCAACGACATTCGGCTGACGGCGCCGGTCACCGTCTGTGGCACGCAGCCGGCGACTGATCCGGACCCGGACCTGCTCAGTTACAACAGCGGACAGGTGCGGCGAGTCGGGGGCCAGGAATTTGAACGCCTCTTGGGGCGACCTCTGCCGACCGAGCCGCCGCAGGCCGCGATTGGCCCCGATGACCTGGTTGGAGCCTTGGCTTGGGCGCCGAGCCGGGTGGGACGCTTCGCTTACCGCTTGCTGCGGCGCCGCCTCGACCGGGCTGAGG
>JAITJZ010000108.1 GCA_031278655.1 Bifidobacteriaceae bacterium
TTTCAATTTATCTCCTTTCCGGTGGCGAGTGTTTCAATTTATCTCATGCCCAACCAAGCCCAAGGCCCTGACCTGCGGTGATGCTGAGGGGCGGAGATAAATTGAAACACTCGACGAAACCCAGGAGATAAATTGAAACACTCGCGGCCCCAAGCCGACGAGTTGACACGCGCGGCGGCCTCCGGGCTGGCCTCGATGCTGCATGTGACCCAGCCGGCCTCGTCCGCGCGCAGGCGGAAGGCCTCGAGCAGAACCGTCTTGCCGACTCCGCGCAGCCCGGTCAGGATGATGCCCCGGGAGAGCAGTCCGTTGCGCGTGCGCTGGGGCAAGCTGTCGAACAGGGCCAGTTCGGCCTCGCGCCCGGCCAGCGAGGGCGGCATGATGCCCGATCCGGGGACGTAGGGGTTGGCGGCCATCTCCACCGGCCCAGTCTAACAAAATCTAAGGCGGTCTAACGGCGTCTAACAAAAGCAAACAGGGACGGCATCGGGGCGCCGGCGGGGGGCGGCGCGCCGATGGTCGCCACGCCGGTTCGACCTGGCGTGGCCGAGCCTGCGGGCTGGCAATTTCGGGGTGGTAACGTGGCCGTTACTTCGTTGTGATCTGCGTCACATGATCCCCGGTTAGTTTGGCGGGTGCTGTTTCGCGGAGCGGGAGAACCCGCGGTCTCCGATGATCACCACAGGAAGGGTCGGTAATCAGGTGTATAGGTCATTGTTGTATCTCAACGTCAAGCCTGGGCGGGTTGGCGACCTGTTGGATTGGTACAGGGACGTGGATTCGCTAGGTCTGGCGGTGAGGCTCGCCGGCTGCGTCAGCACGGAGATCTATCCGCTGCCGGACGAGCCGGACCGGTTGCTGGTTACCGCGTTGTGGCGAGAGGAAGGAGATTACCAACGTTGGGTTGACCACCCGGTGCGCAAGCAGATGACGCAGGGGATCAACGAGTTTCTTGATGACACATTCACCGAGGGGTCGAAGGGGTGGCTGCTGGCCAGCGTCCTGTCGGCCCCGGACGAGCAGGAGGAACAGGCTTAATGCCTAAACACAGAGTGTCCATGGACATCGGCGGCACGTTCACCGATGTGATCGATTTCAACGAGGAAACGGGGCAGTACACGGCGGGGAAGTCCTCGACAACCCCCCAAGATTTGACGGTTGGCGTGTTTGAAGGGCTGGGGCAGGTCATGGACTCCGTCCCGGACGTCGCGTTCTTGGTGCATGGCACCACCCAGGGGTTGAACGCCTTCCTGCAACGGCGCGGGGAGAAGGTGTTGTTGTTGGCGACCGCTGGGGTGGGCGATGTCTATCAGATCGCGCGGGGGCACCGCACTCGCCTGTATGACGTGCATTACCGCAAGCCGACGCCCCTGGTCAAACGCTCGGACACGGTCGAGCTGACGGGCCGGCTGCGTTACGACGGCTCGGAGCGCACCCCACTTGACGAGGCCGAGATCAGGGCTGCGGCCCGCCGGTTCAAGGAAGAGGGCTTCGGGGCGGTCGCGGTCTGCCTGCTGTTCGCCTATCTCAACCCGGTCCACGAGTTGGCGGTCGAGCGGGTTCTCCGCGAGGAGTTGGGCGATGACGTGCAGATCACGTTGTCGCATCGGGTGGCCAGGGAGTGGCGGGAGTACGAGCGGACTTCCTCGGCGGTGCTGGACGCCTACACCGGCCCGATTGTGCGTCGGTACTTGGAATCGCTGGAGTCGGAGTTGGCCAGGCGTGGTCTGGTGGTTCCGCTGCATGTGATGCAATCCTCCGGCGGGATCATCTCAGCCGATTCGGCTCGCGCGATGACGCTGCAGACGTTGTTGTCCGGCCCGGTGGGCGGCGCGGTCGGCAGCGTTGCGCTGGCCAAGCGCTTGGGCAAGCCGAACCTGATCGGAATCGACATGGGTGGCACGTCGTTCGACATCTCGCTGGTGATAGACGGGCAGCCGGACTTGTCGAACGAGGCCGAGTTGGAGGGTTTCCCGATACTGATGTCGGTGGTCAACATCCACACGATCGGCGCTGGCGGCGGGTCGTTGGCGTACCAGGAGGCGGGCGGGCTCAGAGTCGGCCCGGAGTCGGCCGGGGCGGACCCCGGCCCGGCTTGTTACGGGCGTGGCGGCACGCAGGCGACGGTCACGGATGCGAACCTGGTTTTGGGCCGGGTCGATCCGACTTGGTTCGCCGGCGGCACAATGAGGCTGGAGCCGGATCTGGCGGCCAAGGCGGTCGCGGAATTGGGCCAGGAGTTCGGCCTCGACACGGTCCAGATGGCCGAGGGCGTTTGCGATGTGGCGAACGCCAAGATGGCGCAAGCGATCCGGAACATCACGGTGGACCGGGGCATCGAGCCGCGGGAGTTCTCGTTGGTGGCGTTCGGTGGGGCCGGGCCGATGCACGCGGTGTTCATCGCCCGCGAGTTGGAGATCGCCGAGGTTGTGGTACCGCCGAACCCGGGCGCGTTCTCGGCTTGGGGGATGCTGGAGACCGAGTTGCGCCGCGATTTCTCGCAGTCTTTCTACGGCACTCTGGCGGGCGCGGACCGCGCCCAGGTGGCGGGGTTGCTCGGGGCCATGGAGGCCGAGGCGCGCGGCGCTTTGGCGGCCGACGGGATCGATCCGGCGCAGGTCAGGGTGGCGTTCGCGTTGGACATGCGCTACGTGGCGCAGGAGTACACGCTGACCGTCCCGATCGACGGCGACGCATTCCCGGACCAGGAGTCTTTCGCCAAGGCGGCCGCCAAGCGTTTCGACGCGGCCCACGAGGCGCGCTTCGGACACGCCAACGCGGGCGCCCCGATCGAGATCGTGACCTTGCGGGCGACGGCGTTCGGGGCGATGGACCGCCCCGAGCCGGTCGCTTTGGAACCGGCCGCAGACACGGGGTACCCGTTCGAGACCAGGCAGATCGTGTTCGGGCGGACCGAGCACGCGACCCCGGTGATCCGTCGAGACGTGTTGCGGCCCGGGATGGTGGTCGAGGGGCCGGCGGTGATCTTGGAGCAGACCGCGACCACGGTGTTGCCGCCGGAGACCACCACCACCATTGAGCCCTACGGCTCGCTTATCGTCCGTGTTGGGAAGGGGAACTGAGATGGCTGTTTACGACCCGGTGTTGACCGAGATCATCCGCTCGGCGTTGAACTCGGCGGCGGATGAGATGAACTCAACCCTGATCCGCTCCGCGTACACGCCGGTCATCTATGAGATGAAGGACTGCGCGGTCGGCTTGCTGGACGAGAACCACAAGACCCTGGGGCAATCGGCCGGGCTGCCGATCTTCTTGGGGAACCTGGAGATAGTCACCGAGTACACCGAGAACGTCTACGGGCGCGACGTGTGGGAACCGGGCGACGTCTGGATCCTGAACGACTCCTACATCGCCGGCACCCACCTGCACGACATGACCGTCTACGGGCCGGTATTCGTCGACGGCGCCCTGGTCGGGTTCTCGACCTGCCGCGCCCACTGGCTCGACGTCGGCGGCAAAGACGCCGGCTCGACCACCGATTCGGTCGACATCTTCCAGGAGGGCCTGCGGGTCGGCGCCTTGCGCGTGATGAAGGCCGGCGAGTTGGTGGAGGACGTGGCGGACCTGCTGGCCCGCAACTCGCGCTTCTCCTATCCGGCCAGGGGCGACCTGTTCGCCATGATCGCCTGCGTCAAGACGGGCCAGTCCCGCCTCGCGGCCATCATCGAGAAGTTCGGCGTCGATAGCGTCAAGCAGGCCCGCGACGCGATTTTCGCCCAGACCGCCCGTTTGGAGCAGGAGACTATCCGTTCGATTCCCGATGGCGTCTATTCGGCCGAGGGTTGCATTGACGACGACGGGTTGGGCTCGGACCCGATCTGGGTGCGGGTGAAGGTGATCGTGGAGGGCGAGCGGATCACGTTCGACCTGCGGGAGTCTTCCGACGCGGCTCGCGGTCCGGTCAACTGCGGCGCCTCGCAGGCGATCTCGGCGGCGCGGGTCGCTTACAAGTTGTTGATCAGCCCGGACAAGCCGGTCGATGGCGGGGCGTTCTCAACTTTGGACGTGCTGGTGCGCGACGGCTCTATCCTGGGCGCCCAGCCGCCATCGCCCTGCGAATGGTATTTCAGCTCGCTCGGCTTGCTGATCGACTTGACGGTGAAGGCGTTCGAGACCGTCCTGCCGGATCGGGTGGCCGGCGCGTCCGCCGGCGACTCGATGGTGATCGGCATCGGCGGCGCGGACCCGCGCAACGGCGGCGTGCCGTTCCTGCTTTACGAGCCGACAGTCGGCGGTTGGGGCGGCTGGGACGGCGGCGACGGCCAAGACGGGCTGATCAACAACGTCAACGGGTCGCTGAAGGACATGGCGGTCGAGATCATCGAGACCAAGTACCCGGTCCACATGGTCCACTACCGGTTCCGGCCGGACTCCGGCGGGGCCGGGCGCTGGCGCGGCGGCAACGGCGTTGAGCGCAAGTACCTGGTGGAGGTGGACGGCGCCTGGCTGTCGCTGTGGTTCGAGCGGTCGATCACTCCGGCCTGGGGCTTGGCCGGCGGCGGCGGCGCGACCCCGCCGGAGGTCTGGCTGAACGAGGGTCGCGAGGACGCCCGGATGATGCTGAAGATCAACGCTCTGCCGATCAAGCGCGGCGATGTGATCACCACCCGGACGGGTGGCGGCGGCGGGTACGGAGACCCGGCCGCTCGGTCGCGCGCCGCAGTCGAGGAAGACTTGCGCGAAGGCCAGTTGACTCTGGGCGCCGCGCGGGAGCGTTACGGCTACCAGCCGTGACCAAGCCCCAAGCGGGCAGAGTGAAAACCCGGTAAACCAGGGAAGGAAACCCATGAAACGACAACTCACAACCGCTGCCGCGGCAGCCGCGCTTCTCATGTTGCCCCTCTTGGGGGCCTGCGGGGGGAACGATGAGGCGCCGGGTGGAGTCAGCCAAACTCCAGCCGGTGACACGGGCGGGGAGACTACTGACGAGGCGGTGGGGATAGCGTTCTTTGGCTTCGCCAAAGCGAACTCGTTCGCCAACGCCACGTTCCAAGGGATCGAGCAGTACGCGGCTGAGAACAATGCCACCGTCGAGTTCTTCGACGGCGCTTTCGACTCCGCCGCCCAGGTCCAGCAGATCCAGGACGCCACCACCTCGGGCCGTTTCAAGGTGTACATCGTCCAAGCCAACGACGGCGCGGCCGTCATGCCGGCGGTCGAGGCGGCCATAGCGGCGGGGATCACGGTGGTGGCCGAGTTCACCCCGATCGGCACCGCCTATGACACCGCCGAACCGCAGGTGACGGGCGTTTACTCGATTGTGGACGTGCCGAAGGAGAACGGCGAGGCCTTGGCCACCATGGGCTTGGAGGCCTGCGCGGCTTTGGCGGCCGACCCGTGCAAGGTGGCCTATCTGCAAGGCAACGCGGCGTTGCCGTTGGACAACACGCGCACCGAATCGGCGGTGGCGGCCTTGAAGGCCGGCGGCGCCGAGGTGGTCGACAACTTCCAGGGCGGCTACACCTCCGACGAGGGCCGCGCGGCCGTCCAGGACTTGTTGCAGTCCCACCCGGACGTGAATGTGATCATCGGTTCGTCGCAGGCTATCGCCGGCGCCGAGTCGCTGGTTGACACGGCCAAGGTCAAGCTGATCGGCAACGGCGGCTCCCGCCCGGCGGTCGAGGCGGTCCAGTCCGACCGCTGGTTCGGGACCTATTACGCCGACGAGGTCAAGGCCGGTTACGACGCCGCCGAGATCGGGGTGACCGCCGCCCGCGGCGGCTCCCCGGAGAACGCCGTCAACTACACCAGCCGCGACTACAACTACGGCGGGTTGGGCACCAAGGACCGGTTGGTCGGTGTGACCGGCAGTTACGACGAGTAAGCGGAGCGGCGAATCACGATGCCGACCGCTGTCAGCGCGCCGCCCCTCTTGGAGGTGGCGGGGCTCACCAAGGCGTACGCCCGCAACCCGGTGTTGCGCAACCTGGACCTGGAGTTTCGGGCCGGGCGGGTGTACGGCTTGTTGGGTGAGAACGGGGCTGGGAAGTCCACCTTCGCGAACATCCTGGCGGGCTTGACCCACGCTGACAGCGGTCGGATCGTGATCGACGGCGAGCGCAAGCATTTCAGGGCGCCAAAGGACGCCCTGGAGCAAGGTATCGCCATCATCACCCAAGAGCAGTCCTTGGCTTTGGACCGGTCCGCGGCCGAGAACGTGTTCTTCGGGCAGTTGGACTCCCGGCTCGGGTTTGTGAAGCAGCGGGCGCTGCGCGAGCGCTTCGACGCCCTGCGCGACGAGATCGGCTTCACCGAGTTGCGGGCCGGCGCAATGGTCCGGGGGTTGTCGCAAGCCAAACGCCAGCAGGTGGAGATCATGCGGGCGCTGGCCCGCCAGGCTCGCGTCATCATCATGGACGAGCCGACCGCGATCTTGTCGATTGCCGAGACCCGCCAACTGCTGGGCTTGATCCGCAAACTGGCGGCCGACGGCCGGTTGGTGCTGCTGATCTCGCATTTCCTGGAGGACGTGTTGTTGATCGCGGACGAGGTGGTGGTGCTGCGGGACGGCGCCGTCACCTTCGCCGGCCCGACGGAAGGCCAAACTCCGCGGTCGTTGACCGAGCACATGGTGGGGCGGGCCATCGAGTTTGAGCACCGCCAGCCCGCTACCCTGCCCGATGGCGCGCCGACCCGTTTGGAGGTTAACGACCTGACCCGGGCGGACGGCATCGGGCCAGTCTCGTTCCAAGTCCGGGCCGGGGAGATAGTCGGGATGGCGGGCCTGGTCGGGGCGGGCCGCAGCGAGGTGGCGCGAGCGATCTTCGGCTTGGACCCCATTACCGGCGGGCAGATCGTGGTGGACGGCTTCGAGCTGTCCCGCCCGAGCCCGCGCGCGGCCATCCGGGCGGGTTTGGCCCTGGTCAGCGAGGACCGCAAGCAAGACGGGCTGTCGCTGGTGCACTCGGTGCGCGACAACTCCTCGCTGGTGGTGCGCCGCGCCTTCGCCAGGCTCGGCTTCCGGGCGGTCCGCCCGGAGAAGGCCGCCGTCGGCCAGCAGACCGGGCGGATGGCGGTCAAGGCCCGGTCGATCGAGCAGTCGGTCTGGCAGCTATCGGGCGGCAACCAGCAGAAAGTGCTGTTCACCAAATGGGTGATGTCGCAGCCGAAGGTGTTGATCGTGGACGAGCCGACCCGCGGCGTGGACGTGGGCGCGAAAGCGCAGATCTACGAGATCATCCAGAGCTTGGCGGCCGAGGGCATCGCCGTGGTGGTGATCTCCTCGGAGATCGAAGAGGTGATGGGGTTGTCGCACCGGTTGCTGGTGATGCGCCGCGGCCAGGTGGTGCGCGAGTTCAAATGGGGCGAGGCGTCCCGAGCCGAGGTCATCGCGGCCGCGTTCGGAGATTACGACCAAAAGGAGGCCGGCGACGGTGGGAAGTAAGGCGGGCGCGTTGCTGCGCTACCGGTCGCGCGATCTAGGGATCGCGTTCACCGCGATCATCCTGGTGGCGGCGTTGTCTTTGGCGACCGACACGTTCTTGACGGCCGGCAACCTGGTCAACATCCTGGACCAGATCGTGGTGGTCGGGATCATGGCCTGCGCGGTCACGGTGCCGATGATCGCGGGCGTCTTCGACTTGTCGATGAGCGCGGTGGCGGCTCTCTCGGCGATCTTGGCCATCACCGTCGCCAACCAGGTCGGTATCGTGGCGGGGGTGGTCGCGGCGGTGAGCGCAGGGGTTGCGTTGGGGCTGGTCAACGGGTTGGCCGTGACCTACGCCCGGGTCAACTCGTTCATCGCCACGCTGGCCACCTCGATGGTGTTCAGGGGCGTGGCGACGGCCGTGACGGACGGGCAGATTGTCCGGGCCGATGACGCCTCGCTGCAAACGCTGTCCCGTCCCTCCCCGCTGGCGGGCATCACCTGGGCCACCTGGGTGCTGGTCGGCATCCTGATTGTGACCGGGGTGGTGGTCGCCAAGACTGTTTACGGGCGGAACCTGTACGCCGTCGGCGGCAACGAGAACGCGGCCCTGGTGTCCGGCATATCGGTCACCTGGACAAGGATCTCGGCCTTCATGATCTCCGGGGGCCTGGCGGCGGTGGCCGGGCTGGTGCTGGCCTCCCGGGCGCTGTCAGCCCAGCCGTCGATGGGCACAGGCACCGAGTTCACCGCCATCGCCGCCGCCGTGATCGGCGGCGTGTCCCTGGCCGGCGGGTCCGGCGCGATTTGGCGGTCCGTCCTGGGTGTGGTGTTGCTCCAATTGATCGCCAACGGGTTCAACTTGCTTGGCGCGCCCACCATCTACCAGCAGATCGTCCAAGGCGCCTTGATACTGTTCGCGGTCTCCCTCGACCAGTTCCTGCGCGCGCGCGACCGATGAGGCCGCCCCGGTGAGCGGCGGCGGCAGGAGGGAACAGCCATGGGAGCGCTTGCGGTTGTCAACGCCCGCGTGTTGAGTGCGGGCCGGCCGGCCGGGGACCCGGAGACGGTGCTGAGCGTAGACGGGCTGATAGCCGCGGTCGGCAGTGGTGTGGACGTGCCGCGGGGCGCGGCGGTACTCGACGCGGGAGGCGGGTCCGTCACGCCGGGCCTGATCGACGCGCACTGCCACGCCTACGGCGTCTCGCTCAGCCTGGAGGAGATGGAGAAATGGCCGCTCAGCTATGTGGCGTTGAAAGCCGCCCGCCGACTTGAGGGGGCGCTTCGGCGTGGTTTCACAACCATCCGGGACGTTGCCGGGGGCGACCCGGGGCTGGCCAAGGCCATCCGGGAGGGCGTCATAGCGGCGCCCCGGTACTTGTGGACCGGGCCGGCCCTGTCGCAAACCGGCGGGCACGGAGACGGCCGGAACCCGCTGTACCGCGAACCGGACTGCTGCGGGTGCTCCACTAACACCGTGGACGGGGCTGACGCGATCCGCAAACGGGTCCGCGAACTGCTCCGCCAAGGCGCGCACGCCATCAAACTGTTGACCTCCGGCGGCGTCATCTCCCCGACCGACCCGCTGGAAGTCCCTCAATACACCCCTGAGGAAATCGCGGCCGCCGCCTATGAGGCGAACCGGCGCGGAACCTACGTCACCGCGCACGCCTACTCCCCCGACGCCATCGTCCACTCGATCTCGAACGGGGTGCGCTGCGTCGAGCACGGCAACCTGCTCGACCCCCCGACCGCGGCGCTGATGGCCGAGCGGGGCGTGTTCCTCGTGCCGACCCTGGCCACATACGACGCGATGGACCGGCGCGGCTCGGAAGTCGGTTTGACGGACGTGGGCCGGGCCAAGAACACCGCCGTCCTCGACGCCGGAAAGCAAGCCATCCGCCTGGCCCGGTCCGCCGGGGTGCGGATCGGATTCGGCACCGACCTCATGGGCGGTCTGGAGGACGAGCAACTCCAAGGGCTGCGCCTGCAATGCGAAGTCGAGGGGATAGAACGGACAATCGAGGCCGCCACCGCCACCAACGCCGCTATCCTCCGCCTAGACCGGGAGGTCGGCCGGATCGAACCCGGCCTGGCCGCAGACCTGGTGGTCTTCGGCGGCGACGTGCGAGCCGATCCCGAACTGCTCTGGGAAGGGCACAGACAGGTCGTCCTAGGCGGCGCGCTGGTCAGCTAGTCAACGCCACGCCCGCAGTCCCCGCAGGGCGGGGGCCTTCGGTGCTGGACTCTGGCGTCCGGCCGCGCGGGGAGAGCAAACGAGATCAGAATTCCCAGCCCCTCTCGAAGGGGATCTCGCGCCCGAACGCTCCGCGGCCCTTGTGGGCGGGGATCCGGGTGGGAAACTCCACTGGCCTGCCCGAGATAATCTGCGGTCCTCCGATCTTGTTGAAGAAATACACGCCCACCGGCGACAGGGACAACGCCCCAGGACTACAGATGTGGACGTCGTAACGGAACACTGTGTAGCAGTAGTCCATCAGCACAGAGCCGACCAAGACCAATTGGCTCATGCCGAGCCCCTGGAACTGCGGAATGGTCTTGCCCGCGTCGGGGCCGGCCTCGATGTAGACGTTGTACATGTCCGGGGTGACCGTGATTCTCCCGCCATACAGCTCTAGCCTGACTGGCGGCGAGCCTTGCCGGGCAATCTGCGTCAGGATCGCGTTCATGATGTCGTCGTCGCCTTTGAACTGCGACGACCCGCTGTCGGTGGCGAACACCTTCGGAGTGCCCGGCGCGATCTCGACGTCGCCGACCATCAGCCTGTAGAGGTCAGCGCCCCATAAGTACTCAGAGCCGGGGTAGACGTCGTAAACCTTCCACGGCAAGAACACCGACGAAGTCGGATCGTACTTGCTCGGGTCGACGCCACCAATCTGGCAAGTGCCCTGCCGGGACCTGTAATCGGTGTCGAACGAGACAAACGGCAGCCGAACCGTTCGGGACTCCATCAGCAGTTGGAGCAGAAACGATGTGCGTCCCTCCACATAGGCGCTTGATGACGGCAGCCCGATGCCGCCGTCCCAGTCGAGCTGGGCGAACTGGCTTCCCGCGTAGTCAGCCGAGAAGAATAGCTGCATCGACCGTGTGCCGGCCGGGTCCGGCAACTCGACGACGTCCTGGCCGGCCTCGACCTGCATAGTTCCCCATGCTCCGAAACTGAACGGACGCTGCAAGCAGTCGGTGAACGAGAACGTCGAAGACGCCCTGTAATCGAACCGGCCTCCGCTCGTGTGCTGGCACGATTCGGGTGGGCATAGCGTCGACGTCAGCCATGTTATGTCCGTGCCGCTGTCGATATTAACTTTCAACCGCTGCGGCGGTGTGCCGAACCCCAGTTCGGTGTACCAGGGGCTCGCCCCGTTGTTTTGAAAGTCGCCACGGCTGAGATTGAAGAGAACTCCGTCTAGCTCAGGCATTATGGCCCTCCTTGCTTCTTGCGAATGGATCCGAAGTCGGCCGAGGGTGAGCCCAAGACCGGCCCTGGGTGCGACGGGGCAGCAGCGCCGCCACGGGATCAAGCCTGACCCTCCAGTGTTACGCAATGGTTTCGGCCATGTCGACGGATGGGTCTGTTCCTGGCAGCCTCTCCGAAGAACCGGCCGCGCGCGGCGGCGGCGGTCATGTCGGGGTGCTCTGGTTCCCGCCCCGGTGCGGCGGCCGACTACGACTCGTTGATCGAGACCCTGGAGATTCTGGCCGATGAGGCGGCCGTGGCCGGCTTGGTCGAGGCCCGCCGCGAGGTGGTCGATGGCGTCTGGTGCGACACCGGCGACGCCACCGAGGCGAGGCGCCGGGTCGGCGTGGCTGTCTATCCGCTCTGCGGGAGACTGTCGGCGCCCGCGGATAGGCTGACTACCAATGACTAGCGACCAGCCTGTGCCCGCCTCTGAGATCGTCCTGTACCAGACAGACGATGGGCAGACACGCATCGACGTGCGCCTGGCCGGCGAGACCGTGTGGCTTTCCCAAGGGCAGATGGTGGAACTATTCCAGTCGAGCAAAGCCAACGTGTCCGAGCACGTCAAACACGTCTTCGAGGAGGGCGAGCTTGAGGAAGAGGCAACTGTTCGGAAATTCCGAACAGTTCGCCAGGAGGGTGATCGGGAGGTGATCCGAGAGGTCTCTTACTACAACCTCGACGTGATCATCTCGGTGGGTTACCGGGTGAGGTCGCTGCGGGGCACGCAGTTCCGGCGCTGGGCGCTAACGATCCTGAAGGAGTATCTGACCAAGGGCTTCGCCATGAACGACGCGCTGCTGAAGCAGGCGGGTGGCGGGAGCTATTGGCGCGAGCTTCTGGAGCGCATC
>JAITJZ010000159.1 GCA_031278655.1 Bifidobacteriaceae bacterium
CCGCGCCCGGGGGGGGGGGCGCCCCCCGGGTTCCCACCGGGGCCTGGCGGGGTTGACGGGGGGGGGGGGGGGGGGGGCCCCCCCCCACGCCGTCTCGGCCAGCGGCAAGCCGCTGGCCCTGCCCGCCCCCGACCCGCGCCGGGACGCCTCCGGCGCCCCGCTCAAAGCCCCCGTCGCCGCCATCGGCTGACGCCGCCCGCGTCCGGCTGTGTCTTGATATGCGGAGCACGGGACACACGGAACACGGCCCGGGCGCCGCGCTCCGTTTGTCCCGACAATTGTCCCGACAAGCCCGCGACCCTGGCCCAACCCGGCCCGGCCCAGCCCAACCCGGCCCGGCCACTACCCGGCCCAGCCCGGCCACTACCCGGCCCAGCCCGGGCGCTGGGACCGGCCCGACGGCATCGGGCGCGGGCGGTTTACAGATCGAGGCCGTAGACGATCGTCCGCCCGGCCGGAGTGAAGCCGAAGTCCTCGAACATGGCCAAGCCGGAGTGAGGCATGGCCGGGTCGAGGGCGGCGGTGGCGAAACGGCGGCCTTCGTCGGCGGACTGGAGCAGCGCCCGGCCGAGCAGCGCCCGGCCAACCCCGCGCTGGCGGTAGGCGGGCGCCACGGCGAAACGGTGAATGGTGACCTCGGAGCGCGGCGTCATCTTCGACGCCGGGCGTTCGATCAGGGCCAGGACGTAGCCGGCCACCCGCTCGTCGGCTGGGTCGTAGGCCACGCAACTGAGTTCCGGCAGGTAATCCTCCCAGCGGCGCCACCACAGCTCCGGGTAGACCGGCCCGGGCGCCCAGGCGGCCCCGGTGGCGTTGTTGTGCGTCTGGCGGATCAACTCCGGGTCCATCTTCTCCAGCGGCCGCCACCGCAGGCCGGCCGGCAAATCCTGGCACGGGATGGGCGCCTCCAAGTCGCGCCGCATCCGGTAAACCGAACGCAGCGGCGAGAACCCGGCGGCCATCAGCAACCGGCGCCGGTTCGCCGCCGACTCGGCCACATAGCCCAGCATCCGAGCCGTGGCGTCGCCCGGCAGGCCGGCCAGAATCTGACGGCCGCGCCCCTCCTGCCAGGCCATCAGCGAAGCGCCGATCCCCCGCCCGGACCAGGTCGGGTCCACCAACCCATGCGCCACCAGCGCGCTTGTGCCCGGCCACAGATGCAGAAAAGCGGCCGCCCTGAGGACCCCGGCGCGGTCGAAGCCGCCGAGCGTGACGAACGCCGTCTCCGGCGTCATGCGCTCCAACGCCACCAGCACCGCCAGGCGGTGATCCACCGCCGAATCGGGCGCGTCCTCCTGGGAGTTCATCAGGGGAACGAGTTGCGCCTCGTCGGACGCCCGCAACGGCCGCCACAGCAATTGGTGGCGCGGCGACGGCGTCGACACGTCGATCGGCGCCCGCACCCGTTCGGCGATCGGGATGCCGGACGGGTGGTGCGGCGGGATTTCCACGCCCTCACTTTAGCCAGCGCCCGCCCAGCTTGGCGAACCGGCGCCGTCGGCCGGGGCAGGTCCCAGCCCGCACAGCTTTGGCCGCCGATGCCGCGCCCCGGCTCGGGTCGCCTTGCCGGGTCCCAGCCCGCACGGCTTTGGCCGCCGATGCCGCGCCTCGGCTCGGGCGGGCGGCGACGGTCAGGCTCGCCGCCGGTCAGAGACGGCCCCGGGCCCCGCCCGGACGGCGCCAGCGCGTCAGCCGGGGCCGGCGGTTCGTTTGGGCAGCCACACGCGCATGGTGCTGGGGCCGCGGTTGCCCCAGTCGAAGTATGGGATCAGCGTGATGGGCAGGGGCTCAGGGCCGGGCGCGGCCGGGTCGGCGTCGAGTCTGACTTTGGCGGCGTCAGGCGCCGGCTCCGGCGGCGCGTAAGGCCAGGTGTCCGGCTCGGCCGCGCGGATGGCCGAACCGGCGATGACCGCGCCCGCCTCGGTCAGGGCGACTTCGCCAGCCGGGTCGACCTCGACATCGTTCACCGTCAGGCCCCCGGGCAGGTCGCTCGACTCGGCGCACAGCACCAGCGGGCCCCGCTCCACCGCCAGGCACCCGCGGACAGCGTCAATCCGCCGGTGCGGCTCGACCGTGCGGGTTTCGATCGGCAACGACAGGCGAACCACCGTGCCCGGCGGCATCGGGCCGCGCAGACGCTCCAACGGCCCGATCGCCGGACGGCCGTCGACCAGTGCCGAACACCGCGCCCAAGCCGGTATCCGCAACCCAAGCTCCCACTCGTCATCGGGCGCGGCGACCACTGTTATCTCGACGTCGCCGCCAAACGGGTAGCCGGTGCGCACCTCCAAGGCCAGCGCCCGGCCGTCGCCCAAACGGGTGTCGACGCGGCAGGGCGCGTATTGGTGCAGTTGGACGCCATCGTTGGTGGCGGTGGCGAAATAGGTGGCGAGACTGGCGTACAGGCGGGCCACGTTGTTGGGGCAACACGCGACCTCGAACCAGGGCGCGCGCGACCGCGACGCCGCCCGGGCCGATGGCGTGTCCGGGTCCACCGGCGCGCCCGGCGCCCGTTGGTGCAGACAGTTCCCATAGAAGAAGGCGCGGCCGTCCCGCGAGGGCGCCACCGCGACGGCGTTGAACAGGGTGCGCTCAATGACCTCGGCCCAGATTTCCTCGCCGGTCGCCAGCAGCAGCCTCCACGCCACCATCACCGAGGCGACGGCGGCGCAAGTCTCGGCGTAAGCGCGATCAGGCGGCAGTTCGTAGTCCTCCCCAAAGGCCTCATCCTGATGGCGCGAGCCCATGCCGCCAGTCAAGAAGGTGCGCTTGGAGAGCGCGTTGCGGTATTGGCGGGCGACGGCGCCGAGCAGTTCGCCGTCGCCGTCCTCGACCGCCACGTCGATGGCGCCGAGGGCCAGGTAGAGCGCCCGCACGGCGTGGCCGCGCAGGACCGACGCCTCGCGCACGGGGACGTCGTCCTGGAAATAGGACGGGCCGAACTCGATCGGCCGCAGCAGCCCGCGCCCGCGCCGCTCCACGAACAGCCGCGCCTGGTCGAGGTAGCGCCGCTCGCCCGTCGTCCTGTACAACTCGACCAGCGCGCTCTCGACCTCGGGGTGGCCGCAGACGGCTTCGGCGCCGCCCGGCCCGAAGACCTCGCAGACGTGGTCCGCGGCGCGCAGGGCCGCCTCGGTGATGGCGTCGGCGTGCCCGGTGCGCAAGCGCGCGACCGCCGCCTGAAAGAGATGCCCATAGTTGTAGAGTTCGTGGCCCCATTCGAGGTCGGAATAGCGCGGCGGTTGCCCGGGGGCGCCGAAATGCGTGTTCAGGTAGCCGTCAGGCCGTTGAGCCGCCGCCACCAGACCGCCCAGTTCCAGGACGCGAGCGTTCAGGGCCGGGTCGGCTGTGCGCCCAACCTCCCAGGCCATCGCCTCGATCAGCTTGTAGACATCCGAGTCGGAGAAAACCGTGCCGGTTCGCCGTTCGGGGCACGCCCCCGCGGCCGCGTCCGCGAAGTTGCTGATCCAGCCCATGCGCTGTTCCCAGCGGTCGCAGTGCTCCAGGGTCGCGCCGCCGTTGACGGCTTGGCGCGCGGCCCAAAACCCATCCGTCAATTGGATTTCAGACAACCCCAGGGGCCGGTAACGGCGTTTGCCCGGGTTCACCGGGGCGCTGGCCCTGGTGGTGTCGGCCTGTAATGTGGTCATCCTTTGAGCGCTCCTGACATGAATCCGCGGACGTAGTGGCGTTGCAAGGACAGGAAAAGCACGACGCACGGCACCATCAGCACCACAACTCCGGCCTCTGTGGCGCCGTAGTCGATCACGCCCATGACTTGCTGGCGCATGTTGACCAGCGCCAGCGGCAGCGGTTGTTTGTCTCCCCCAAGCAGGTAGAGCGGCACCATGAAGTCGTTCCACGCGGCCAGGAAGGCGAAGATGCCGACCGTGATGAGCCCCGGCTTGACGGCGAAGATCAACACCCGGCGCAAGGCGCCAAAGGTGCCGCAACCGTCGATCAGCGCGGCCTCCTCGACCTCCCGGGGGATCGCCTCGAAAGAAATCCTCATCATGAAGACGGCGAACGGCAGTTGGAAGACCGCCAGCACAATGCCGACGCCGACCAAGGTGTTGTTCAGGTGCAGGTATTTCAACCAAATCACCAGCGGAATCAGCAGGGTCGCGTAGGGCACCATCAGAATCGACAAGGTGAGCAGGAACAACAGATTCTTGCCCGGAAAGTTGAAACGGGCGAAGGCGTAGCCGCCGAGCAGCGACAACACCAGCGTCACCAGAACCGCCACCAACGAGATGACCAGCGAATTCATCAGGTAGACGCCCAATCCGGCCTGGTATGAGACCAGCGTCGTGTAGTTCCCCAGCCCGTAGCCGTCTGTCTGGGCCGAGCCGGGTTGGGCCGAGAAGGACTCGATCATGGTCCATAAGATCGGGTACAGGAAAATCACGGCCAGGCCGGTCGTGAGCACGTAATAGGGCGTCCGGATGACGCCCCGCAGCAGTGGCGGGCCGGAGCGGCGCCGGGTGCTATTCATCGCCTTTCCCCCTTAAGACACGCAGTTGGAAGATGTTCACGACCACCAGCGCCACCAGGGCGATGACTGACAGCGCCGCCGCCAGCCCGAGTGACCGTTTCGACTCGAAGGCGAGGTTGTAGACCAACTGCACGATCGTCATCGTCGACCCGTCTGGCCCTCCCTTGGTCAAGATGAAGAACTGGTCGAAGGCCAGCAGCGACCCGGTGACGCACATGATGATGGACAGCGCCAAAGACGGGCGCAGCAGGGGGATCGTTATCCGGGTGAAGATCTGCCCGGGGCTGGCCCCGTCGATCCGGGCGGCCTCGTAGATCTCGCCGGAGATGCCTTGCAGGCCCACCAACAACAGCAGCATGTAGAACCCCGAATAGCGCCAGACAATCAAGAAGACGGTCGCCCACAGCGCGCCGTTGGGCGAGCCCAAGATCGAGGCGATGCCGATTGATTTGAAGAAGTCGTTGAAGGGGCCGACCTGCGGCGAGTACAAGGAGTAGAACAGCAGCGATGAGGAAGCCAATCCCAGCGCCGTGGGCAGGAGGAACGCCGTCCGCAAGAGGCCGCGCCAGCGCGATGTCTCCTGGACCAGCATCGCCAAGCCGAGGCCGACCGCGATCAACAGCACCGTGGCGATGACCGTGTACTTGA
This sequence comes from Bifidobacteriaceae bacterium, assembly GCA_031278655.1. Lineage (GTDB taxonomy): Bacteria > Actinomycetota > Actinomycetes > Actinomycetales > WQXJ01 > JAIRTF01. Next base: position 5,144 of record JAITJZ010000159.1, read on the forward strand.
GAGTGAAAGACACCGCCGGCCAGAACATCCGGTGGTCGACCACGTCGCCGTAGTTGTCAGGGAAGTTGATCCCTTGGTTGCCGCCCAGCAGTTTCCAATTGGTGCCGGACATGTAAACGACCAGCAGAATCGGAACGACAAAGAACACGGCCACGACGGCGGCCACGGGGCTGGCGTAGGCCAAGCCGAAGCGATCTCGCGCCAGACGTCGTCTGCGCGCAGTCCTCATGGGAGGTCCTCCTGTTTTCACGGTGCGGCGAACTCTTGCCAACCGGTCGGCCCGGCCGGCCCCGGCGTCTGACTGCGACGCCGAGGCCGGGATGGGGGCCACCAGCGACTAGCGCCCGATCACTGGGACAGAACTTCGGTGATCGCGGCGTTGTCCTCATCGAGGGTGTTGGTGCCCTCGAAGGTGGCATTTCGCAACAGCACTGTGAAGGGGCTGCCAGCGGCGTTGAAAGCCTCCGAGAAGTAGGCCGCCACCGGCGTGCGGCCGTGAGCGACGGTCGCGTTCATGGTCAAAGCGATCGGATCGGCGGCCGTGTACTCGTTGTCGAGCAGCGAGTTGCGGGCCGGGACCTCGCCGTTCTTGGCGATGACTTCGAGTTGGGTGTCGTCTGACAGCATCCAGGCGAGGAAGTTCCAGGCCTGTTCGACGTGCTCGGAATCCTTCGAGACGCCCATGGCGTCACCGCCCAGGAAGGTGGACTGCCCGCCATCGACCCCGGGGATGGGGCCGACGCCAACGTTGATGCCGGCCTCGATGGCGGCGTAGACCGATGTGTTGGGGTATTGCATGACCCCGACCTTGCCCTCGGCGAACGGGGCCGTCCAAGTCCCGCCGGCTTCTTCCTTCGAGCCCGCCCCGACTGCCCCGGACTGGTTCAGCTCGTAGTAGGCGGCGAACACTTCTTTGGCGGCGTCGCTGGTGAGCAGCGACTCGCGGCCGTCGGCCGAGAGCACTTCCTCGCCCGCGCCCCAGATGTGCGGGAACCAGGTGAACACCAGGCAGCCGCCGCAGTTGCCGCCGTAGTAGGTGCCGGAGACATCGGGTTTGTTCAGGTTGGCGATCGCCTGGGCGTGCTCCTTGAACTCGGCCATGGTGGTGGGCCCTTGCTCCGGGTCGAGTCCGGCCTCGGTGTAGAGGTCCTTGTTCCAGACCATGACCGAGATGTCGGTCACGAACGGCACGGTGTGTTTGGCGCCATCGGTCGAGGTGCCGGCGTCGATGTGGCCGCGGGCGATGTCGTCAACGAAGGGCAGGGCGTCGATCTGCTCGGTGAGGTCGGAGAACATGCCGGAGTCGACCCAGTAGGGCAACCGGACCACGTCGCCCGCCAGCAGATCGGGCAGTTCGTTGTTGGTCGCGGCGGCGCCGACTTTGCCTTCCATGTCGTCATTGGGGATGATCTCTAGTTTGACTTGGTTCTTGTGGGAGCTGTTGTAAGCGTCGACCAGCGCGTTGGCCTGCCGCTCCAGCGGCGCGCGAGTCCACATCGTCAGTTCGGTGCCGTCGTCGACCCCTTGGCCGGCCGCCGCGGGCGTATCGCCGCCGCCGCCGCCGGTCGGAGTCGAGTCGGGGGTGTCGTCGCCGCAAGCCGTCAGGCCCGCGAACATGAGAGCGCTAACCGTTAGGGCGGTTGCTCCGCGCGCCGCGCGGGACCGGCCGGACCTTAGGAACATCGTTGTACTCCTCGGTTGTCTAGAGCCATGAGGCAATGGTTTCGGCCCATCGGCGGCGCCGCAGGGATTCCCCAACAGCTTTGCCGAAAGTGCCGAAAAGGTTTTCTTAACCTACCCGGGCCGCAGTCTGCCGTCAAGGGCCGCGACGGCGCTCGACTCCCACGGCGCCGACCCCGCCCGCCTCGGCGAGCGTCAGGTACACTCCCTAAAAGGAGTTTCGCACAACTTGCCAACGCCTCCCATTGAAGGGACCCCAGCGAGACAATGACTAGGCAAACGGCCAATTCGAACCGGAGCGTGACATTGGCCGATGTCGCGCGCCTGGCCGGGGTGTCAATCGCCACGGCTTCCAAGGCCCTCAACGGCCGGGCCCAAGTTCGCGCTGAAACCCGCGAGCGGGTCGTTTCAGCAGCGCGTCAACTCTCCTTCACCCCGAACGCCTTGGCCAGGGGCCTGCTGCTGGGCCGATCGGGCACCGTTGGCCTGGTCACACACGACCTGGAGGGCCGCTTCTCGATCCCGATCCTGGCCGGCGCCGAGGACGCCTTCGGCGCCGGCCAAATGTCGGGGCTGCTGACAGACGCGCGCGGGGACACCATCCGCGAGCGGTATCAGGTCAACGCGCTGCTCGGGCGGAGTGTGGACGGACTGATCGTGGTCGGGGACAAGACCGATGAGCGCCCGTCGCTGGGGCATGACTTGCCGGTGCCGGTGGTCTACGCCTACGCGCCCTCGTCTGATCCCTCGGACTGCTCGCTCGTCTGCGACAACGTGGGCGCCGGCCGCATGGGGGTCGAGCACCTGCTCGGTTGCGGCCGCTCACGCATCGCCATCATCACCGGCGACCCGACCTACGGGGCCGCCCACGAGCGCGTTCAGGGCGCCTTGGCCGCCTTGGCGCAGGCCGGGCTGGAGCTGATCGGCGGCAGAGCCATGTACGGCTCTTGGACGGAGGACTGGGGGCGCGGCGCCGCCCGGCTGCTGGTCGACCGCTTCCCCGCGGTCGACGCCATCCTGTGCGGCTCTGACCAGGTGGCGCGGGGTGTCCTGGACGCGCTGCGGGAGCGCGGCCTGTCGGTGCCGGGCGACATAGCCGTGGTTGGGCACGACAACTGGAAGGTCATGGCCCTTGGCGCCCGGCCCACCCTGACCACCATTGACATGAACCTGGAGGAATTGGGACGCCTGGCGGCCACGCGCCTGGTCGAGGCGATAGACGGCCACCCCCGCTCGGGGCGGGAGCTTGTCACCGGACGCCTCATAACCCGCAACTCGACCGCCCCCCAGGACTGATCGCAGACCCAGCCCGGCCGCCCTCAAGGGACCGCC
>JAITJZ010000014.1 GCA_031278655.1 Bifidobacteriaceae bacterium
CCGCGCCAGGCATTGGCTCGTAATCGAAGATGCCCTTGCCGAAGCTCCTGACTCCTGCCTTGCGATAGATGGTGGTCGAGTCGATCTGGATCGGCGTTCTGTCGAGAGTGCAGAGTTGGCCGACCGGCTTCCATTCGACCTTCACAGTTGGAAGTCCTTGATCTCGCGCTGGAGTTGCTCGTAGAGGGCCAGCAGTTCGCGTTCGGTTTCGATTAGTTCGGCGACCAGTTCTTTCGGGGAACGCTCGTCTAGGGCTGCCGGACGGTTGGGGCTGTGAAGGTCAAGGTTGTACGATGCCGCGCGGACGGCATCGTACTCAACTCGCCACGCCTGCCGGGTCTCGACGCGGCCCTCCCGCTTGGCCCCGCCCCACCAGGCTTGGCAGCCGGCGAATTCCTCGTAACGACCGCTACGGGCGTCCCGGGGGCAGCCTCCAACACGATGTCCGCGAAGCCGTCATCGATGGCGCGGCAGACTCCACTGGCCGAGAGAATCCGGCGCTCCTTGAGGTGGTACTCGAAGACCAACTGGTCCTCGTGCCAGCCCGACTGGTCGCGCAGCAGCGGAACGATCAGGTCACGAACGGTCTCGTTCTCTAACGGGCCAAGGTGGCGCGGCACAAAGCCATCCTATCTGCGGGCACCGACAAAAGACCTGTTCATCGACCCTGAAGTAGGAGTACGCGTACGGCGCCTGCCCGCCGGCGCGGCACTTGTCGCAGTACTCGGATCACAACAGCGCCAACGTCACATGCCGGCGGCCCACTACAATTTCACCGACCTCAACAACCGTTGGGCCGCCAGACAACAAGCAGACGGCAGCAGGACGGTACCGCGCCGGCCCCTAAGCGTGGCGGTCGGGCGCGTTCCGTTGGCCTGCTGACGCCTCCTGTTTGAATTGAAGGGGAATGAATCATGCAAGAGCCAATATCGCTGCGCACGGATCGCCGCAGCTTCTTGAAAGGCGCAGCACTGGTCGGCGGCGCAGTGGCCGCAGGGAGCTTGGTGGCGTGCTCGCCCAGCTCACCGGACGATTCCGGAGCGTCGCCCACGAAGGCCGGCGACGCGCCCGCCAGCCCAAAGCCCACCTACGACATCGCTAAGACGGTCGACACCGACTTGGTGGTGATCGGCGCCGGCGCGGCCGGCTGCTCGGCCGCGGTGCGGGCCGCGCAGCTGGGCCTGAAAGTGGCCCTCCTGGAGATCACCGGGGTTGTGGGCGGCACGACCATCTTCACCGAAGGCCTGACCTCGTTGCACAGCAAGTACCACACCCCGGAGGTGGACTGGGAGACGGCCGAGATGGTGCACCGAATCCAGGACTACCACCACTGGCTCTCCAACGGCGGCATCATCCGCCAGATGCTGGACCAGAGCGCGACCAACGTCGACTGGCTGGAATCCATTGGCCACAAGTTCAGCGGCCTGGGCACCATGACCGGCGCCACAAAGCTGACCTGGACCATGTATGAGCACGCCCCCAACGAGCCGTCTGGCACCGACTATTGCAAGCATTGGGGCGAACTGGTGACGGAGACCTACAAAGACCAGATCACCGTCTACTTCGAGACTCGCGGCCTGTCCACGCAGCTGACCGACGGAAAGGTCAGCGCCGTCGTCGCCGAGGATGTCAGCGCCCAGACCTACACCCAGTTCAACTGCCAGGCTGTGGTCTACGCCACCGGCGGCTACGCCGACAGCCCCGAGTTGTTCGAAGAGTTCGTGGGCTTTGGCGAAGGCGAGTACTTGCCCATGGGTATGGGGCAGCGCAAGGGCGACGGCATCTCCCAGGGCCGCGAGGCCGGCGGCCGGCTGTGCCGCTACCCCGGCTGCGCCATGTGGTACGGCGGATGCCTCGAAGGCATCCAGTACGGCAGCGAGTTCTATTGCGGCATCGCTTTTCAGCCGTTGTTCTGGGTCAACGAGAAGGCCGTCCGCTATGTTGACGAGACCTACGCCGAGCGCAACTTCTCCTTCTCCGGCAACGCGGACTCGGCTCAGCGCCGCGTGGTGTCCATTCTCACCCAGAAGCAGATCGACGCCATGGTCTCAGGCACCGGCTCCATCTACGGCTGCGGCGACTACATCAAGGGCGGCACCAAACTGGATGGCTCAGCCACCGGCAAGTCCTTCTGGGACCAGTACCAGGAGCAGTTGGACGCTGGCAACAGCTACATGCACAAGGCCGACACGCTGGCCGAGCTGGCAGAGTCGGTCGGCCTGGACGCCGCGGCCCTGGCCGATTCCGTAGCGCGCTACAACGCCTCGGTGCCGACGGGCAAGGACTCAGATTTCGGGAAGGACTTCACCGTCCTGGCCACCGCCTTCGACTGGACGGAGTTCCCCTTCGCGTTGGAGGACGGCGACGGCCCGTGGTACGCCTTCGAGTTGAAGCCCGCCGTGTTCACCACTGCGGGCGGCCTGCTGGTGGGCGACACCATCCAGGTCTTGGACACCGAGGACCAGCCGATCACCGGCATGTACGCGGCTGGCTGCGATGCGGGCGGCCTCGAGGGCGACTCTTACGACGTGGGAATCTGCGAGGGCTCCAAACAGTGCTGGTGCGCCTACAGCGGCAAGTTGGCCGCCGAGCACATGGCCGACACCCTCTTCGGCACCCCGGCTTCAGACGAGTTCGCCAACCCGGTGACCTGGAAGAGCCAGTGATGTGCCCTAGCGGCACAGAAGTGCCCGGTTTCTAAACGGAAGTGCAACACCTCGGTAGGTTGTGGTTGTTCAGATCACGGCCTGAGAGGGGTTGCACTTCCTTGGCACGGCATTGCAAGCACTTGAGCCTGGAGATGAGGATTCGGATCGAGAAGTACCATGACCAGGGCCGGCTGGTGGCGCTGTTGGCGGGGGTGGCGTGTGCCGCCGGGGCGCTGTTGGCGGGCTTGTCGGGTTGCGGCGAGGAGAAGCTGCGCGAAGAGATTGTCCGGGAAATCGATGCGGTCACCGAAGGGGATGTGGTCAATTTCAGCTTGCCGAACAAGAACGACGGCCAACCGAACTGGGTGTGGCTGGCCCCCCCCGAAAGTCAGCAGGCCCTGTCGTCGGCGGACATGGCGGCCGCCATCGCGGTGATCGACTCGCATCGGTCCGACTCGCGGCTGGGCGGCACCCGACTGCGTTTGGTGATCGGCGACGAGAAGGTCGTAATGCATCCCCTGGTCGAGGCGACGTGGTCGGATGATGGCAGCGGCGAGGAACGCGTGTTGACCTCTATTGTTGCCAACGACCCGAACGCGGGTCTTTCGGCGAACGAATTCCGGATCGCTTACGGGGAATGGATGTGCAAGTTCCCGCGCTTGGAGGAGCTGGTCGGGACGGGACCAGGTAGTGACTTCTCCCGCGCCGGTCAGTGCACCCCGGACTTGAAGTCTTTATCGATTGGGGCGTGGGATGCTTCCCGCGGTTATGAGGGTTTGGGGGATCTGGGGACTTTGGAATGGCTGGC
>JAITJZ010000026.1 GCA_031278655.1 Bifidobacteriaceae bacterium
GCCAACCCGACCACCGCCTGTCCACCGCTCAACCCCCTCGCGCGCTGTTTGATCGGCCCGATCGCCCGGTCCAAGGACACGGTCAGCCCGAGCGCCCGGTCCATCTCGCGGACAGCCTCGACCCCGGCGGCCGGAGTCAGGGACGGGTCCGGGGCGCCGATCCGGACAGTCCGCGAGCGACGGCGCGCCCCGCGGCGCGGTTTCCTGCGGCGCTTACCGCCATGTATTGTTACCACTTGAGAAGTGCCTTCCCGCCTGACGGCATATGAGCTTGCTTATACACCCATTGTCCCAGGCCAGAAGGCACTTTTCACGTCGACACGCCGACACCCAACAACCCACTAATCGCGGATCTGGGTCAGAGGCGGGCAGAGGCGGGCACAGGCTGGTGGCCAGACATGGAATCAGCCTATCCGCAGGCGCCGACAGTCTCCCGCCGCGCGGAAATGAACCTCCCTCAGCGCGGCATCCTCTGGCAGGAAATTGGCGCTCGCTCTTCTACCTTCGGCATCTTGTCAGACAAGGCGAGCTGTTCCACGCCGCTCTTTCGGATGGCTAGAATCCATGGTCCGGGTTTGTCCCACCACTTCTCGATGTTCTTAAGGTTTATCCGAAAACAGTCCACTTGCTCGCTGGCAGTGAGGTTCCCACTCGTCAGGCAGAGCATGCGGAGCCTCGCATCAACGACCGCCTGCCGCTCGGCTGGGCGGTAACGTATCCGGGCGTCCTTATGTGCCACCACCATGCCGAGTGCGCCTGCCCTGCGAATCCACTCCTCATCAGGGATGTTAGTGCGTCCGAACAATTCGAGGATGGTAGTGGTCTCGAATCCCTCGCCTCGAAAGAACGCGGGCACGGCAACCCTGCCCAAGCTGTGATCGACCAGAATCCTAGGCCGCGAGGGCAACATGAGTTCGAACTATAGATTCAACATCAGCGGTACGCACACCCATTTCCTTGGCGACCGTGGACAGCCTCTCGCCCGCCTTGAACATGCTTAAGATGTCCTCTACTCGCGCCCCAGAACTCTCCACGATTGGCTGCCCAAAGGAGTAAAGCGGGTCAGCGATGACGGCGGTCTCGCCGTAGGCAGTTAGGTGAACCCTTCTCGGCAAATTGTCATCCATGTAGACAATCGGTCTCAAACCAATCTCAATTATTTTCGGGAGGCCGCCCTGGTGATCTCTGGCGCGCTCCCATTCGGGGTTTCCGCCTTTTGCCAGGTTCATCAGGATGTCCCTGCCATCATGGGCTAGCACATCCTGTTTGAGCATCCGATCACCCAATTCTTGGCGCACTGCCCGCATCCCAGACGTGATCGCCTGCATAGAAAGTCCGGCTTTGCGAAGCTCACGGTAAAACTGAGCTTCAACCAGACCAATGAAAGGTAGTCGCGGGTCACGGACTGCGCCAGGAAGCAGCGTCAACAGGTCGCCTTTACCGGCCCAGTTGTTGAGCGTACGCGAGGGCATAGCCAGATGGAACGCAGCCAGCGACACGCTGTACAGCGGCACAGTGAAGCGGGTATCAGTAGTCATCATGGCCTCCTTCCCCGGACGTCTTGGTCTAATCATAGAGAGGTCCACTGACGAGAAGGCGTTGAGCGGGTTCTGCTCGAGGCCTTCCGCCGGCGCGCGGACGAGGCCGGCTGGGTCACATGCAGCATCGAGGCCAGCCCTAAGGCCGCCGACCGCGCCGGCGCCAGGCGCCGCTTCGGGGCCGAGTTGCTGTCCTCAGCCAGGAAACTGGGGCGCGGCCGGTCCAATCCGCTCAAGTCGGCGCTGAACTCGGTGGCGGCGTTCTCTATGACGTTGGGGATCTCGGGCGTCTCGTTTGGGTTCGAGACCAAGAGCGGCCGGGCCGATTCGGGCCACCTGGACTTCGATTTGCAGGAGTTGGTTGAGGATCTGGACAAACCACTGAAGAAGGCAAAGTCGGGCTTCGCTGTCTTCGTCGATGAGATGCAGGCCCTAGACGGCGAGTTCACCGCCGCGCTGCTGGCCACGCAGCACAAGGCCAACCAGCGCGGCTGGCCCTTCCACGTTTGCGGGGCCGGCCTGCCAAACCTGCCCGGGCGGCTGGCCGATGTACGCAGCTACGCGGAAAGGCTGTTCGAATACCGCGCCATCGGCCCGTTGGACGATCCCGCCGCCCGGCTGGCGCTGACACAGCCCGCCGAGCGCTCCGGCGCCGTCTACACGCCCGAGGCGCTTGGCCTGCTGCTGGCCGCAGCCCGCGGCTACCCCTACTTCCTGCAAGAGTTCGGCAGCGCCATCTGGCAGTCCGCCCCCGACAGCCCGTTCACCGCGGCCGACGCCCGCTCGGCTTTGGCGGTTGGGCGGGCCGCCTTGGACAACGGCTTCTTCCCGGCCCGCTGGTCGCGCGCCACCCCGGCCGAGCGCTCCTACCTGCGGGCCATGGCCGAGGACGGGGATGCCGGGTCGGCGCCATCGGACATCAGCCTGCGACTGGGCAAGACCCTCAAAGCGCTCAGCCCGGTCCGCGCGCGGCTGGTCGCCAAGGGGCTCGTCTACGCCCCCCGCCCAGGCGCCATAGCCTTCACCGTCCCCGGCATGGCCGATTACATAAACCGCCAATCCCCCTGACCCCG
>JAITJZ010000032.1 GCA_031278655.1 Bifidobacteriaceae bacterium
GGTGGCCGCTTGCGCGGGCTGGGCACCAGCGTCGAGCACGCACCCAACAAGCACCAACGCGCCGAGGCCGAACACCGACGCGGCCAGAGTCGCGAGCTTCCTTGTTCCGGGCATGAATCGAATTCCTCTCGATCCAAAGTTGAACTTCGGCCGATTCGTGGACCGGTCGCCAGGTCATCGACATCGACCAACCGACAGCCGCCCATGATAGCCCACAGGGGGGGGGGCTGTCAAGGCACCGTCAATGAGGTTTCAAGATCCGAAGAAGTGTCAGTCCAGCCATCTAGGATGTTGCTCGACGCTTGAGACAGGAGACTCGATGATCGAATTAGGCGGGGCGGGCAAGGCACCGGGCGGCTCACGCCCGCTCGCGGTTGACCTGTTCGCCGGGGCAGGTGGGCTTTCGCTCGGCCTGGAGCAGGCCGGATTCGATGTGGCTGCCGCCGTTGAATACGACCCTATCCACGCCGCCGTTCACGAGTTCAATTTCCCGTACTCAACGACGTTCTGCCGAAATGCGGCGACGATGACTGGCGATGAGATCAGGCAGGGCTCATCCATCGGGTCGCGAGAGATCGAGCTTGTCGCGGGCGGCCCCCCTTGCCAAGGTTTCTCCATGATTGGCAAACGCGCTCTAGATGATCCGAGAAACGCGCTGCTGGCTGAGTTCACACGCTTGGTCATCGAGTTGCAGCCGCGCTACTTCGTCTTGGAGAACGTCGCTGGGCTGACCGTCGGAAACCATCGACAGTTGCTCGATGAGGTGATCGAGACCATGGGCGTGGCGGGCTATGACACGTTGGCGCCGTACAAGGTGTTGCAGGCGGCGGACTTTGGCACGCCGCAGTCTCGCAAACGACTCATACTGATGGGTTCTAGGCGAGGGGTTGAAATCCCCCAGTACCCGAGACCCCTCTGCGCACCCAGGCGAATCGACGGGTCTTTGCCGCAAATCAGGCTGTTCCCCGATCTGCCAGTCGGCCCTTCCGTGGGCGATGCGCTCGGTGACCTGCCTGACGCTGATCAGTTTGAGGAGCTGCTGGAAGAGGACTGTGTTCGCGCGGAGTTCGGTTGTCCTTCCGACTACGCGGCTCCGCTCAGAGCCATCACCCCAGAAGGTGATGACTTCTCTCGTCCGAGGGATTTCCAACCAGACATCCTGACATCCTCGACCCGCACGATTCACACGCCTGTGTCGATCCAGAGATTCGCCGCGACCTCGCCGGGGACGACGGAGAAAGTCTCTCGATTCCTCCGATTGCATCCGAACGGCATCTCCAACACGCTCAGAGCCGGCACCGCGTCCGACCGGGGAGCCTACACAGCCCCGAGACCCATCCACCCGACGTTTCCGCGAGTTCTCACTGTCAGAGAAGCAGCCAGGCTCCACGGATACCCGGACTGGTTCAGGTTTCATGTCACCAAGTGGAACGGTTTCAGGCAAATCGGCAACAGCGTCCCCGCCAAACTTGGGCGGGCCATTGGATTGTCAGTGCTCAGCGCGGACGGAATCACGCCAACAAGAGGGGACTTCGTTCGTCTCGGCGACCGCTTCTTGCTGTCCCTCAACGCCACCGAAGCGCAACGCTTCTTCGGGCTCGCGGGTCGAGTCATTCCTCAACGCGACAGAAAGGCCGCGTGACGGGTGTGGCTGAGAAGACGAACCGGTATGGGGCCCTGATCGAGTGGGTCTTTTTCAAGAACTACGTGCATGGCGCTTCACAAGTCCCTTGGCGACGTGACGAACTTGAAGAGGGGGCCAGAGAACTCGGCATTGAGTTGCCGAAGAATCTTGGAGATGTTGTTTACTCGGTTCGCTACCGGACATCTTTGCCCGACGCCGTGATCGCCAAAGCCCCTGAGGGGCGACGTTGGATCATTCGTGGCATCGGACGGTCCCGGTACGAGTTCGCAGCGGTGTCCACTGCCGCCAGAGTGCTTCCACGAACTGATCTGATCGTGACGAAGGTGCCGGATGCCACCCCGGAGATCATCCGGTCATCAGCCCTCGGCGATGAACAAGCACTGCTGGCTTTGGTCCGCTACAACAGGCTTATTGACATCTTCCTCGGGGTCGCCGCTTACTCATTGCAAAACCACCTTCGGACCACGACGCCAGGTATTGGGCAGGTCGAAGTGGACGAGGTGTACGTGGCAGTGGATCGGTACGGCACACAGTATGTTCTGCCCGTTCAAGCCAAAGGCGGCAAAGACGAGCTGGGCGTCACCCAGGCAGAACAAGACCTCGCTGTGTGCGCGGCCAAGTTTCCGGAATTGACACCGCGCCCCATAGCGGCGCAGTTCATGACGGACGATGTGATCGCGCTGTTCGAGTTGACCGTGCAGGACACCGAGATCGTCGTGGTCCGTGAGCAGCACTACAAGCTCGTGCCCTCCAATGAGATCACCCCGCAGGACAGGGCGATCTATGGCCGCATGTCTCAGGAATAGGCATCTTTATGGCCGTCTGTCGGCGCGGGGCCAGCGACGCGACTTTACCAAGAATGGCAAACTTCCATCATGGCCGCGCGTGATGTGCTCTGGGATGTGGCTGTCGACCAGTACGGCTACGTCACAGCCCACGACGCCCGCGACTTGGGGGTCCCGGTGGTAGAGCTGGGCAAGCTGGCGGCGCGCGGCATCGGGCGAGGTTGGCCGCCAAAACGGTGGCGGGACGGCGGGCGGCGAGACGGCGAGACGGCCTGACGCGGTCCAACTCCTTGGCTGGGGCTGGCCTTTAGGCTGAGGGGGTGTCTCCGGCTTGCGCGGGGCCGGATTACCCAACTGCGAGTTCGGCGGGTTACCCTTGGCCCGTGCGCGGAGAATACAAAACGCCAGGTGGCAAGCTCGTCGCAGTCGATGTCGAGACCGAGGACGGACGCATCAGCGGCGTCCGGGTGGCCGGTGACTTCTTCCTCGAGCCAGACGAGGCGCTGGAAAGGATCGAATCGGCGCTGCTCGGGGCGGGGGTGGCCGATCAGGCGCAGACGCTGGCCAAACGGGTCGATCAGGCGCTCGAGCCGACGGACACCCTGGTCGGGTTCGACGCCGGCGCGGTGGCGATCGCGGTCCGGCGGGCGCTCGGGAGGTCGTCCACCTGGTCCGACCACCGCTTCACACTCATCCAGGAGCGCCCGCGCGACCCGTACACGCAGATGGCGCTGGACCAGGTTTACGCCGAGGAATTGGCGGCCGGGCGGCGCGGGCCAACCTTGCGGATTTGGGAATGGGCCTCCAACGCGGTCATCATCGGCTCCTACCAATCGTGGTCGAACGAGGTCGATGACGAAGGGGCGGCCCGCAACGAGGTCACGGTGGTGCGGCGCGTCTCCGGCGGCGGCGCCATGTTCGTGGAGCCGGGCAACACCATCACTTACTCCCTGGTGGTGCCTGAGTCACTGGTGGACGGGATGAGTTTCGTAGATTCGTACGCATTCCTTGACGCCTGGTGCGTCGGCGCGCTGCGCTCGCTCGGGATCGACGCCACCTACTTGCCGATCAACGACATCGCCAGCCCGGCCGGGAAAATCGCCGGCGCCGCCCAGAAGCGCTTCGCGGACGGCGCCGTGCTGCACCACGTCACCATGGCCTACGACATCGACAGCGCCAAAATGCTGGAGGTCCTGCGCATCGGCCGCGAGAAGCTGTCCGACAAAGGCACCAAGTCCGCCGCCAAGCGCGTCGATCCGCTGCGTTCGCAGACCGGCCTGTCGCGCGACGCCATCGTCGAGGCCTTCATCGCCCACTTCGACTCGCTGCACGGCCTGGAGCGCTCCGAGCCGACCTCGGCGGAACTGGCGCGTGCCGCCGAACTGGTCGGCGCCAAGTTCGCCAACCCCGATTGGTTGTACCGGGTCCCCTGAACGGCCGGCCGGGACCGCGAAGGCCGCCGATGCCGTGCCCGCGGTCCCAGCCAGGCGGCGGGCTTCGCTGGGGGCTGATTCGGGCGGCGGCGGCGGCCGGGCGGCCGCTGATGAGGTATAGTCCTTCGGGGCCGCAGACCGCTCCGCAGACCGATGGACACCGGCGCGGCCCTGGATTTTGTGTTTCGGAGCCTGACCGACACCACTCTTGCGAGCCGTGTCGTCTCTTGCGGACGCGAACCGGCTCCCCGATTGACGAACGGCGAATTATGACGATTACAACTGCTCAGCACGCCGCGCCCGAGGCGGCGCCCAGCACGCGGGCCAACTTTGGGGCCGCTGGCGCGGCCCGCGGCGGCGCTGACGGCGCGGACGACCTTCAGGACGGCGCCGCGGACGACCTTCAGGACGACGGCGCGGACGGCCCAGCCATTGGCTTTGCCGAGCTGGGACTGCCGGAGAACTTGCAGCGCGCGGTCGCGGAGCTGGGCTTCACCCAGCCCACGGCCATCCAGGCGTCGGTGCTGCCGGCCCTGTTGGCCGGCCGGGACGTGGCTGGCGAGGCGCAGACCGGCACCGGCAAGACGGCCGCCTTCGGGCTGGCGCTGCTGGCCCAAATCCAGGATCAGATCGAGCCGGGACGCGGCGCTGGGCCGATGTCCCTGGTGCTGGCGCCGACCCGGGAGCTGGCGTTGCAGTTGGCGGGCGCGCTGCGGGACTACGGGCGCAAGACGCCCGGACTGCGGGTCGCCGCCGTCTACGGCGGCGCCCCTTACGGCCCGCAGAAACGCGAGCTGGAGGCCGGCGCGCAGATCGTGGTCGGAACGCCGGGACGGCTGGCGGATCATCTCAAACGCGGCACCTTCGACCTGTCGAATGTGCGCTTCCTGGTGCTGGACGAAGCCGACGAGATGCTGCGGATGGGATTCGCGGAGGAGGTCGACGCCATCGTCGCTCAGGCGCCGACCGACAGGCAGACGGCGCTGTTCTCCGCCACCATGCCGAGCGCCATCCGGGCGGCGGCGGACCGCTACCTGCGCGACCCGCAGTGGACTTCGGTCGCGGCCGGCGCCACGGCGCCCGATGTGACCCAGCGTTGGGCCCTGGTGCCGCCCCGGCACAAGGTCGAGGCGCTGGTCAGGACCCTGGCGACGAATCGTTCGGCGGCGATCGTGTTTGTGCGCACCCGTCAGGACGCGCAGGAAGTGGGGCAGGCTGTGATCGCGCGCGGCATCAGCGCGGCGGCCATCTCCGGGGAGGTGGCCCAGCGCGAACGCGAGCAGATGATCGAGCGCCTGCGGCGGGGCAGCCTCAGCGTGCTGGTGGCGACCGATGTGGCGGCGCGCGGGATCGATGTGGACCGGGTCGGATTGGTGGTCAATTATGACGTGCCGCGGGAAGCCGAGTCCTATGTCCACAGAATCGGCCGGACCGGCCGGGCCGGCCGGTCCGGATTGGCGATCACCTTCGTGACACCGGGTGAGCGCGGTCGGCTGCGCGCCATCGAGCGGCGTGTGGGCGCCAAGCTGGTCGAGCATGTCATTCCGACGCTTGAGCAGGTGGCGGATCAGCAATGCGCGGATCTGCTCAAGCGCGTCCCCGAGCGGCTGCGTGCCGGCCAGATGGAGGCCGCTTACAACGCGGTCACGGAGGCCGTCGCCGAAGGCGGCGACCCGATCGCTCTGGCGGCCGGGCTGATGGCGCTGGCGCTGGACAAGACCGCGGCCGGTGGCGCGGCGGGCGCCCGGGCGGGCGCCGAGGCGGCCGAGTTCGACCGGGCGCTGGCTGAGTTGCGTCAGCGCTTTGAGGGCCAGGGCGGGCGCGGCCGGTCTGATCGCTTCGAGGCTCGTCGCCGTCACGACGGCGACCACAGCGCCCCCCGGCAGACCCGCCGCCGCTCGGCGGCCGACCGGCCCGGCGCCAAGCGCTATTGGATCGCGGTCGGCCGCGGCCACGGCGCGCAACCGGGCGCCATCGTCGGCGCCATCACCGGCGAGACTCGGCTGAGCGGCGCCGACCTGGGCCGCATCGAGATGTTCAAGCACTTCTCGGTGGTCGAGATCGGGCCGGACCTGTCGCGTGAAACAATGCGGCGCCTGGGCGAGGCGCGAGTCGTCGGCCGCGCCCTGCGGATCAGGCCGGACGCCGGCGCGCGCCGCTGAGTCGGCGCCCACCCGCGCAACCGCCCACCCGCTGATCCGCGCAACCGCCCGCCGGTCGCCAGCGAGGCGACGATCCCGTCCACGACTTCTGAGGTCACGCCCGGGGCCTGGCTGCCCGGGGCCTGGCTGCCCGGGGCCAAACCATCTCAATCCCAGTCGGCGCGCTCCGCGACCACTCCGGGCGTGATACGCGGCGCCTGGCCCCGCGTCCCGCACATAAGTCCGGTCAAGATGGGCCGAGGCGAAAGTGACCGGGGTTACGTGCTTGGCCGGTCGGCGCCGTTGCCCGGGCGAGACGCATAACGCCAGGTCACGCGAACGCTCCCCGCCCGGCGCGCGGCGCCTGGCCCCGCGTCCCCGCACGTAAGTCCGGTCAAGATGGGCCGAGGCGAAAGTGACCGGGGTTACGTGC
>JAITJZ010000045.1 GCA_031278655.1 Bifidobacteriaceae bacterium
GCTGCCCAGGCGCGGGGTGATTGTCAGCAACGAACTGGTCAACTCGATCCGCGAGGAAGACGGCATTTGATGCGGGCGCTGCTGGACGTCAACGTGCTACTGGCCCTGTCCCCAATTCGCCAAGAGCGTCGCCTCTGGCGCGCCCATCGCCGCTGGGAAGCCGGACTGCCCCCGCCGGCGGGCGCACGGCATCGTCAACCTGCCGGCGCCGCCCTGGGCGGGGCCGGTCGTCCCTGGGGATGATCCCACGGTCGCCCCGGGGATGATCCACGGATCGAGCGCGTCATCCGCCGGCGCCACGCGCCTAGTTGCGGCCCGCTTATCATTTCAACGTGAAGTCTTCAGTGATCGCGGTGCTGTTGCCCTGCTACAACGAGGCCGTGACCATCGCCAAGGTCGTCCGCGATTTTCAGGACGCGCTGCCCGGCGCCACGGTTTACGTCTACGACAACAACTCGACGGACGGCAGCGCCGAGGCGGCCGCCGCCGCCGGGGCCGTTGTCCGCCGCCAGCCGATGCAGGGCAAAGGCCACGTCATGCGCTCAATGTTCCGCGACATCGACGCTGACTGCTACGTCTTGGCGGACGCCGACGACACCTATCCGGCCGCCGCCGCCCCGGCCATGGTCCGCGCCGTCCTGGAGGACCGCGCCGACATGGTGGTCGGGGACCGCTTGAGCTCCACTTATTTCACTGAGAACAAGCGCCGTTTCCACGGCGGCGGCAACGTGCTGGTGCGCAAGCTGGTCAACAGTTTCTTCGGGGGCCAGGTCAGCGACATCATGACCGGCTACCGGGCCTTCAACCACACCTTCGCCAAGTCGTTCCCGGTGCTGTCCGCCGGTTTCGAGATCGAGACCGAGATGACCATCTTCGCGCTGGA
This sequence comes from Bifidobacteriaceae bacterium, assembly GCA_031278655.1. Lineage (GTDB taxonomy): Bacteria > Actinomycetota > Actinomycetes > Actinomycetales > WQXJ01 > JAIRTF01. The sequence continues at coordinate 884 of JAITJZ010000045.1, forward strand.
GGCCCGCTTGGCGGTGGTCTCGCAGCCGGTCGAATACCGCGACCGCCCGGAGGGGTCTGTGTCGAAGCTGTCCACGGTCAAGGACGGCCTGCGTGTGCTCCGCACCATCGCCAAGCTTTTCAAGGACTACCGCCCGATGCTGTTCTTCAACCTGTTGGCGCTGGTCAGCTTCGCGGCCGGGCTGGCGCTGGGCGCGCCCGTCGGGGTCGAGTATTTCCAGACCGGCCTGGTGCCGCGCTTCCCGACCTTGTTCGCGGCCTTCTTCCTGATCCTGGCGGCTTTGCAACTGTTCGTGGCCGGGTTGATCCTGGACACCAACGCCCGCAGCCGCCGCCAGGCCTTCGAGTTGGCCGTCAACCAGTTGGCGTCGCTGCGCGCTCTAGCTCTGGTCCGGGGTCCCCGCGAAAACTCCGACCGCAGGGAGGAGCTTTCGGGGGGTGGGATCGTCCGGGGTGACCTGGCCCGCGCCCGCGATTGGGCCGGCGCCGCCGAGCGCGGCCCCGTGCGCCTCGCCGAACGCCCGCCCCGCCATCCGTCAGAACGCCCGGCCGGGCGCGCGGACGGACGCCCGCCGGGTCATCCGGTCACCCCCGCGCCCCAGCCAGCCGGGCATCGGGACGCGCCCGCCCGTTGACGCCGGGCCAGCAGGCCGGCCAAGGTCACCTGGCCGTCCTCGGCGGGGTCGAGATCGGCCAAATCTGCTGTTGGCACCACGGCGATGTCGTCCCGCCCACGTTGACGAGCCTGTTGCATGAATCGGCGCCGGGCCGGGCGGCCTCGATCAGGGCTGTGACTTCGACCCAGACGCGGTCGAGCAGCGCCGCGTAAGCGGAGACTGTGTTCCTGCTCGGTTTGGCGTCCTGGCCCGGAGCGGCGGAGTCCAGGATGACCGAATAAGACGCTGTGCTCGCGGTGGCCGCAGCATAGGCCGTCAACCACGCCAGCGGCCATTGGGCAATCTTGCGAGACCATACTGGGCAATATCGCCAACACCTATTGCGCAGTCTCACAGCCAGGCGAAGCCGCCCGGCGTCACGCCGCGCGATTGCGCGCAACCGGACGCAAGTGTGTTTAGCGAACCTCGGTTACGCCGGCACCACGTTGATCTCGACCGGGGTCACCACTGACTCGTGAAGGTGGACCTGGACCGTGTACGGGCCGGTGGTCTTGATGCGCCCGGGCAGCTCGACCTTGCGGCGATCAACCTCGACACCGGTCACCTCCTTGATGGCCGCGGCCACGTCGGAGCTGGTGACGGTGCCGAAGAGGCGGCCGCCGGCGCCGGCCTTGGCCCCGACCGGGACGGTCGTGGCGCGCAACTTCTCATTGGCCGCGAGGGCGTCCTCGACGTTCGCCATCTCACGGGACTTGACGGCCCGGCGCATCGTCACGATCTGCTTCTCAGCGCCCTTGGTCCACGGCGTCGCCAGCTTGCGGGGCACCAAGTAATTGCGGGCGTAGCCGTCCTTGACCTCAAGGATGTCGCCCGCCTGGCCGAGGCCGGAGACCTCGTGCGTCAAAATGATCTTGGCCATAATCAGTTTCTCCTTATCGCCGCCGAGTTCAGCGACCCGAACTCGAATACGGCAAGAGCGCCATCTCGCGGGCGTTCTTGACCGCGCGGGCGATGGCCCGCTGCTCCTGGACGGACACGCCGGTGACGCGCCGGGCGCGAATCTTGCCGCGGTCGGAGATGAACTTGCGCAGCAGGGCTACGTCCTTGTAGTCGATCTCGCCCTGCGGGTTCAGCTTGACCGGGCTGGTCCGCTTCTTCGGCTTCCGCAGCGGCGGCTTGCCGGTGGTTCTTCCTTTGCCTGGCATGTTTCAATCTCCGATCTAGAACGGTGGTTCGTCGTCTGCGGCGCTGGCAACACCTGGCGCCGACCAGCGGTCCTCGGCCGGCCCAGAGCTGTAACCGCCGCCCTGGCCGCCGCCATAGCCGCCCTGCGCCGGCGCGCTGTAGCCGCCCTGGCCGCCGCCGCCATAGCCGCCCTGACCAGCCCCGCCGTAACCGCCGCCGCCAGCGGGCGGCGACCCGGCGGCATCGTACCCGCCGCTGCGCGGATTGCGCGTCACCTTGGCGGACGCGTACCGCAACGACGGGCCGACCTCGTCGACCTGAAGTTCGACCACAGTGCGGCGCTCGCCCTCGCGGGTCTCATAAGAACGCTGGGTGAGGCGCCCTTGGACGATCACCCGCATGCCCTTGGTGAGCGATTCGGCGACATTCTCCGCCGCTTCGCGCCAGATCGAGCAACGCAAGAACAGGGCCTCGCCGTCCTTCCACTCGCCGCTGGCGCGGTCATAGGTGCGCGGCGTCGAGGCGACGGTGAAGTTGGCGACCGGCGTGGCGCCGTTGGCCGTGAAACGCAGTTCCGGGTCGGCCGTCAGATTGCCGACCACCGTGATGATGGTGTCCCCGGCCATGTCAGGCCACCGCCGCCGGGTAGGCGCGCAGGAGTTTGGTGCGCAACACCGCTTCGGCCAGGCCGAGCACGCGGTCGAGTTCGCCGGCGACGGCCGCCTCAGCGGTGAAGTTGACCACAGCGTAGATGCCTTCGGAGTGCTTCAGGATGTCATACGCCAGTTGCCGCTTGCCCCAGATGTCGATGTTGTCGATGGTGCCTTTGGCGTCGGTGATGACTTTCAGGAACCGGTCGAGCGTCGGGCGGACCGCGCTTTCCTCGGTGTTCGGGTCGAAGATGATCATGATCTCGTATGGACGCATGAAACTACCCACCTCCTTCGGTCTAGATCGGCCGCGGTCCTTCCGCGACAGGAGGGCACGTTCACGTCCGCCCGCCAGCGCCGAGCCGTTTTCAGGCGCCGATGCCGTGCAGGCAGCCTTGGCATCTTACCCCACTTTGGGAGGGCGGCGGTTCGCGCGTTCGGGCGGCTGGGGCGCCATGGGCCTGCGCGGCGCGGCCGAACTGGGCCGGAGGAGGCTTTGGGCCGAGGACCTCAATCCCGGCCAGATCATTGCCGGCGCGCGGATCGCCACGCCCATCGCCTGACCGCGCGGCTTTCTAGGACGGTGTTGTTCAACACCGTCCGACCGTGTTGACGCAGGCGAGAGCGAAGCTCTCACCAACGGAAACGCGGCAGACAAGCGCTGTCGGGCGCCCTGGGAGAGCGTTGTTCAACGCTCTCCTGGGCGTCCGCCGCAGCGTGGGCGGCGGGCTGGTCGTGGGCGGGCTGGTCGCGGGCGGCCAAGGCCGCCCGCATGGCCGCGTTCAGCCGGGCCGCCTCGCCTTCGACCAGCGCCCAGGCGTCGGCTCCGCCGAGATGCGGGATCACGGCGCTGACCGGCCCGGAGGGCAGATGCAGGCACACCGAGGCCAGGTCGCGGCGGCGATCCCACGGCCCCTGGCTGAGTTCGATCCCCTGGATGCGCCCGTGATGAAGGACGGTGGCGGTGCGCATCAGCCAACCGCCGCGCAGCACCAGCATCTCCTCGGTCAGCGCGAACGCCTCGCGTTTCCAGGCGAACGGATCAAACAGGCGCGCCCGCGCCGGCTCGCCGGTGAAGCCCGGGGCCGCCCCCCGGGAATCCATGGCGCTGGTCACCAATTCCCAGGCGCCGGGTTGGGCCAGGGCCGGCGCGACCGCCCAGATCGCCCGCCGGACCGTTTCCCGATCGGCCACCGGCACCAGCACGGATTGTTTCTGCTCCGAGTCGGCGCCGTAGCCGGCCACCAACATTTGGGCCCGCCACCAGCCGAAACGCCGCCACAGCGGCCCTTGGCTGAGGGTCACCGCCAGCACTCGGCCGTTGGCGATGGTCTGCGAGACGCGGGTCGTCAAACCGTGGCTGAGGGTCAGCCCGCGACTCGTCTGCTTGGCGGCAAAGCCGAAGTCGGACATCAATCGGCCCCAGATGACGCCGCCGGCGCCAAACACCACCGGCAACAGCCCGGCGGCTATGTCCAGTTCCCCGCCGATCAGCATCGCCACCGCCGCCACGCCCGCGGCCACGGCCAACCAGACCCAGATCGACAGGGCCATCGACGCCAGCACCCGCGCCGTCGGCACCGCGAACAGTTCCGGCGCTCGCGCGTCGGAGTCGCCCAGCAACTCCCCGACCTGGGTCTCGACAGATTTTGGCGGCCCCGGGGCACCAGCAGACGAAAGGCCTATGCCCGATGCCGTCTGGTCGCCCGCCGCTCCCTCGAACGCCTTCGCGGCGGTCCGATCAGCGCGCTCCCGGACCGCCGCGCCCCCCGCCGGGCCGGCCGCCGCGCCGTCACCCGCGCCGTCGCCCGCGCCGTCCCAGATCGCGTCGCCCGCCGCGTCCCCGGCCATTCCCGCGCCCGTCACCGCCGCCTCGGTCTCGCCCGGCCCGGGCGCCTCAGCCGCTTGCCGGGCCGAAGCGGCGGCCTGGAGTATCTCCCGGCGCCAGCGCGCGGCATCGGACACTTTCAGATACGCCAACTCGACCGCCGAATCAGAGCCCCCGGCGGACTCGACCCTCAGCTTGACCAGGCCCATCAGGCGGGGCACCAGCGGCCTGACTGTGTCCACGGCCTCGACGCGGTCCAGCCGGACGGTCCGGCGCTGGCGGAAGACAACGCCGGTGACCAGCTCCAAGACACCTTCGGCGAGCCGGAAGCGGGCGCGCCGCCACCAGCAAAAAGCCCAGGCGAAGGCCACCGCCAAGACCGCGGCCAGACCCAACGCCAGCCAATGCCAGCCGAGCCGGCCGGCCGCGTCGAGGGCATCGGCGAGGTTCTCGGCCATGTTGAAAAGGCCGACGGCGATGATCGCCAAGATCACGCCCCAACTCCTGAGGTATGGCGTCGCCGGGTGCAGGCGCCGCCAGGCCGGGCCCGCGGCCGAGGCGGCCTTGGCGCCGGCCTCTTGGCCGCGGCCCGGCTCCAGGGCGCTGGCCCGCCGCCGGTCCGCGCGCCCTTTCGCCTCCGGCCTCACAGCCCGGCCATCCGCGCCTGGCCGAGCGCGGACAGGCGGTCGCGCAGGCGCGCCGCCTCGTCGGGCGCCAGTCCGGGGAGGCTGGCGTTGAGCGAACCGGCGGCGGTGTTGAGGCTGAGTTTGGCCAGGCCGAAAGCCCGGTCCAGCGGACCGGCGTTGATGTCGATGTATTGCAGGCGCCCGTAGGGCACCACCGTCAGCTGCCGGAACAAGATGCCCTTGCGAATGAGCAGGTCATCCTCGCGTTCGAGGTAGCCGATGGCGCGCACCAGGCGCGCGTTCAGCCACGCCGCCCATGCCCCCGGCGCCGCCCAGGCGGCCGTCGGCAAAGCTATCCACCAGTGACGGAAGATGACCAGGGCGACCAGGCCGCCGATCACCGGCAGCCCGAACCAGACGCCGATGACGATCAGCCGGACCGTTATCAATTTGGGGCTGACGCCGCGCCAATCGGCGCCATCCGGATCGAACAGGACGCCTTGCCCTCTGAAATCCCCCATGCCTCCATTACACCAGCCACACCAGTCCCCGAGGCGGAAGATGGGGCCAGGCGCCGCGTTCCGTTTGCCCTGACATTTGGCCGGGGGCTGCGGTCAGACCGGGCCGGCGGCGCGGGCGGGGACGGCCTGAGGCTCGGATTCCGCGCGCAACTCGAAGGGTATGCCCCTGACAGCGACCACCTTCTTCAAGTAGATGTTGACGCCCGCGCTGGTCGTGAGCCCAACCTGGGCGAAGACCGCCTCCGCCTGGCGTTTGAGGTCGGCGTCGACTTTCACATTCAGGGGCACTGCCGCCATGTGGGACCACTCCATCCGATAGACGTATGCGGTACACATGCTAGCCGCCGCCTGGGGCGTGATCGAAGCCGGTGGGCTTTGGCGCCCTGACCGCGGGGCGCCTTGACAGTGTCAGGCCTGGGCCAGGGCCCGGGCGATGCGTTTCGCGCTGATCGGGTAGGCGGTGCCGAGTTGCTGCGCAAACAGCGACACCCGGAACTCCTCGATCATCCAGGGCAGTTCGGCGGGCACGCCCGGCGCGGCCGCCGCCGCCCGCTCGACCTGTGCCAGTTCGGCCAGGGCCTGCGCCTCGCGGGCGCGGTTGGCGCCCAAGCGCGCCAACCGGCACGCCTCCGCCGCCAGGTAACGCCGCAGGTCTTTCAGCCGCCCGAGCCCCGCCCGGCTGAGGAAGCCGTCGGCGAGCAGCCGCGCCAGGTGGGCTCTGATGTCGCGAACGGAATCCGCCAGCGCCGCTTCGGTGATCTCTTCGGCGTCCTGGTCGATTCGCCCAGCCATCGTTATGAGGTCCGATGCCGTCCGCAAGGCCTCGTGAGCCCGGCCCTCAAGCCCGTCGCGCAGTTGGGAGCGCAGCTTCTCGAAGGCGGCCTGGTCGGTCACGCCCGCGCTGGCGAGGGCGGCGCCGTTCGCGGCGTCCCGGCCGCTGGCCGCGCTGCCCAGAACGCCGGCTTGGTCCAGGGCGGCGGCGATGACCGCCCGCTGCGCGTCCAAGGTCAGCGCGGCGACGCTGGGGTAATGCGAGGCGGCCAGGGGCAGGGCCTGTTCCGGGCGCAGGCGCGAGGTCAGGCGGCCGGGCGCCAGAGCCAATTCGCCCAACAACTGCTCGCGCAGCGCGATCGCCAACCCGGTCTGGCCGCCAAGCGGAACGCCGCCCACGTCCCCACCGGGCCCTTGCCCCGAAGCCGCCCCGGCCTGGGCGTTGGCGCCGCCGACGGCGCCGTGGCCGTGTCCAGCCGCTCCCCGCCGCCCGCCAGCGCCGGTCAAAGCGCTGCGGCCGCCCGCCGGCCCGGCTTGGGCGTTGGCGCCGCGGGCGGCGGCGGCACCAGCGGCGGCGGCACCAGCGGTGGCGGGCGCGCCAACGGCGGCGGGGCGGGCGCGGGCGCGGGCTGTGGCGCTGGCCGCCGCCACCCGCTCGATGGCGGCGTTGAGCGCGGCCGTGGCCTGGGCCAAGACCTGACCCAGGTTTCGGCCGCTGGCGACCTCCCGGCCTTTCGAGTCTTCGACTCGGAAGGTGATCCGCAAGTAATCCGGCAGGGACTCGGGCCGCCAGGCCCCAGGGGGCACATGGACACCGCGCAGATCATCAAAAGCACTGGTCAGGGCCTCAGTCAGGGGGCGAATCCGGCCAGCGGCGGTGACTTGGTCCTGAGGCTCGCCGATCCGCTCGAGCGCCCGGCGAGCCGTCTCCTGGGCTGGCAGCAACTCCGCGCGCAGGGGCTTCGGCAGGGTCTTGATGAGGGCGGCCACCAGGTCGCGGCGCAGCCCTGGGACCTGCCAGTCGAAGCCGTCGCGTGACATTTGGCCCGCCCGCTCGATCGGGATGTGGACGGTGACGCCGCCGTGCTCTTGGCCCAGCGAGTACTCATAGGTCAGCGGCAGCGCGAAGCCGTCCTGGGTCCAGTGGTCGGGGAAGTCCCGGCTGGCGGCGGCCGCCTCGGCGGCCAAGTGATCCGTGCTGAAGGTCAACAGGTCCGGCTCGGACTGGCGGGCGCGCTTCCACCAGGCGTCGAAGTGGGCGCCAGAGGTGACCGACTCCGGCAGGCGCCGGTCGTAAAAGCTGAACAGATCCTCGTCGCTGAGCGCTGGCCCGGCCCGCCGCGACCGCGCCGCGAATTCCTCTGCCTGCTCCAGCAGCGCGCGGTTGTCCTGGTCAAAGCGATGATGCGAGCGCCAATCGCCCTCGACCAGGGCGTGCCGGATGAATAGCTCGCGGGCCAGCGCGGGATCGACGCGCGCCAGCAGCACCGACCGGGCGGCCACCACCGGCAGGCCGTAAACGGTCACCTTTTCATTGATGACGGCCGCGCCGCGCTTGGCGGACCAGCGCGGTTCGGCGTAACTGCGTCTGGCCAACTGCGGGGCGGCCTGCTCGACCCATTCCGGTTTGATGGCGGCGCAGACGCGCCCCCACAGGCGCGAGGTCTCCACCAATTCGGCGGCCATCAGCCAGGCGGGCGGCTTGCGCCGGAGCGCCGAGCCCGGGTGGATGGCGAACCTGATGCCGCGCGCGCCCAGGTAAAGCGTGGACTTTTCGGCCGGCGCGCGCTTCGGCCCGCCGCGCCGGGCCGCGTCCTTCGCCCGCGTAGGCGTCACCTGCTGGAGCCCGATCTGCGAGAGCAGCCCCTGCAGCAGCGCACGATGAATCAGTTCGCCCGGCCAGTCCAGCCGCCAGCGCCCAGCCGCCTTGTCCGATGCCGCGACCGGCGGCGCCTCGGCCTCACCGCTGGGGGCTGCGCCGGCGCCGGCGAGGCGACCAGGCGGCATCGGACGCTGGCTCTTTGACTGGCCCCCCGAACCGCGGCCGGCGCCTTTGACCGCCCGGCGAAGCTCGGCGACCAGGTCCTGCCATTCGCGGATGCGCAGGTAGGCGAGGTATTCGCGGCGGACGAGGCGGCGGAAGGCCGAGGCCGAGCCGGCGTGGCGGGCGGCCCGGAGGTACTCCCAGAGGTTCAGCAGCGCCAGGAAATCGCTGGACGGGTCCACGAAGCGGGCGTGCAATTGGTCGGCCTGGGCTTGAAACTCGAGCGGGCGTTCGCGCGGGTCCTGGATCGACAGTGCCGCCGCCACGACAATCACCTCGCGTTCCACGCCCAAGCGCCTGCCTTCGACAATCATGCGGGCCAGGCGCGGGTCCAAGGGGATGGCGGCGAGTTCGCGGCCCACATCGGTCAGCCGGGCGCGCCCGCCCGCGTCCTCGATGGCGCCCAGTTCCTCGAGCACGCGCACACCGTCGGTGACGGCCCGCGTGTCCGGGGGCTGGACAAAGGGGAAGCGCGCCACCTCCGCGGGCGTGGCCACCACGCCGACCGCCAGCATTTGCAAGATGACCGATGCCAGCGAGGTGCGCAGAATCTCCGGGTCGGTGAAGGGCGGGCGGGCCTCGAAGTCCTCGCGGCTGTAGAGGCGCACGCAGACGCCCTTGGCGATGCGCCCGCAGCGCCCCGCCCGCTGGTTGGCGCTGGCCTGCGAGATCGGTTCGATCGGCAGGCGCTGGACCTTGGTCGCTTTCGAGTAGCGCGAGACGCGGGCGGTGCCCGGGTCGATCACGTAGTGAATGCCGGGCACCGTCAACGAGGTCTCGGCCACGTTCGTGGCCAGCACGATCCGCCGGGCCGCGTGCGGTTCGAAGACTCTGTGCTGCTCGGCGGCGCTGAGCCGCGAATAGAGCGGCAGGATTTCGACCCGCCCGCCGCCGGTCCCCCGCCCGCCGCCGCGCCCGCCACCACCCCCACCGCCGATGCCGTTCAGGTCCGCCTCCAGCACATCAGCCGCGTCACGGATCTCGCGTTCCCCGGAGCAGAACACCAGGATGTCCCCGTCCCCGGCCCGCATCAGCTCGCGGGCGGCCGCCGCGATGGCGGTCGGCTGATCCTCGGGCGCCCCGGCCCCGCCCAGCGGGCGGTAACGAATCTCGACCGGATAGGTCCGCCCGCTGACCTCGATGACCGGCGCCGGGTGTTCAGGGTCGCGCCCGAAGTGCGCGGCGAACAGCGCCGAATCGATCGTGGCCGAGGTTATGATCAGCTTCAAGTCCGGCCTGCGCGGCAGCAGATTCGACAGATAGCCGAGCAGGAAGTCAATGTTGAGCGAGCGCTCATGCGCCTCGTCGATGATGATCGCGTCGTAGGCGCGCAACTGCGGGTCACGCTGAATCTGCGCCAGCAGCACGCCATCGGTCATCACCTTGAGCCTGGTCGCGGCCGAGGAATGGTCCCGGAAACGCACCTGGTAGCCGACCGCCTGCCCCAATTCGACGCCGAGTTCCTCGGCTATCCGCTGGGCCGTGGCCCGGGCGGCGATGCGCCGCGGCTGGGTGTGCGCGATCATCCTCGGCCGCCGGTCGCGCCCGCCCGGCTTCTCCCCTTGCCCGATGCCGCCGTACCCCAGTTCCAGGAGCATCTTCGGTATTTGGGTGGTCTTGCCGGAGCCCGTCTCACCCGCGACTATGACCACCTGGCCGGCCACGATGGCGCGCTCGATCTCCTCCCGGCGCGCGCTGATCGGCAACTCCGCCGGGAAAGCGAGGCGGAGGCCGCAGGCCCCGGGCGCGTCAGACACCGCCCCATTGTCTCAAGCCCGCCCGGGCGCGAACCCCGAACGCGGTCCGCGCGTCCGCGCGGCTAATTCCGCGCGCATTGGCTCCGGTCCAAACTTGCGCGGGGCCACCAACCCCCGTCGGCTCTGACGAGGGTCTGGAAAAGCGCAGGAGACCTTGGGTTTGTTGTGCGCGAGGGGGGAGTTGAACCCCCACGCCCTTTCGGGCACACGGACCTGAACCGTGCGCGTCTGCCTATTCCGCCACTCGCGCGCAAGGGATGAGGCTAGCATGAATTGAGTTTCGGCGGGGATTGGAGCATGGCCCGCCCGTGAGACCTACACCAGTTGGGGAAGGAAGTCGTTACCATTGGCTACATTCTTGCAGTCGAAAAAGGGATAGCAGATGGCGTTCCTCGACCGGTTTGAGAAGGGCGTTGAGCGCGCGGTCAATGGCGCCTTCGCCAAAGCATCACGTAGTGAGGTGAAACCAGTGGACCTGGCTTCCGCGCTCCGGCGCGAGTTGGACGACAAAGCGGCTGTGCTGGCGCGCGGGCGGGCGGTGGTGCCGAACGAGTTCGTGATCGAACTGGCGCCGCAAGACTTCGACCGCATTTTGGACTGGGGCGCGGAGGCCATGGGCGAAGAGCTGCAGGAGGGCGTGGCTCAGCACGCCGCCTCGCAGCGCTACGCCTTCGTGGGGCCGGTCTCGGTCACCTTCGAGGAGAACCCGGACTTGGAAGCCGGGGTCTTCCACGTCCGCTCTGAGACGGTGCGCGGGGCGGTGGCCCCGGCCGGGCCGGCGCCGGCCACGTCACGCCACCCGATAGTCGACATCGACGGTCAGCGCTACCTGCTGACCGGGCCGGTGACGGTGATCGGGCGCGGCTCGGACGCCGACATCATTGTCGAGGACACCGGCGTGTCGCGCCGCCACGTCGAGATCAGGCTGACGCCGGACGGCCCCGTGGCCACCGACCTCGGCTCCACCAACGGCACCTTTGTGGAGGGCCATCGCATCACCAACGCCCTGCTGGTGGACGGCAACACGTTGACGGTGGGGCGCACGCCGGTCGTGTTTTGGACAGGCGAGTCAACCGAACTGGGTTTCGATCCCGAAGGCTGAGGCTTCGCCGAACTAAGCTTGGGCTATGGGAGAGCTGTCCGTCTCGTTGCTGCGGCTGGGCTATTTGCTCGCGCTCTGGCTGTTCGTGTTCGCGGCCCTGGCGACTTTGCGGCGCGACATCTACGGCACCGCCATCCACCGCCGCGATCCGGCCCGCCAACCAAACCCGGCCGGGCCGCGCGGCCGGCAACGCGGGCAGCAGCGCGGGCAGCAGCGAGCGCCGGTGGGCGCGCCCCCGGACTGGGCGGCGGCATCGGCGGCATCGGTGGCGGCGGCATCGGCGGCATCGGCGGCCAGCGCCAACCCGGCCATCCACGGCCTGCCGACCGCCCCGGTCTTCGCCGCCAAACCGGGCGCGCCAACGCGGCTGGTGGTGCAATCGGGCCCGCTGCGCGGCACCACCCTGCCGCTGAGCCGCTCCCCGGTGGTGATCGGCCGGTCCTCGAGCGCCAACCTCATCCTCGATGATGACTTCGCGTCCGGACGCCACGCCCAACTGGTGCCACGCCAAGGCGGCTGGGTGCTGGAAGACTTGGGCTCGACCAACGGCACATTCCTGGGCCGTGAGAGAATTGCGGGTCCGGTCGAAGTGACGGCGGGGCAGTCGATCCGGATCGGCAACACGACTTTGGAGGTGCTGAAGTAGCGTGACCATCGCTCTGCGCTACGCGGTGCGCTCCGACATTGGGCTGACCCGCGCCAACAACCAGGACTCGGCCTACGCCGGCCCGCATTTGTTGGTCGTCGCAGACGGGATGGGCGGCCACGCCGGCGGCGACATCGCCTCGTCGGTGGCGATCGCCCATCTGGCCCCCCTGGACGAGGAGGCGCCCGCCTCTGACCAGGGCGCGGAGGCGTTGGAGGCGGCCGTCGAGGCCGCCCATGAGGAACTGTTGGAGCGGGTCGAGGAAGATCAGGACCTGGCTGGCCTGGGCACAACCATCACCACCTTGCTGCGCACCGGCGACCGGTTGATCCTGGGGCACATCGGGGACTCGCGGGCGTATCTGCTGCGGGACGGCAAGTTCGAGCAGGTCACAGCCGACCACACCTTTGTGCAGTACCTGGTGGACAGCGGCAAGCTGGAGCCGGAGCAGGCGGAGCGCCATCCGCAGCGGTCGTTGCTGCTGCGGGTGCTGGGGGACGTCGAGTTGTCCGGCGGGCTCGACATCTCGGTCCGCAAGGCCGAGCCGGGCGACCGCTGGCTGTTGTGCTCGGACGGGCTTTCCGGGGTGGTCTCGGCCGCCACCTTGCAGCGCACTCTGGTCGAGGAGCCGGACCCGGACCGGTGCGCCGACCTGTTGATCGAGTTGGCGCTGCGCGGCGGCGGCCCGGACAACATCACCTGCGTCGTGGCCGATGTCCTCGACATCGACAACCTCCCCGCCGGCGAGGCCCCCTCGACCGCCGCCCAGGTGGCCGGGGCCGCCGCCATCGACCGCCACCGCCCGACGCGCGGGGGCCGGGGGGCGGCCGCCCAGGCGGCCTCGTTGACGGCGCCGGCCGGGCCGGGCGGCGCGGACCAGGAGTTGACGGACTCGCGCCGGCGGCGCCCGATCGGCCGGCGTTTGGGTTGGGCGGCGATCATCGTCGCGCTGTTGGGGCTGATCGCGGCGGGGTTGTATTGGGCGCACGCCTGGAGCCAGGAGCAGTATTACGTCGCCGCCGATGACGGCCGCGTCGCCATCTACCAGGGCATTCCCCAGGAGGTCTTCGGCCGCAAGCTCTCGCACGTCGTCGAGCGGACCGACTACCGGGTCGACGCCGACCTGACCGAGTCGCACCGCCGTCAGGTGGAGGACATTTCGATTTACAACGTCACCTTCGAGCAGGCGCAGGCTTGGGTGGACGATGCCGTGCGCCAGTCCCGCTCGGACCGCCCGGACAGGTCGCCGAGCCCGTCAAGCTCTCCCTCGCGCTCCCCGGCGGCCAGCGCCACCGCCAGCGCCACCCCCAGCCCAACCGCCAGCCCCGCCGCTGGTGCCACCGCCGGCGCCAGCCCGACAGCCACCGCCGCAGCACTTGAGCCGTCTTCGGGGCGGTAACCGTGGCGACCGTCCTGCCCCTAGGCGCCAAGCCTGGTCGCTGGGCCGAACTGCTGCTTCTGTTGTTCGCCCTGGGGCTGTCCTTCTTGGCTTACGCGCAGGTGGCGCTGGCCGCAACCGACCGTCTGCCGGCGCAGATGGCGGTCCAGTGCGGCGGTTTCACGGTTTTGGTGATCGCGGTCCACTTGATCCTGCGCTGGCGGGCGCCCTATGCCGATCCGGTCATCCTGCCGGTGGCGGTCCTGTTGAACGGCACCGGGCTGGCCATGATCTACAGGCTGGCCCTGCGCTATGAGGAACTGGGCGCTGGCGACTCCCAGGTCGCCATCGCCTCTAAGCAGCTGATTTGGACCGTGCTGGGGCTGGTGGCGGCGGCCGTCACGGTCATTTGGCTGCGCGACCACCGCTCGCTCAGACGCTTCCCCTACATCTCCATGCTGCTGGGGCTGATCGGCCTGGTGGCGCCGCTGGCGCCGCTGATCGGCTTGGAGAACTTCGGTTCCCGGATCTGGATCCGTGTGGGGCCGCTGTCCTTCCAACCGGCCGAGGTCTCGAAGATCGCCCTGGCGATCTTCTTCGCCGGGTACCTGGTGACCCGGCGCGACGCCATGGCGCTGGCCGGGCCCAAGTTCCTGGGGCTGCGCCTGCCGCGCCTGCGGGACATGGGGCCGATCATGCTGGCCTGGGTCGTGTCCTTGGGGGTCTTGATCTTCGAGCGGGACCTGGGCACGTCGCTGCTGCTGTTCGGGTTGTTCGTGGTCATGATTTACGTCGCCACCAACCGGCCGTCGTGGATTGTGATCGGGCTGTTGTTGTTCGCGGGCGGCGTGGTGGTGGCCTGGCGGCTGTTCACGCATGTCCAAAACAGGGTGGAGGCCTGGTTGCACCCGTTCGACCAGGCCGTCTTCGAGGCCACCGGCGGTTCGGGCCAGCTTGTCACAGGGCTCTTCGGCATGGCCAACGGCGGGTTGTTCGGCGCGGGGCTCGGCCGGGGCCGCCCGGAGCTGACGCCGCTGGCCTATTCGGATTTCATCTTCACCGCCCTGGGCGAGGAGTTGGGGCTGACCGGCGTGGTGGCGCTGCTGCTGATCTACCTGGTGCTGGTCGAGCGCGGATTCAGGACCGCCATCGGCATCCGTGACGGTTTCGGCAAACTGCTGGCCACCGGCCTGGCCTTCACCTTGGCCTTCCAATTGTTCGTGGTGGTGGGCGGGGTCACCCGTGTCATCCCGTTGACCGGGCTGGTGACGCCGTTCTTGGCCTACGGCGGGTCGGCGCTGCTGGCGAACTGGATAGTGGTGGCGCTGCTGCTGCGGATTTCGGCCGGCGCCCGCCGTCCGCCGCCCGCGACCTCAGAGATCGACCTGGCGCCGATCCTCCAAGCCGAGGCGGCGAAGCGCCCATGAACCGCGAAATCCGGCGCGTCAGCCTGGTGGTGACGGCCATGTTCTTGGCGTTGCTGGTGGCGTCCAGCCTCATCCAGTACGGCGCCGCCGGCGAACTGCGAGACGACGCGCGCAACCGCCGCACCTTCTACGACTCCTTCGACCGGGACCGCGGCCCCATCACCGCCGCCAACGGCGATGTCTTGGCGCGCTCGGAGAAGGTCGATGACAACTACTCCTACCAGCGCATTTACGCCAATGGGCAGCTTTACGCGCCGGTCACCGGCTACACCACCATCACCGCCGCCGTGACCGCCTCAGGGCTGGAGAGCGTTGAGAACAGCGTCCTTCAGGGCACCGCCGACTCGCTTTTCTGGACCCGGGTCCAGGACATTTTCATGGGCAAGAAGCCGACCGGCGGGGCGGTCGAGTTGACGGTGGTCCCGTCCGTCCAGCAGGCGGCCTGGGACGCGCTCGGGGAGTCGCGGGGGGCGGCTGTGGCGTTCGACGCCAAGACGGGCGAGATTCTGGCGCTGGTGTCGAAGCCGACCTTCGACCCGAACGCGTTGGCGGCGCATGACCCGGAGGCGGTGGCGGCCACTTACGCCGCCCTTGAGGCGGACCCGGCCCATCCCCTCTACAACCGCGCCATCAGCGGCGACCTGTACGCGCCGGGCTCGACTTTCAAGCTCATCACGGCCGCCGCCGCCCTCGAGTCGGGGCTTTTCCAGGCCGACAGCCAATTGGAGGCGCCCGACGCGCTGGAGCTGCCGAACAGTTCCAAGAAGCTGACGAACTTCGGCGAGTCGAGTTGTTCCAGCTCCGGCAAGATGACTTTGGCCGAGGCGATGACCGTGTCCTGCAACACCGCCTTCGGCTGGTTGGGGATGGAGGTGGGCGCGGACGCGATCGCCGCCCAGGCTGAGAAGTTCGGTTTCGGCCAGAACCTGTCCATCCCGCTCCGGGTCCAGCCGTCGACCTTCCCCACGAACCTGGACCGGGCTCAGACCGCGCTCTCGGCCATCGGCCAGTACAACGACCGGGTGACCCCTTTGCAGATGGCGATGACGGTGGCCGCCATCGCCAACGGCGGCCGTTTGATGACGCCTCATCTGGTCCGCTCCGAACAGGACGCCGAGTTGCGGGTGGTCGAGGAGACGGCGGTGGCGGAGCTGAGCCGCCCGATCTCAGCCGGGACCGCCGCGACCCTCAAGGAGATGATGGTCGCCGTCGCCGAGGACGGCACCGGACGGCGCGCCCGGGTGGACGGCGTGACAGTTGGCGCCAAGACCGGCACCGCCGAGACCAGCGAGAACGCTCCCCCGGACGTCTGGACTGTGGCCTTCGGCGAGGCTCAGGGACGCATCGTGGCGGTGGCCGTGGTGGTTGAGGACGGCGGGCCGAGGGGCTTGGACGGCACCGGCGGGACCGTCGCCGCCCCCATGGCGGCGTCCATCTTGGGGGCGGTGTTCGGATGATCGCCGCGACCGGGTTGATGCTGGCGAACGGCCGTTACCGACTGGTGTCGCGGATCGCAGTCGGCGGCATGGGCGAGGTTTGGCGGGCGCATGATTTGTTGGCGGACGGGCCGGTGGCGATCAAGGTCCTGCGCCCAGAGTTCACCGGCGATCAGACTTCCCTCAAGCGCCTGCGGATCGAGGCCCGCAACGCCTCGATGCTGAACCATCCCAACATCACCAAGGTCCACGATTACCGGGAACACGAGGGCACCGGCTATTTGGTGATGGAATACGTCGACGGTCAGTCCCTGGCGGACGTCCTGGCCGCGCACGCGACCATCGCGCCGCTGCGGCTGCTGCCGATCTTGATCCAGTCGGCCTTGGGCCTGCACGCGGCGCACACCGCCGGGGTGGTCCACCGCGACGTCAAACCCGGCAACATCTTGTTGGGGTCCTCTGACCACGTCAAGCTGACCGATTTCGGCATCTCGGTGGCTCATGGGCAGTTGGCCTTGACGGACACCGGCAAGGTCATGGGCACCGCCCAGTACCTCGCGCCGGAGCAGGCCTTGGGCCGGGCCGTCACCCCCGCCGGCGACCTGTACTCGCTCGGCGTGATCGCCTACGAGTCGCTGGCCGGGCACCGGCCGTTCGGCGGCGTCAACTATGTGGCGATAGCGTTGGCGCAGGTCAACGAGCCGCCGCCGCCGTTGCCGGGTTCGGTTGAGCGGTCGTTGGCGGATTTGGTGGGGCAGTTGCTCGACAAGGACCCAGCCCGGCGGCCCGCCGATGGCGCGCAGTTGGCCGCGCGGTTCGGCGAAGTTTTGGAGACCCACCGCCGTCTGGCCGACCGCTTGTTGACCTCGCGCGCGGGTGGGCGGGCGGCCATTTTGGGGCCCGTCGGGGATCGCGGCGGCCGGCCGCCGGGCACCGCCGAGCAGCCGGCCCCGCCGTTGGCGTCGCTCAAGCCCCCGCCCGCGCCGGCCACCGCCGCCAGCCCGGTTGTTGAGTCGGCGCCGCCCTGGCCGCCCGCGCCGCCAGGACCGCCCGCACCACAGGGACCGCCCGCGCCATCGGGACCTCCCGCGCCACCGGGACCGGCCGCGCCCGAGGGTCGTCCCGCGCACAAGCCAACCGCCGCCCCGGGCGAGCCGCCGCCAGCCGGACCGGCAACGCCCGAAAAGCCACCCCCACTCGAAAGGCGGCGCGCCCCCGAACCACCGCCCAGCCCCGGCAGACCGCCGGCCGGCGCCCCAAGGGCGGACGCGGGCGACGGCATCGGGCGAATGGCCGCCCCGGCGCGACTGCCGCCGGTGGCGCGCCCGGTCCCCCCGGCGCCCCCCCTGCCGAGCCGCGCCACGCTGGCGGCGCCGCTCGAACGGCTGGCGCCGGCCCAACGCCTCGGGCCCGCGATCAGCGCTCAGCCGGCGGCGCGACGGCCCGAGCGGGCGAGGCGGGCCAGGCGGAGGCGGGACTGGATTTGGGCGATCCTGGTCGGGATTGGCCTGCTCATAATCATCGTGATTGGTTTCCTGAACGTGTTGACGGCCGATCGGCAATCGCTCGGCCGCTTCGGAGGCGACCAAACGGCTCCGGCGGGGGCGGCGCCGGTAAGTATAGTTAGCACGGTGCCCGAATTGGGCCCTATCACGGAAAGGTAGATCGGTGGCGGATTTCACTCCACGGATTCTGGCTGGCCGCTACGAGGTTGGCGAGTTGATCGGCCGCGGCGGCATGGCGGAAGTCCACGTCGGCCGCGACACACGCCTCGGACGGACCGTCGCAATCAAACTACTGCGGTCCGACCTGGCCCGAGACCCGTCCTTCCAGACCCGTTTCCGGCGCGAGGCCCAGGCCGCCGCCTCCCTCAACCACCCCGCCATCGTCTCTGTTTACGACACCGGCGAGGACGTCGTCACCGACGCGGCCGGCGTGGCCCACCACCTGCCGTTCATCATCATGGAGTACGTCGAGGGCCACACTCTGCGCGAACTGATGCACGACGGCACGGCTCTGCCCATCGACGAGGCGACGGACATCACCATTGGCGTCCTGTCGGCTTTGCAATACGCCCACCACGCCGGGATTGTGCACCGCGACATCAAGCCGGGCAACATCATGTTGACGGTGTCCGGCCAGGTCAAGGTCATGGACTTCGGGATCGCCCGGGCGCTGGCGGAAACCTCCGACGCGGTCACCCAGACCCAGGCGGTCATCGGCACCGCCCAGTACCTCTCGCCGGAGCAGGCTCGGGGCGAGAACGTCGACGCCCGCTCCGACCTTTATTCGACCGGCTGCGTCCTGTTCGAGCTGCTGACCGGGCGCCCGCCCTTCCAGGGCGATTCGGCGGTGGCCGTCGCCTACCAGCACGTCCGCGAGCATCCCGTGCCGCCTTCGGCCTACGCGCCGGATGTGCCCGCGGTGCTCGACCAGATCGTCATCAAGGCGCTGACCAAGGACCGCAACCACCGTTACGCCACGGCCTCGGAGTTCCTGGCCGATCTGCAAGCCGCGAAACACGGCGGCCGGGTCTCGGCCCCGCCGGTGGCGGCCGTGGTCGAGGACTCCACGCAGGTGTTGGGCCCGCCCACGGTCGCCACCTTGGCCGCCCCGCCCGCCAGCTTCCTGCCGCCGCCGCCCGTGGGGCCCACGTTCGACCAGGTTGGAATTTTGCCCGATGCCGACCGGCTGGCCCAGGAGGAGGCCGACGAGAAGGCGAAACGCAAGAAGCGCGTCGTCATCATCTCGGTGATCGCCGGGGTGGTGGCCGTCCTGCTGGCGATCCTGGCCCTGGTCCTGCTCATGAATCGGGGCGCGCCCACGCAGGCGCCGCCCACCAGCACGCCCACGCAGGTCAAGGTGCCGCCGGTGCCGGAGAGCCGAACCGTCGAAGACTCGATCACCGCTCTGGAGAAGGTCAAGCTGAAGGCCGCCGAGGGCGCCCCCGAGGCCAGCGACACCGTTGCGAAGGGGCTGGTGGTCCGTTTCGACCCGGCTTCCAGCCAGCCCGTGCAGGTTGGGGACACGGTTCGCTACATCGTCTCGCTCGGCCCGGCCGACGTCACCATCCCGGAAACCGCCAACATGACTCAGGACGCGGCCCGGGCCGCGCTCCAAGAGAACAATTTGGAGTTCGAGAGCTTTGAGACCCGCGACAGCCCGACTGTCGCCAAGGACATGGTCATCGGCTCGGAGCCGGCCGCGGGCGAGCCGGCTCGCGCCGGCGACAAGGTCAAGCTGCTCATCTCCAGCGGCAAGACGACGGTTCCCACCTGCGTCGGCAAGACGGTCGCCGAGTGCACTTCTTTGATCTCGGCCGCCGGGCTGGAGCCCAGCGATGTCAAGAACGAGCAGTCCGACAAGACGGCCGGGACCGTCATCCGTTTGGAGCCGGGCGAGGGTCAGACGGTGGATCAGAAGTCGAAGATCGTGCTGGTGGTGGCCGAGGCGGCGGCGGCGGTGAAGATCCCGGAACTGGCGGAGACCACCGCCGCTTCAGCCAAAGCGACCTTGGAGTCGTTGGGGCTGAAGGTCACCGAGGAGCGGGCCTACGACTCGAGCGTCCCCGCCGACAGGGTGATCGGAACCAACCCGGCGGCCGGGGCCGAGGCCAAGGCCGGTGACACCATCACGCTGATCATCTCTCGCGGGCCGGACCCGGCCACGCAGCCGACCCCGAACGCCAGTCCCTGACGGGCCGGCTGACCGCGCCCGCCGCCTTTGGGCTTGGCGGGGCTAGTCGGCGGCGTAGGAACGCAGCACGGTGTCCGTCATCCAGCTCCAGTCCGGGGCGCGCTCCAGGGACGCGTCGGTGACGCCGAAGTACTCGGTCGGGTCGCCGCCGTCGTTCCAGGTAACGTCCACGTTCTGCCACTTCCCATCCATGAAGACCCTGTTCCAGGCGTGCCTTTCGCCGCTCTCCAGGACAACCCCGGCCACCACCACCGCCCGCAGCCCGGCGGCGTCCGCCAGCGCTTTGTAGGCTTGGGCGTAGCTGGCGCACACGCCCTTGCCTTCCACCAGCACGCCGTAGGCGTTCTGGTTGTTGGGGAAGGAATCGAAAATGGACGCCTTTTCTTCCGCGGTGGTGGCCGCGTTGATGGCCTCCAAGGCGTCGTAATCATAAGCGGCCTGGTCGATCAGCCACTTGTTGAGCGCCAGGGCTTTGTCCCGGTCTGACATGCCGTTGGAGATCACCTGGGCCACGGCCCGGTTGGCCGCCGCAAGAACGCGTTCTTGCATGGGGGCGGCCTCGGCCGCGTCGAAGTCCGTTCTGGCAAAGCTCACGTAGGCCAGGACCTTGCCGTCTCTGTCCCAAGTCCTCGACCGCGGCGCGTGGTCGAGTATGTACGGGTTTTGGTAGACAGCCTCGCCGAGCACATCCTCGAAGGAAGGGGTCCCGATCCCGCCGTCCTCGAAGCGGGTTATGTCGAGATACCGGTTCCCCGCGATCAGGTTGGCAGCGACAAATTGAACGTATTCGGACGACCCGCTCACCGGATACGGCACTTCGGGCATGGTGTCCGAGAGTTCGGCCTCCTCCAATTCCTGCACCATGGCTTCCAAATCGTGTTCGGTGTAACCGGCGAAGTCCTCCAACCCGGCGCCTTGGCCGCTGTGGGCAGCGGCCTCCAGCCCGGCCTCGACTTGCGCCCGCCAATCCGCGCCGACATGGTAGTGGCGAATCTCGACGCCGATGAGGCCGCCTTCTTCCATGGAGGCGTAGATAGCCAGGCTCGAGCCGTCGTATTCGGCGCCGTCGAGGTCGAATCGCGCTTTGGCCATTGCCGTGTGCCCGTCTGCCATGGTCACCGGGATGCGGGAGAGGCATTCCGCCCAGGCGTCCAGCGCTGACTCAAACGGGTCGCAGGCGTCCCTCAACTCAAAGGCGGCCTGCAGCGCGGTGCCGGTTGGGATGCGCGCCAGGGCTGGCGTCAGGTCTTGCCATGCGGCTGTCCCGAACTGTTCGGATTCCAAGTTCAGCGCCAGCACCGCCACCGACATCAAATCAGTCTTGTTGATGTCGAAGTCGCCCAGGTAACCGGAGCTGAGACCATCGGTGGCGGCCGCCTCAGCTCGGTTTTCGGCGATCTGGTCTTGGTCGACCGGGGCGGCATCAAAAGCGCGGTTTTGGAAGTAGGTGACCCCATCGAGGGTGTCATACATTCCGCTCAGCCCATCGAGAGCGTCGGCGCTGCTGTTGGCCTGGGTCCTGTCGGTCTTGATCAGCAAGTCGACCTGCGGGCGCCTCTCTTCCCACTGCCGCTCCACCATCTCCGCCTCGGCGCCGTCTTCGGTGACGACCGACCAGCGGCGTTCTCGTTGCAGCACGACTATGTAGCTGTCCGCTCCCTCGACCGGCTCCCACGAGAAGTCGACTGTGCCGTCGGCCGCCAAACTGTAGGCGAACCCTTGAACGGGCGCCAGGCGCGTGCCTTTGTCGGATTCGACGATCACCGGGGTGACCAACGACCTGGCCAGTTCGCCGCCATCGGCGCCCCAATATTGGGCGACGAACAGCACATCGGTTTCCCACCAGACCTCCTCGATCATGGATACCTGATCAAAATCGCCGCCGAAGACCAACGGCCTGATGACAATATCTGTCTCGGATCGGCCCACGGTCACAACGGCGCTGATCCGCTGGGTCAAGCCCGGATCGGAGAAGACATCGGCTATGCGGGTGAAGTCGAGCATGTGGTGCAGGGGTTCGTCCTCGCTGTCTGTCTCAGCCGAGTCGGTGCCAGACGTGACGAGTTCGACCAGATCGACATCCCTGTTGAAAGAGATGACCACCTCGCTGTCAGCTTTGACAGTTCGCGGTTCGGCGAAGTCGTAAGGCAGCGTTTCGAGGTAGTCGGCGTTCAAGGTCAGGGCTGTGCCGCTCCCGGTCGGGTCGTTTGGATCGGCGGCCCTGCCGTACCACCACCGGTAGGCGCCGCCGGCGCCCGCCGCCAGCGCGACGGCGAGACTTGCGGCGACGAGGACCTTGGCCCGTTTGCGCTTTGGCTTGCCCGGCGCCGCCCGCCGCCGGGCCGCCGCCCGCGGGCGTTCCCCCGAACCGCCCCCAACCGCGCCGCGTCGAGTCCACCTACCGGCGCGATTCGGCCGAATAGCGGTTGACCTGCGCCAATGCGCCGGGAAATCGGCAGTATTTCTACACAGGAATATTCCG
>JAITJZ010000097.1 GCA_031278655.1 Bifidobacteriaceae bacterium
GCGCGCAGGGCGCGGACCACGTAGGTCGGATCGATTCCGGGCAGGGGCGCGAGCTCGAGGACTTCGGGCGCGGCCAGTCCGCGCGCGATCATCTGCGGCGCGCATCCAGCCAGCTCGTCGGCCGCGCCCGCGCCCTTGAGCGCCAGGAAGACGCCGCCGGGTCTGAGAAGCCCAGTCGTCCAGGCTGCCAGTTTGTCCAGGCGCGCCACCGCCCGCGACACCACCGCCGATGCCGTCCGCCTGGCGCCGAGGTCCTCCGCCCGCGCCCGGGTCACCGTCACGCGGTCGAGCCCCAGCGCCCCGGCCGCCTCCCGAAGCCAGTCGGTCCGCCGCCCCATCGAGTCCACCAACTCGAAATCGAGATCAGGGCGCTGGATGGCCAGCACCAGACCGGGCAGGCCGGCGCCCGAGCCGACGTCCACCACCAGACCAGCGTCCGGCAAGAAGCCCGCCAGGACGCCCGAGTTGATCAGATGACGCTCCCACAAGCGTTCCATTTCGCGCGGTCCCATCAGACCGCGCTCGACGGCGTTAGCCCGCAGCAGTTCCGCCAGGCGCTCGACGCCGGGCAGAGCCGGCCCGAAGAACTCCTTCACTCAGCCGCGGGCTCCGCGGCGGCCGAGGGCTCGGCCGGCTCAGCGGGCTCAGCGCGCTCAGCAGGCTCAGCAGGCTCAGCAGGCTCAGCCGAGGCGGGCTGGATCACCACATAGCGGGTCGGCTCGGCGCCTGAGGACCGGCTGACCAAGCCCGCCTCCGCGACCGCGTCATGGACCATCTTGCGCTCGAAGGCGTTCATCGGCTCAAGCGCCAACTTGACGCCCTTGGCCTTGACTTCTTCGACGGCCTCGGCCGCCACCGCCCGCAGTTCCTCACGGCGGTTGGCGCGGTAACCGGAGATGTCCAACAGCAACCGGCTCCGCTCGCCGGTTTTTGTCTGGACGGCGATCCGCGTCAGTTCCTGCAAGGCTTCGAGGATGTCGCCGCCCGGACCGACCAGGCGCTCCAAGTCACGCTCCAGCGGATCGTCGGAGACGATCGCCACCACCGCCCGCCCGTGCTCGACATCGATGTCGATGTCGCCGCCCAGGTCGGCTATGTCGAGCAATTCCTCTAGGTAATCGGCGGCCACCTCGCCCTGTTCTTCGAGTCGCTTGATGGCGCTGGCGGCCGCTGCGGCTGACGTGCTCTCGGTCACTGTTGTCTCCTTCACTTGCGCCTCTTGCGGGGCTTCTTCTTGGGTTGCTGGCGCTGGCCACTGGTCCCGCCCGGTTTCGCCGACGCTTTGGCCGCGCCCGCCTTGGGCGCGCCGCCCGCCTTGCCCGCGCCGCCCGCGCCCTGATCGGCGGAGCCAGCCGCGGAGTCAGCCGCAGAGCTACCTAAGCCGCCGGCCGCCGGCCCCGGCGCGGCGTCATCAGGCTCGATCTCGCGGCGCGGATCGTCCGCCCGGGGCGACGGGTTCGCCGCCTGCAACGGCCCCGAGCGCCGCCGCGCCCGGCTCGTCCGCCTAGGCTGCGCCCGCTGGGTCGCGGCCGCTCCCGGATCTGCGCCCACGGCATCGGGCCCGGCGGCTTCCTCCACCTCCGGAACGCCTTTCCGCTCCTGCCTCCTGGCTTTCCGCGCCTTCATGCGCGCCTCCGCCTCGGAGCCAGGCGCCGGCATGTTCCGAATCACGAAGAATTGCTGGCCCATGGACCACAGGTTAGTGGTGAACCAATAAATCAGGACGCCGATCGGGAAATTGACGCCTGAGACGGCGAAAATGCCAGGCATCATGTACATCATGATTTTCTGGGTCCGGAACATGGGATTGTCCATGGCGGTCTGCGGCATGTTCTTCATCGTCAACTGCCGCTGAGTGGTGAAAGTCGTGACCGACATGAGGATTATCAGGATCACGGTCACGATCCGCACCGCCACTGGCGAGGCGTCGCCCCAGGTCTCGGGATTGAGGAAAGTCGCAGACAACGGCGCGCCAAATAGTTTGGTGCCCACGATCTCTTGGGCGACGCCCTGGTCTATCGGTCCTATGGGATCGATCCCAGAGTCCGGGTCGGCTATCGAACTCAGCTTGTACAGCACTCTGAACAGGGCAAAGAACAGCGGCGACTGCGCCAGGACCGGCCAACAGCCGCTCATCGGGTTGGAGCCGTGGGCCTTGTACAGCGCCATCGTCTCCTCTTGCATGCGCCGCCGCGACACCGGGTCGGTCTTGCCCTTGTACCGCCGCTGTATTTTTTGCAATTCCGGCTGCAGCAATTGCATCCCGCGCGACGACTTTATCTGTTTGACGAACAGCGGGATCATTATCAAACGCATGATTATGACCAGCACCACGATCGACAAGACCCACGCCACACCATTCGGCAACCGCGCCCAGATCGCCGCCTGGTGGGCGCCGTACATTATCCAAGCGACCACCCACATGATCGGCTTCAGAATTGGGTCAAGGAAATCCATGCTCTACCTCTCCGCTCCCCGCCACCGGATTTCCACCCGCGCCGGCACATAATCAACGCCCCCGGCTGAAAACGGCTGGCACCGCGCCAACCGCCACATCGCCATGGCCCCGCCCCTCATCAACCCGTGGGTCGCCACCGCCTCGGCCGCGTAATTCGAGCACGAGGGATAAAACCGGCACCGCGGCGCGAACAGCGGCGAGACGCGCCGTTGGTACCCGCCGATCAGCCCGGCGACTGCCTGGCTCGGCCACGACTTCGCCCGCCTCATCGAGTCGCCTCCCTCAAGGATCTTCCGACCGCTCGTTCCAAGTCGCCGTAAGCCGCCGATGCCGTCGGTCTCAGCGCCCGCACCACCACCCGTTTCGGGTCGCCCAATTTGGGCATCTCAGCAGCCATCACCGCCCTCAGCCGACGGGCCACCCGGTGGCGGACAACCGAGTTGCCGACCGCTTTCGAGACCACCAGCCCGGCCTGCCAAGTCGCGTCATCGCCGGCTTGGGCCGCCACGTGGACGACGGCCAACCGGTTCCCTGCCCGCCGCCCATGGCGGACGACATCGCGGAAATCGGCTCGCCGCCGCAGGCGGTGCGCCCGGCCCAGCACGGCGCCGTCTTCTTACGCGCTCAGTTTGACGCGCCCCCGGCGCCTGCGCGCCGCCAGGATGGCCCGTCCGGCGCGGGTCCGCATGCGCAGGCGGAACCCATGTTTCCGGGCGCGCCGCCGGTTGTTCGGCTGGAAAGTCCTCTTTGTCACGTGACTGCTCCTGCAAGGTCCTGGGTGGTCATCTCGCCGGCGCCGAGGATGACGTTGATTCCGCGACTGCCCCATCCCTGCGCAGCGGGCGCCCGCAAAAACGGGCAGGAGTCATCGCATAACCGCATCAAAATGTAGGCCCCGAGGGGGCTGAGGTCAAACCGGGGCGGCCAACGCCCGATGCCGCCCGCCAGCGCCAGTAGGCTTGGTCCTCAGTCTTCGCCGCGAAAGGAGCCAGCGTTGAGCGTCACGCAGGGCATGGAGCAACTCTGGAACTCGGCCGTCGGGTCGATGGTCGCCTCGGGCCGGGTCATGGGTCAGGGTTACGGGTTCGTCCAACTGGTCAAACCGCTGGGATTGGTCGGCGACACGGCCCTGTTGGCGGTGCCGAACGATTACGCCAAGGAGTTCCTTGAGTCGCAGTCGCGCGACGCCTTGATGGAGGCGCTCGCCGCCGCCGCCGGGCGCCCGATCAACTTCGCCATCAGCGTGGACGCGACTTTAGCCGACCCGCCTCTGCCCGAACCGGTCGAGCCGGACCCGGCCCCCGAACCGGCTCCGGCCACGGCCCCGAACCCTTCCGGCCATCAAAGCCATCTCCAACCCCGTTACACATTTGAGACTTTCGTGGTCGGATCGTCAAATCGTTTCGCCGCCGCCGCCGCCCGAGCCGTCGCCGAATCGCCCGCCAAGACCTACAACCCCCTTTTCATTTACGGCGGCTCCGGCCTGGGCAAGACCCACCTGATCCACGCCATCGGGAACTACGCCCTGACCCTCGACCCCTCCCTCAAAATCCTCTACACGACATCGGAGGAGTTCGCCAACGACTTCATCAACTGCGTGCAGGTGGGCCAGATGGAGGCGTTCAAATACCGTTACCGGAGCAACGACATCCTGCTGATAGACGACATCCAATTCCTGACCGGAAAAGGTCAGACCATGGAGGAGTTCTTTCACACTTTCAACACGCTTTACAACTCCGGCAGCCACATCGTCATTACCTCGGACACCCCGCCAAAACAGCTCAACGGGTTCCAAGACCGCCTTTTGACCCGTTTCGAGGGCGGGCTGCAAACCGACGTGCTGCCGCCGGAACTCGAGACCCGCATCGCCATTTTGCGGCAAAAGGCCGCCAGCGAAGGCATGAACGCCCCCGATGACGTGCTCGAATACATCGCCTCGCGGGTGTCGTCAAACATCCGCGAGTTGGAGGGGGCCCTCATCCGGGTGACCGCTTTCGCCAACCTCAATTCGCAGCCGGTGGAGTTGCCGCTGGCTGAGATCGTCCTGCGCGACCTGATCACCGACCATGAGACGGAGATCACACCGAGCCTCATCATCGGCCAGACGGCCGGCTATTTCTCCCTCAGCCTCGAGGACATTTCCGGCCCGTCGCGGAGCCGAAATCTGGTCGAGGCCCGCCAAATCGCCATGTATCTGTGCCGCGAATTGACTGACTTGTCGTTGCCGTCGATCGGCCGGGAGTTCGGCGGGCGCGACCACACCACGGTTCTGCACGCCTGCAACAAGGTCAAATCGACGCTCTCAGAAAAGCCCGCCCTCTACACCAAAATCTCCGAGCTGACCTACCGGATCAAACAACAGGCCAGCGCCTGAGCGCGGAATAATTCGAATCGCTTGGAATTCCCCAGTTGTGGGTAAACCTGTGGACAGCGGTTGAAGACGACCCCTCGGCTGGGCACATCCGCCGCCCCGGCTGTGGACGGCCGCGCCTCCCGGACGGGATTCCACAGCCGCCGGTTCCTTTCCACCGCTCGTCCCCCGCCGCTTCCACAGCCCGCACCGGGCCGCCACCTGCTGATCGACACCTCGCCCACAATATCCACCGCCCCTACTACTACGATTACTTGTCTCAAAGAGGATGGCTGTGGACAGCCCACATAGCGTGTTCTGGGACCGGCCTTTTTGTTCTCGGCGTAGGGTTGGAGCGGAACAGCAACGATTCGGAGGGAATGCCATGAGATTCATGGTCGACAGAGACGTTTTGGCCGACGCGGTCGGCTGGGTCGCGCGAGCCTTGCCCGCCCGCCCACCAAGCCCGGTGCTGACGGGTGTGAAAGTGAAGGCGGAGACAGAGGACGGCGGCAAAGTCACCCTCGCCAGCTTCGATTACGAGGTCTCGGCCAAGATCGAGATCGGGGCCGATGTCGAGGACGCCGGTCAGGCGCTGGTGTCCGGACGCCTGCTGGCGGAGATCGCCAAGCTCCTGCCGGCCAAACCGGTGACCTTCCAACTTGAGGGGGCCAAGGCGGTTGTGACCTGCGGGTCTTCGACTTTCACGCTCCTGACCATGCCGTTGGACGATTACCCGGCGCTGCCGGTACTGCCGAGCGCTGTCGGCGCCATCGAGGCTGGCCGGTTCGCCTCGGCCGTGGGCCAGGTGGCCGTGGCGGCCACCCGCGATGAGACGCTGCCGCTGCTGACTGGCGTGCGCGTTGAGATCGAGGGCGAGAAGCTGACCTTCTTGGCGACCGACCGTTACCGCCTCGCCATCAAGGAGCTGACTTGGAAGCCGACCAGCCCGGATGTGTCGCGCGTGGCTCTGGTCCGGGCCAGGACGCTGAGCGAGGTGGCGAAGGCGTTCGGGCACACCGAGGAGATCGAGGTCTCTCTGACGGCGCCGGGGATCGCCGACATCATCGGCTTCGCGGCGGCCGGCCGCGAGACAACCTCTTTGCTGATCGACGGCGAGTATCCGCAGGTGCGCAAACTGTTGCCGGACACGTTCGACAACGCGGCGGTCTTGGCGGTGACGCCTCTGATCGAGGCGGTGCGCCGGGTTTCCTTGGTGGCGGAGCGCAACACGCCGGTCCAGATCGCCTTCAGCGAGGGCGAGGCGGTCTTGAACGCCGGCACCGGCGATGACGCCCAGGCCTCGGAGGTTCTTCAAGCCGATGTCACCAGCCCGATCACCGTCGCCTTCAACCCGCACTACCTGCTTGAGGGTCTCTCGGTGATCGACGCGCCATCGGTGCGGCTGTCGATGACCTCGGCGACCAGGCCGGTGCTGTTCCAAGGCGAGGCGGACGGCCAGGTCAAACCGGATTACAGGTATTTGCTGGTGCCGATCCGTTTCACGGTCTGATCCGAACCAGATGCATCTGACGGACCTGGCCTTGACGGATTTCAGGTCCCACGCCGACGTCTCGGTGCGCCTGGAGCCGGGGGTGACGACCTTCGCCGGGCCCAACGGCCAGGGCAAGACGAACCTGGTCGAGGCGGTGGCTTACCTGGCGACGCTGTCTTCGCATCGCACCGCCGCCGATCAGGCGTTGGTCCGCCAAGGAGCGGCCAAGGCGATCATCCGGGCGCGTTTGGCGAGAGGCCGGCGGGCGGCATCGGTCAGCCTCGAAATCCGGCCGGGCCAGGCCAACCGGGCTTTGTTGGGACGCGCCAAGGTCAAGCCGTCGGCGCTCTTGGGTGTCACCAGGGCGGTGGCCTTCGTGCCGGAGGACCTGGCCTTGGTCAAGGGCGGGCCGGAGTTGCGCCGCCGGCTGTTGGACGAGTTGGCTGTCCAGCTGCGGCCGTCGCTGGCCAAGGTCCTGGCCGATTATGACAAGGTCATCCGCCAGCGTTCGGCCTTGCTCAAGCGGCTGGCGGCGCTGCCGGCCCAGGCGCGGCGCGAGCAGTCGGAGGAACTGGAGGTCTGGGACGGCCCGGCGGCTGCGCTTGGGGCGGCGATCATGGCCCAGCGCCTGCGCTTGACGGCGGCGTTGGCCGGCCCGGTGGCGGATTTTTACGGCCGGTTGGCGTCCGGCGGCGAGGCGGCGGTCGAGTATCGGCCCAGCGTGGCGGTGTCCGATGACGTCGCCCAGATCGAGGGGAGTTTGAGAGAGGCGATGGCGGCGGCCCGCCAGCGTGAGATCGAGCGCGGGGCGACCCTCCACGGGCCGCACCGCGAAGACTTGGTGTTGGCGTTGAACGGCTTGCCGGCTCGCGGCTACGCCTCCCACGGCGAGTCGTGGTCGCTGGCCCTGGCGCTGCGACTGGGCTCCTTCGCGGTGATCAGGGCGGAATTGGGCGACGACCCGATCCTGATCCTCGACGACGTCTTCGCCGAACTGGACAGCCAGCGCCGCCAGGCGTTGACTGGCCTGGTGGAAGGCGTCGAACAGGTCTTGGTGACGGCGGCGGTCAGGGAAGACGTGCCCGCTGGTTTGACCGACCGCTGGCACACGGTGGCGGACGGCCGGGTGACCCGCGATGAGGGATGATGCCCCGGTCGGCCAGGGGCAGGCGCCCGGGCAGCGCCCGGCGGGCGGCGAGGAGCGGGAGGGCGGGCAGCGCCCGGCGGCGGAGAAGGCGGCCCTGGCGCGGATCATGCGCGGATCGACCAAGTTCAGGGCCGGGACACGCCCGGCGGCGTGGTCTGACGGGCGCGACCCGAAGCTGGCCGGCGAACTGGTCGATGAGCTGATCGCCGTCGAAGGCTGGCAGACCGAAGCCTCGGTCGGCGCCCTGCTGGCGGACTGGGCGCAGATCGTTGGTCCCCAGGTGGCGGCCCATTGCCAGGTGGTCGGCCTGGAGCAGGGCAAGCTGACCGTGAAAGCCGACTCGTCGCCGTGGGCGGCCCAGATCAGGCTGCTGTCGCCGCAGCTCCAGGCGGCCATCGCCAAACGGGTCGGCCCGGAACTGGTCAACGCGGTCGAGGTGCTGGGGCCTGGAGGCGCCGTGAGGCGCCGGGGGCGCTTCAAAGTCTGACGCCCGGATTCAGCCGGCAGCGACCAAACCGCCCCGAAACCGCCCCGAAACCGCCAAACCAGCCTGTGACGCGCTAAACTGTCTCTCGGCTACCCCCGTACACAGTCCGGGCCCGCGTGCCCGGAAGGTAGTTTCTGGCCTGCGATAGGCCAATCCGGATCTCAACAGAAAGCTGAAGACGTGCCCAGTTTGCCCGACCAGGCAATCTCCGAACCGCCGGAGCAAGCGCATTACGACGCCGATGACATAACCGTCCTGGAGGGCTTGGACGCGGTCCGCAAACGGCCCGGCATGTACATCGGGTCGACCGGCGAGCGCGGCCTGCACCACCTGGTCTATGAGGTTGTCGACAACTCGGTGGACGAGGCCTTGGCCGGTTTCGCCACCCGCATCGAAGTGGTCATCTTGCCCGATGGCGCGCTCCGGGTCGAGGACAACGGTCGCGGCATCCCGGTGGCCGTGCACACGGCCGAGCAGAAGACCGCCCTGGAACTGGTTTTGACCGTGCTGCACGCCGGCGGCAAGTTCGGCGGCGGCGGTTACACCGTCTCCGGCGGCCTGCACGGAGTCGGCGTGTCCGTGGTCAACGCCTTGTCCAGCCGGTTGGAGGCGGAGGTTTACCGGGACGGGTTCGTGTGGAACATGGAGTTCGACCGCGGCTCGCCGGTGGGGGAGATCAGGCGCGGGGCGCCGACGGGTCGCACCGGCACGGTCATCACCTTCTGGCCGAACCCGGACATCTTCGAGACCACCGACTTCGATTTCGAGACCTTGCGTCTGCGTTTCATGCAGATGGCGTTCCTGAACAAGGGGCTGACCATCTCGCTGACCGACCAGCGGCCGAGTTACGACACCGGCCAAGAGGGACCGGAGGAGACCGGCACCGTCCGGGCCGTCACCTACCGGTTCGACCGCGGGCTGATCGACTACGTCGAACACTTCAACGCCGCCCGCAAGAGCGAGGCTGTCAACCCGGAGGTCATCTACTTCGAGTCGGAGGCCCCGGACTCGAGCATCTCGGTGGAGATCGCGATGCAGTGGACCACCGCCTATTCGGAGGCGGTGCACACCTTCGCCAACACCATCAACACCACGGACGGCGGCACCCATGAGGAAGGCTTCCGGGCGGCGCTGACCTCGCTGGTCAACCGGTACGCCAGGGACAAGAACCTGCTCAAGGACAAAGACGACAACCTGACCGGCGAAGACGTCCGCGAGGGCCTGACGGCGGTCATCTCCGTGAAACTGAAAGAGCCGCAATTCGAGGGCCAGACCAAGACCAAACTGGGCAACACCGAGGCCAAGACCTTCGTTCAAAAGGTGGTCGGGGAACGGCTCGGGGACTGGCTCGACTCGCATCCGGCCGAGGCCAAAGACATCATCCGCAAGGCGCTCCAGGCCGGGGCCGCCCGCCTGGCTGCCCGTAAAGCCCGCGAGGCCACCCGCCGCAAGGGACTGCTCGAATCCGGCGGCATGCCCGGCAAGTTGAAAGACTGCTCCTCGCGGGACCCGTCCGTCTCGGAAGTGTTCATAGTCGAGGGCGACTCGGCCGGCGGCTCGGCCATCCGCGGGCGCAACCCGGAGACTCAGGCCATCCTGCCGATCCGCGGCAAGATCCTGAACGTCGAGAAGGCCCGCCTCGACCGGGCCCTGTCCAACGCCGAGATCCAGGCCCTCATCACGGCCTTCGGCACGGGCATCGGCGAAGACTTCGACCTGGCCAAACTGCGGTACCACAAGATCATCCTGATGGCGGACGCGGACGTGGACGGCAAGCACATCCAGACGCTGCTGCTGACGCTGCTCTACCGGTACATGCCGTCGCTGATCAAGAACGGCAACGTCTTCTTGGCCCAGCCGCCGCTGTACCGGCTGAAATGGACCAACGCGGAGCATCAGTTCGCCTACTCGGACAGGGAACGCGACCAGATGCTCGCGGCCGGGGTCGAGGCCGGCCGACGCATCCCCAAAGACAACGGCATCCAGCGCTACAAGGGTCTGGGGGAGATGAATTACCAAGAGTTGTGGGAGACCACCATGGACCCGGAGCAGCGCACGCTGCTGCAAGTCGAGATGGAGGAGGCCGCCGCCGTCGAGGAGACCTTCTCGATCCTGATGGGGGAAGACGTCGAGTCGCGCAAGGCTTTCATCCAACGCAACGCCCACGACGTCCGCTTCCTTGACATTTAGGAATCCCAGTGACTGACAACGATCTGACAGAACCACAGCCGCAGGACGGCCCCACATTGGTCGACGCCGGCCGTGTCGAACCGGTCGACCTCCAGGCGGAGATGCGCCGCTCATACCTCGACTACGCCATGAGCGTGATAGTCGGGCGGGCGCTGCCGGACATCCGCGACGGCCTCAAGCCGGTCCACCGGCGCGTCATCTACGCCATGTATGACGGCGGCTACCGCCCCGACCGCGGCTACTCCAAGTGCACGCGCGTGGTCGGCGAGGTCATGGGCCAATACCACCCGCACGGCGACTCGGCCATCTACGACACCTTGGTGCGGTTGGTGCAGGACTGGTCGCTGCGCTACCCGCTGGTCGACGGCCAAGGCAACTTCGGGTCTCCCGGGGACGATGGCGCCGCCGCGCCCAGGTACACCGAGTGCCGGATGGCGCCCCTGGCCCTGGAGATGGTGCGCGACATCGAGCGCGACACGGTCGACTTCCAGGACAACTACGACGGGCGCGCCAAAGAGCCCGTCGTCCTGCCCTCGCGGTTCCCGAACCTACTGGTCAACGGCTCGGCCGGGATCGCGGTCGGGATGGCGACAAACATCCCGCCGCACAACCTGCGCGAGGTCGCGGCCGGAGTCCAATGGCATCTCGACCACCCCGACGCCCCCCGCGAGGAACTGCTGGAGGCGCTGATCGAACGCGTCCCCGGGCCGGACTTCCCCACCGGGGCCATGATCCTGGGCACCAGGGGCATCAAGGACGCCTACAGGACCGGGCGCGGCTCGATCACCATGCGCGCGGTGGTCGAGGTCGAGGAGATCGGCGGGCGGAACGCCTTGGTCGTCACCGAACTGCCGTACCAGGTCAACCCCGACCGGTTGGCGGCCAGGATCGGCGAGCTGGTCAAAGACGGGCGCATCCAGGGGATCGCGGACCTGCGCGACGAGTCGTCCGGGCGCACCGGGCAACGCCTGGTCATCCTGCTGAAACGGGACGCCGTGCCGAAGGTGGTGTTGAACAACCTCTACAAGCAGACCCAGCTCCAGGACACCTTCGGCGCCAACATGTTGGCGCTGGTCGATGGCGTGCCCCGGGCCCGCACGCTTGACTCGTTCGTGCGCCACTGGACCACGCACCAACTCGAGGTCGTGGTCCGCCGCACCCGCTATCTGCTGGCGGAAGCCCAAGCCCGCGCCCACATCCTGCGCGGCTACCTGAAGGCCCTGGACGCGATGGACGAAGTCATAGCCCTGATCCGGGCCTCAGCCTCGGTCGAGGTGGCGCGCCAGGGGCTGATGCGGCTGCTCGACGTGGACGAACTGCAGGCCACCGCCATCCTGGAGATGCAGCTTCGCCGCCTGGCGGCCCTCGAGCGCCAGAAGATCATAGACGAGCACGCCGCCATCGAACTGAGGATCACCGACTACCAAGACATCCTCGCCCGCCCGGAACGCCAGCGCCAGATCGTCGCGGACGAGCTGGCTGAGATCGTCGACCGCTACGGCGACGAGCGCCGCACCCGCATCTTGCCGTTCGAGGGCGAGGTCACAGACGAGGACCTGATCCCGGAGGAAGACGTGGTGGTCACCATCACCCGCGGCGGCTACGCCAAACGCACGCGGGTCGACCAGTACCGCTCACAAAGGCGCGGCGGCAAGGGCGTCAAAGGCGCCCAACTGCGCGAGGACGACGTGGTCGAGCACTTCTTCATCACCACCACCCATCATTGGCTGCTGTTCTTCACGAACTTCGGGCGCGTCTACAGGACCAAGGGCTACGAATTGCCTGAGGGCGGACGCGACGCCAAAGGCCAGCACGTCGCCAACATGTTGGCCTTCCAACCTGGCGAGCGGATCGCCCAAGTCCTCGCCATCAAGGACTACGACCAGGCCGAATACCTGGTGCTGGCCACCAAGCGGGGCCTGGTCAAGAAGACCGTGCTGGCGGATTACGACTCCGCCCGCAGCGGCGGGATCATCGCCGTCAACCTCCGCGAGGACGCCAATGGCGTCTCAGACGAGGTCGTCTCCGCCCGCCTGGTCGACTCCTCGATGGACCTGCTGCTGGTCTCCCGCAAAGGCATGTCAATCCGGTTCACAGCCTGGGACGAGGCGCTCCGGCCGATGGGCCGGGCCACATCCGGCGTCACCGGCATGCGTTTCCGGGACGGCGACGAGCTGCTGGCCATGGACGTGGTGCGCGACGGCGCCGACGTCTTCGTGGTCACCGAGGGCGGGTTCGCCAAGCGCACGCCGGTCGGCGAATACCGCGTCCAGGGCCGCGGCGGCCTCGGCATCAAAGTCGCCAAGCTGGCCGAGCAGCGCGGCGACCTGGTGGGCGCGCTGATCGCCGACCCGGACGACGAGGTCATGGTCATCATGCAGGGCGGCAAGGTGGTGCGCTCGCGGGTTGACGAGGTCCCGGCCAAGGGCCGCGACACCATGGGCGTGGTCTTCGCCAAACCGGACCCGGACGACCGCATCATCGCCGTCGCCCGCAACGTCGAGCAGGCGGCGGCGGTCGGCGTCGAGGCCGGCGGCGTCGGGGAAGGCGACCAGACGGCATCGGACACGGCCGATGCCGCCGGGCCGGTCCCGGAACCGGACGGCGGCGGCGAGGGCGACCAGACGGCATCGGACTAGAGAGTTGGCGGCTGACCGGCGCCCCGGCGGGATGGTACCCGGGGACGCCCCGGGCGGGCGGGCGCGTCGGGTACCGTTGTGTGAGATTAGGCCCAAGCACGAGAGAGTGACGACGCATGAGCAGTGAACCAGACTCCGCGCCCGCGGCCGGGGCGGAAGCCGGTTCCGCCAAAGCCCGGCCGGCGGCTGGCGTGGTGGAGCGCAAACCGGCCCAGGCGAAAAGCGCCGGGCGGTCCGGCCACGCCGTCGAGCCGCCGCCGTCGATCCGGCCGAAGTCGCGGCCGAAGCCCGTCGGCGCGTCGGTGCCGGTCAAGCGGGTGGGGCACGGCGAGGGCGAGTCGGGCCCCAGTCATCCCCGGACCGGGCCGTCGGTGGCCGGGTCGAAGCGGTCCTACCGGACCACTCGGTCGGTGCCGGTGGCGACGGGGCCGGCCGGCCCGCAGCGGACGAGCGGGCGGGCGGCTGGTGCTGGTTCGGTCGGTGCTGGTGCTGGAGCTGGTGGTGGTGCTGGTGCTGGTGCTGGGACTGGCGCCGTGCCTATCGCGGCGGCCGGCGTGGCTGGCGTGGCGGGCGTGGCTGGCGTGGCGGGTGGCGCGCCGGGCGGCGACCCCGGGGCTTTCACCAAGGTGGTGACGGCGGCCGCGGCCGGCGTCGAGGCGACCGGAACGGCCACGCAGACCAACGTCAAGGGTTCGAAGCGGGTCAAACTGAACCTGTCCTACGTGGCGCCGCTGTCGGTCATGAAGATCGCCTTCCTGGTCTCGATCGCCTTGGGCATCGCCTTCGTGGTGTCCATATGGGTCTTGTGGACGGTGCTGAACGACCGGGCGGTGTTCACCCAGATCGACCAGATGATCACAGAAGTGGTCGGCGAGAGCCGGCCGGAGTCGCTCGACATCCTGAAGTACGTCGAGCCGAGCCGCATCATGTCCGGGGCGACCATCGTCGCGGTCATCAACGTGATCGCCTTCACCATCATCTCGGCGCTGGTGGCGGTGATTTACAACATCATCGGGGCGCTTGTCGGCGGCGTGCGCGTGACCCTGAAGGAGCACTGAGGCCGTCCGCTTGCCCCGCCGGGCCTTGGTGAGGTAATCTCGCGGGGCATTGACCGGCCGGTCAAAGCGCGTGCGGGCCTATAGCTCAGGCGGTTAGAGCGCTTCGCTGATAACGAAGAGGTCGGAGGTTCAAGTCCTCCTAGGCCCACCAGCCTCCAGGGGCATCCAGCCGCAGGCCGCCCGCCTGCGGTCGACGGCAACACAACTGGGAGAGAAACAATATGAAGAAGCTCTTGATCGCTCTGGGGCTGATCGGCGTGGCGCTGCTGGTCTACCGCAAGATCGCGCAGGACCGCGCCGAACTCGATCTCTGGGCCGAGGTCACCGACCCGGTCGACTGAGATCGTCGCGCGCAGCGCGATCTTTCCTGGCGTGGGAGGCGGGGGCTTGATCCTCGGTTCGGCGCGCCCAAGGGGCCGTGGCGCAGTTGGTAGCGCATCTGCTTTGCAAGCAGAGGGTCGCCGGTTCGAGTCCGGTCGGCTCCACTGAGTTCCGCCGACCCGACTCGAACCCCGGCGCCGTTTTTCTGGCATTGCTCCGCAATAGCGGTTCCGGTCGGCTCCACCATAGTTGGCTTACTCGAACTACCGACCCGACAGCGGCCGCGCTCAGGCGTCCACGCCGGCGGCGTCTGGCTGCTCGAAGGGGTCGGACGTTAGAAGGTTCGCGATTCCCTCGAAGTCTTGGAGATTGCGCGTCAC
>JAITJZ010000110.1 GCA_031278655.1 Bifidobacteriaceae bacterium
GGGCCGGCGACCCGCAATTGCACACCCACGTCGTCATCTCCAACAAAGTCTCGACGGTGGCGGACGGGCGGTGGCGGGCGATCGACGGGCGGCCCATGTTCGCCGCCACCGTCGCGGTCTCGGAGTTGTACAACAGCGTCCTGGCGGACCGGCTGGCGGCGACGGCCGGTGTGGTGTGGGAAGCGCGGGAGCGGGGCCGCGACCGCAACCCGGCCTGGGAGATCACCACCGTGGGCGAGGACTTGATCAGGGAGTTCTCGTCCCGGTCGGGTGACATCGACGCCGCGACCGCCCGGCTGATCGCCGGGCACGCCGCCCGCCACGGACGGACACCTTCCCGACGGACGGTGATCAGGTTGCGGCAGCAAGCCACGTTGGCGACCCGCCAGGACAAGGTGATCCGCTCCCTCGCCGACCTGACCGCGCAGTGGGCGCGCCGCGCCGCTCCCGTGCTGGGCGGGGACCCGATGGCGTGGGCGCGGCAGGCGACCGGCGTCGGCCTTCCGGTGGTGTCGTTGCGGGCCGACGACGTCCCCCCGGACGTGATCGGGCAGGTCGGCGCGGCAGTGTTGGCCGTGGTGGGCGGGCGGCGTTCGACTTGGCGGAGGTGGAACCTGCACGCCGAGGCTTCCCGGCAGCTGATTGGCTGGCGGTTCGCCACCCTCCAAGACCGGGAGACCGTCACCAACCTGGTGGTCGGCGCCGCCGGGGCCGCCTCGCTCAGGCTCACCCCGCCGGAGATGGCGGTCCCAGAAGGGTTCCGACGCGAGGACGGGTCGTCCCGGTTCCGTCCCCGCCACCTGGAGTTGTATTCCTCGCAAGAGTTGTTGGACGCCGAGGCCGCCCTGCTGGCCTGGTCCGCCGACCTGGGCGGCCCCACCGCCCGGCCGGCCGCCATCGAGCGGGCGGTTGGCGACCCGGACACGGCGGGCCGGGTCCTCGGCCAAGACCAGGCCGACGCCATCGCCGCCATCGCCGCGTCGGGGCGGGTGGTGGACGTGCTGGTCGGCCCCGCCGGGGCCGGGAAGACAACCCTCCTCGCGGCGTTGCGGCGAGCGTGGGAGGAAGACCACGGGGCCGGCGGCGTGGTCGGTTTGGCGCCATCGGCCACAGCGGCGGCCGTGCTCGCCGCGGACCTCGGCATCCCGACCGAGAACACCGCGAAATGGTTGTGGGACCACCACCACCACGGGACGGGTTTCCGGGAGGGGCAGCTCGTCATCGTCGATGAGGCGTCCTTGGCGGGGACGTTCACCCTGGAGCGGATCGGGCGGCACGCCGCCGAGGTGGGCGCGAAACTGCTGCTGGTCGGCGACTGGGCGCAGCTGCAAGCCGTCGACGCGGGCGGCGCGTTCAACCTGCTGGTCTCACAGCGCCGAGACCCGCCCGAGTTGGCGGACGTGCGCCGGTTCGCGGCCGACTGGGAGAGGCCGGCGTCCCTCGCCTTGCGCCGCGCCGACCCGGCCGCCATCGGCGCCTACGAAACGCACCACCGGATCACCGGCGGGGAGCAGCAAGACATGGTGGAGGCCGCCTACCAAGCCTGGCGGGATGACGCCGCCCACGGCCGGGCGGCGCTGCTGGTCGCGGACAGCCTCGACACCGTGCGGGAGTTGAACCAGCGGGCGCGCTCCGAGCGGATCATCGCCCGCCAAATCCACCCCGGACCGGAGGCGGCCCTGGCGGACGGCTCCCACGCCTCCAGAGGGGACGTGGTCATCACCCGCCTCAACGACCGCCGCCTGGTCGCCGGGAACACCGGCTGGGTCCGAAACGGGGACAGGTGGACCGTCGTCAAAGTCCACCCGGGCGGGGCGGCCACGATCCGCCGAGCCGGGATGACGTCAGGCGGAACAGTCACTCTGCCCGCCGCCTATGTCGCCGCCAATTTGGACCTAGGCTACGCGGTCAGCGCGCACAGGGCGCAAGGGCTCACGGTGGACGCCTGCCATGTGGTCGTCACCCCTTCGACCACCCGCGAGAACCTCTACGTCGCGATGACCAGGGGCCGGTTCGCCAACCGCGCCTACGTCGCTGTAGACCGCCCCGACCAGGACCACGCCACACCCCACCCGGCCGACCCGGAGCAGCCGACCGCCCGGTCGGTGCTGGCCGGGGTGTTGGCGAACACCGGCGCGGAGCCCTCCGCCCACCAGGCCATCCAAGCCGAGGCCGAGGCGTGGGGCAACACAACCCAGTTGGGCGCCGAATACGAGACCCTGACCCAGGCCGCCCTCCTGAGCCGGTGGGCGGATCTGGCCCACGCCGCCCTCCCACGCCCGGGCCTGGCCGAACAAGTGGTCGCCTCGGAGGCGTTCGGGGCGTTGTGCGCCGAGCTGGGCCGGGCGTTGGCGGCCGGCTGGGACCCCGAGGCCGAGTTCCCGCGCCTGGCGGCCGCCCGGGCGTTGGACGATGCCGCCGACCCGGCCGCCGTCCTCCACGCCCGCCTGGCCGCCGTCCTCGACCAGCTAGAAGCCCAACCGAACCGGCCCCGCCGCCAAGGCGCCCACCTGTTGGGGATGTTCCCCGACCTCCCCGTCCAAGAGACCCGGGCGAGTCCGGCGATGGCCCAAGCGCTGGCCGAGCGCCGCGCCGCCCTCCAAGCCCGCGCCGCCGACCTGTTCGACCAGGCCATCGCGGCGGACGAGCCGTGGCTGGCGGCGCTAGGGCCCCGGCCCGCCAACCCCGCCGGAGCGGAACGGTGGACGAGAGCGGCGCTGGCCACCGCCGCCTACCGGGACCGCTACCAGGTCACCGGCCCCGAACCGTTCGGCCGGCCGGACGGCATCGTCCAACGACGCGACGCCAACCGGATACGCGCCATCACCACCCAACCACCGCCGGCGGCGACGGCTCCCGGCGCCGGTTTCACCGCCGCCGCGCCCACCCCCACCCGGGACGTCCCACCCCCAACTCTTTGATGTCGGCGTCCGCCGGGCGCGGAGGTGTCCGATTGGATGCCGGGCGGGCGGTCGGTTGCTGACGGCCCCTTTCAGGGTCTTCGCCCGCTGGCGCGGCGACCGGAGCTGTGGCTAGCTAGCGCTTGGTCGCAAGGCTATCGAGCGCCGCCGGTTTGGGTGATCTCGAAGGGGACTCCGCGGCTCTGGAGGATCGACGTGAGCTGTTCTTCCCCGCTGGGAGACACCACGAGGACCACGAGCTTCTTGGCGCGGCTCACCCCTACGTAGAGCACCCGGCGCGCCTCGGTGTTCTCGCCGTTCTGCCAGTCGTCTAGGACATGGCGCCCGCCTCGCGCCTTGCTCGGCAGCGCGACGACAACCGCTTCGAATTCGGCGCCTTTGACCGCGCGAATGCGGGTCCACCGGATCGCGTCCGCGTCCCCCGTGGAGGTGGCCGACGAGAGGTGCGGCTGCCACCGCTCCCAGACGCCTCTCACCTTCTTCAACTGGACCTTCAGGCCCCGGGGAGAAGGCAGCTCGGCGATCTGACAGAGGGTCTCGACCGCCTTGACAGTGTCGGTTTGGCAATCTTCCATACTCGCCCACCGCGGGGACTGGGAGTGGAGCCCCCGACGGCGATCCGGAGATGGCCGCCTGTCGGACCCAACACCGCGAGCTGTTCGCGGCGCGTCGAGGGCTTGCCTCCATTGGGGAACCCGATTCGGTCGAGCAGCGTCCCCTCTCAATCGGCTTGCCGTTCTTTGATCGGGAACTGAACTGCCTTGCCGCGGTCGAGTTGAAGCCCGCCGCCGTCGCGGCGGCCCGCAGGCCAAGCCCTGATCCCACCCTGATGCCGGCCGGGAATGGAACAAAACGACTCGCTCGGTCCCGGCGGCCGGTCAGATGGCGTCGACGGCGGCGCGTTCGACCGCCAGTCCGGCCTGGTAGCGCTCGAGGAAGGCGGCGAAGCCGGCCACGTCGGCGGCGAGGGGGGCGCTGACAGCGACGGGCGCGTCGGCGAACACGGTCTGGTCCAAGAACTCGGCCAGGCTCAGGCCGTCGCGGGCGGCCTCCAGGTAGCGGGCCAGCAGGGCGATTCCCCAGGCGCCGCCCTCGGCCGCCGATGCCGCCAGCCCGACCGGCGCTCCGATGGCGGCGGCCAGCAGCCGCGCCGCCACGCCCGGGGTTTTGAAGACGCCGCCGTGGCCGTATACCGCCTTGACCTGGACGCCCTCGGCGGCCAGCACCCGCATGCCGAGGGCCAGCGCCGCGAAGGCGGCGTAGATCTGGGCGCGCATGAGGTTCGCCAGGGTCAGGCGGCTGCCGGGGGTGCGCGCGATCAGCGGGCGGCCCTCGGCCAGGCCGACCAGCGGCTCGCCCGCCAGCAGGTTGTAGGCCAGCAGCCCGCCGCCGTCCGGCTCGCCCGCCGACGCCGCCTGGAACAGGATCTCAAACACCCGCCCCGCAGCGGGCGCGCCCACCGCGCCCGCCTGGTCCGCGCCCGCCGCGCCTCCCCCGGCCGGCCCCGGCCCGCCGCCCTGGCCGCCGGCCTGGTCAGGGCCAGCGGCAGCGGCTGGCGCCGCGAGGGCGGCCGCGAACTGCCCGAACACCGCCGCCCAGGCGCCGAGTTCGCTGGCCCCGTTGTTACAGTGGACCATCGCCACCGGGTCGCCGGCCGGGGTGGTCACCAAGTCGAGTTCCGGGTGCGGCCGCGACAACGCCTTTTCCAGCACCACCATGGCGAA
>JAITJZ010000133.1 GCA_031278655.1 Bifidobacteriaceae bacterium
CCGGGGTCCGCGTGCCGCGAGGGCCAAGACTTTCGTTGGCCGCCAACCGGGACTCCATATGGCCACCCACCAAGACTTTCAACGGCCACCTACCGGGAGAGTTATGTGGCCACCAACACCGCCAACGAGCCAAGACCCCATCGAAACGCCGCGAATCCCAATCCACCATGATCGAAGGACGAACCACACCCGGATGGACCCCAGTCCTCCAATCCCTCGCCCTGGCCCACCCCAACCGATTCAACAACCCAACCAACTAACAACCAACAACCCAAACACACAGTTAATTTGACAAGCTCTGCCGTCGCCAGGTCGGCCGACCTGATCGAGGAGGTCACCGGGGCCAGGGCCGCCTCAGCTAAGACAGTCGACCGCACAACCGAACGCGTCGGGCGGGCCGCGCGCACCATGATCGAGGAAGACGCCGCCGCCGCCGTCGCTGCCGGTCCTGCCGCGCACCGCCGTCACTGGGACAACAACACCACCGCCTGCGTCTTCATCGATGGCACAGGGGTTCCCATGGTCCCGGCCGAGACCGCAGGTAAAGCCGGGAAACAACCCGACGGGACAGCCAAAACCAGGGAAGTCAAGATCGGGCGCCTAGCCACCCAAACCGGGTACGACAACCACGGCCGGCCCGTCCTAGACAAAAACTCCACCTCTTACGTCGCCACATTCGACGCCGTCGCCGGGTTCACCGCCGACATCGCCGCCGAAGCACTCAGACGCGACTTCGCCCGAGCGCCCCGCCTCTGCGTCATCGCCGACGGAGCCACCTGGATTTGGCGCCTAGCGGACAGGCTGTGGCCCGACGCGATCCAGATCGTCGACTACTACCACGCCACCGAACACGTCCACGACCTAGTAGCCCTCCTCAAACCCCACCTCGGCCCCGGCTCCGACCCCACCCAACTGACCACCGAACTAAAAGACCACCTCCACGCCGGACGGATACAAGCCCTCGCCGACCAAGCCCGCGCCATCCCGGTCGCCGACCCCGCCACACAACAACAGATCGCCACCGCCGTCGCCTACTTCACCAAGAACTGGCACCGCATGCAATACGCCAAATTCAGACGCGACCAGCTATTCATCGGCTCAGGAGCAGCAGAAACGGGTTGTCCATTGTTGTCTCCTTGTCGCGTTTTGCGCGGATCGGCTGGTTCCGGTCCGGCTGTTGGATAATTCTGGCATGGGGGTCTGACACTGAGTGGGAGGCCGCGCCGGGCGTTAGGGAGCCGGGCTGGGAGGCTGGTCGCGGGATAGGCGCGGCGAGGCGGCGATGAGGTCGCGGCAGGCGGCTTCGACGTTGGCGTCCCAGGGGATAGTGATCCGCCCGGTGGTTGAGCGTTCTGCGGTGAGCTTGCCGGTGCTGATCCAGTACCTGAGCACGGCGGCGGTGCAGCCGAGCCGTTCGGCGGCCTGCGCGCAGGTCAACCGGCCGGCGCCAGTCAGGTCGGGATCGGGCAGCCGGTGGCGGTAGCGCAGGGCACGGACGGTGTGGGCGTCGAAGGGCTTGCCGAGGCCGGTGGTGAGCCCGAGCTGGTTGAGGTGGTCGGCGATTTGGGTGTTCGACGCTATGGCTGCTTCTTGTTTGATGACGGCCAGCGCTGCGGGGGGCGTGCGGGTCCGGCCGCTTTGGGGCCGGTCCGCTTCGACGACTTCGCAGGCCCCGGTCTGCCATCTGATGCCGATGCGGACGGCCCAGGGGTCTAGCTCGGGCAGGATGGTCACGTCCGCGACCAGGGCTCGGAGCATCCGCTTGCGGTCTTTCGCGGTGGTGTGGGGCGACTTCCACAGCGCGGGAAGGTCTGCGGCGATTTTTTCGATCTCCTGCCTTGGTGGGAGGGGGACCCGCGACCGGCGGGCGTCCTCCATCTCGGCCTCGGCCTCGGCCAGCGCCTTAAGCTTGGCTTCCCACTGGTCTTCAAGGCTCCGGGCGACGAGCCGGTTCTCCGGTTCGACCTGTCGGAACGCGCGTGCCGCGCGGTCGGCGTCGTATTGGGCGCGGTCCACTGCGAGGGCCAGACGCCTGTCGGACGCGGTCCGCCGGTCTTCGACCTCTTGGGCTGCGGCGAACGCTAGGGCCACGCCCCCGGCGCCAGCCGCCTCGACGGCCTTCGCGCCGACGGCGTCGTCGACCACCCGGGCCAGGATGGACCGGCAGGTGGGGGTGTCTTGGCAGTCGGTGTGGGAGACGCACTTGTAGGACCCGGCGCCCGCGCCGCGGGAGGAGTCCGTCGCCATCGGGCGCCCGCACGAGCCGCACATGATGATTCCCTGGCACAGGGCTTGGCCGTCTTTGGGTGGCCGGGCGCCGGCCGAGGAGTTGTTCGCGGCCAGGCGCGCCTCGTTCGCCAGGTACTCCTCCCAGGTGATGTAGCCGGGGTGGTGGTCTTGGATCAGGACCTCCCATTCCGGGCGGGGGCGGGCGCGGGCTGTCTCGTGGACCGTGCCATCCACATCCACGCTCCTGGACACGTCCCGGCGTCCGGCCGCGTACGCGCCCGCGTAGCACGGGTTCTTCAACACGTGCGCCACCCGCGTGTAGGTCAACGGCCCCCACCGGACCTCCCCGTCGAACGCGCCGCCGCGCGCCCGCTGCGGGAACGGCCGCCCGCCCCAGTCCCTGAGCGCCGCGTGCGCCGACCCGGCCCGGGCGAACGCCGCGAACAGGTCCCGCACCGCAGCTCGGACCTCCTCGTCCGGGTCGAACACGACAGCGCGGTCCGGCGCGTACACGTACCCGGCGGGCAACTGGACGCGCAACTCGCCGCGGGCCGCAGCCGCCCGTTTCGCCTCCCGCATCCTTCCCGCCATCACATGCAACTCCATCTCGCCCATCGTGGCTTTGAAGCCGAGCACCATCCGGTCGTTCGGGTCGGTCGGGTCGTAGACCCCGTCGGCGTCGACGAACACCGTCTCGGTGATCACAGCGAACTGCATCAACCGCGCCACATCCGCGTTCGACCTGCCCAAACGCGATATCTCCAGCCCGAACACGGCGCCGACCTCCCCGGCGCACACCATCGCGTTCAGCTCCGCGAACCCCGCCCGCTGCGAGCCCCACCTCCCGGAGACCCCCAAGTCCTTGTCGATCACCACCACCTGGCCACGCGGCCAACCCATCCCGACTGCCACATCCGCCAAACCGTACTGGCGGGCCGTCGACTCGGTGTTCGACCTGACCTGCGCCATCGACGACTGGCGCAG
The DNA here is from genome assembly GCA_031278655.1 of Bifidobacteriaceae bacterium. Classification (GTDB taxonomy): domain Bacteria; phylum Actinomycetota; class Actinomycetes; order Actinomycetales; family WQXJ01; genus JAIRTF01. The sequence goes on from JAITJZ010000133.1 coordinate 3,214, forward strand.
ATACACCACCGCCTTGCGTCCCAGGTGTCTTGGCCCGATCTTCCCCGAACCGTTCACCATCCCGCTCCTTCGCGTCGATCGCCGTCTCGGACATGTTCGCCACCACCGCCACCAGCTCCCGCAGAGCGGCCAGCTCCCACTAATCCAGCTCCCTTCGCCTCAACAACTCCGCGTTGATGCTGGTCAGCAACTCCAGCGCGTCCCACCAGGCCGCGCCGGCGCGCGTGTACCCCTCCACCTCGCCGACCAGCGCCGCAGGCACGTAAACCGCTTTGCCCCGACCGCCGCGCCGGGGAAGGAAATACCTGTAGGGCCCGTGCCCGGCCAGGCCCGGACCGCACTTCGAGCAGTTCGGCTTGCCGCACGCCCGCCGCTCGCCCACCACCCTGCCCGCCATCACCCTGCCGTCCGCGGCGAACCGCGCCGCCACCTCCGCGCGCAGCCTCAACAACTCCCGCGTCGACGTCCCAGAAAGACCGATCTTGTAGTCGTTCATCACACAAGATCATTGTCCCCGCCAGCCTTCCCGTCAAGCGCCCGAACGCGGCGTGTCGCCTCCACCAACGCGGCCAAAGACTCCACCGACACGCACCCCGCCGCCGGCGCGGGCCCAAGATCCGTCCACCCCCAGTCCAGATACACCCGCGCTCCCGGCGGCCCCGCGCACACCACCAACGGCTCGCGCCCCAGCGCCCTCTTCACGAACACCACATCCAAGCGCCGACCCCGCAGCGGATGGAAAGGATGCGTCACCACCACACTTTCAACAACTTCGCCCCTCCGAGGGGAACTAACACCAAGCCGTGGAA
>JAITJZ010000149.1 GCA_031278655.1 Bifidobacteriaceae bacterium
TGGCCGCCCGCGCCCCCGCCCGCGCCTCCGCCCCCGCCCGCGCCTCCGGCCCCGCCCCCGCCCGCGCCTCCGGCCCCGCCCGCCCGGGCGTCATCGGGCCACCCGCGAACGGCGCCAAAGCCCGTCGGACTGCTCGGCCCGCCCCGACCGCTCCAGGCGGCTCAGCGCCGCCATCGCCTGCGGCGCGCTCAAGCCGCTGGACATCACCAAGGCCGTGACCGTGACCCCCTGGCGCAGCGGCAGCGAGTCGAGGACCTGGCGATCCGCCGGCGCCAAGCCGTCCAGCAGGCCCGGCTGGGCGGACGGTTCCGCCAGCGGCGCCGAACCCAGCGGGGCCAGCAGTTCGCGGACCTCGTCCGCGCCGGTCACCAGCGTGGCTATGCCTTGGCGGATCAGCCGGTGGCAACCGGCCGATGACGCGGCCGTGACCGGGCCCGGGACCGCCGCGACCGGTCGCAACAGTTCCGCCGCGACGCCGGCTGTGCGGTGGGCCCCAGACCGCCAGCCCGCCTCCACCACCACTGTGACCTGGGACAACGCGGCGATCAGACGGTTGCGGGAGAGGAACCGCTCGCGCCTTGGGGCCGCGCCCGGCGGCAATTCGGAGACCACCGCTCCGTCCGCCACCACCGCCGCCAGCAAGCGCTCGTTGCCCTGGGGATAGAGCCGGTCGACGCCGCCGGCCATGACCGCGACGGTCACGCCGCCCACGGCCAGGGCGGTCCGGTGGGCGGCGGCGTCGATCCCGAAGGCGCCGCCTGAGACTATCCCCACGCCCCGCGCCGCCAGGTCCCCGACCAGTCCGGCGGCGACTGACTCGCCGTAGGCGGTGGCGGCCCGCGCGCCCACCACCGACACGGCCGGGGTCAGGCGCTCCGGCAGCTCAGCCGGGCCCAGCGCCCCGGTGCGCACCCACAGGCAGAATGGCGTCTCGGCGCCCAGGTCGGCGAGCGCCTCCGGCCAGCCCGCCGCCTCCGGGATGGCCAACCAGCCTCCCAGCCGCGCCAGGGCGTCCAGCTCGCGTCTGGGGTCGAGCCCGTCGAGCCGCGCCCGCCAGCGTTCGCGCGCCTGCTCAAGACCGCCGATGCCGTCTGGCCGGTCGGCGCCGACCCGCCCGGTCCCAGCCAACCAGCGCAGTGCGGCCGCCGGCCCCGCCGCCGCCACCAAAGCGAGAGCCTGGCGGTCGGCCGGCTCGGCGATCCGGCTCCAAGCCGCCCGCGCCAGGATCGGGTCGTCAAGGTCGAATGGCAGGCGCATCAGACACTCCTTTGCCGCAGGGCCATGGCGGCGTCGATGTCTTCTTCGCCCGGTCCCTCGCGCCCGTCCAGATCCGCGATGGTGCAGGCCACCCTCAGGACGCGATCAACCCCGCGCAGTGAGATCGAGCCGATTTCGAGCGCCCGGTTGAGGCCGCTCCGGGTCAGCTTGCGGTAGCCGATGCGGCCGCGCAGCCAGCCTCCCGGCGCTTGCGAGTTCAGCCGCCAGCCGAGGGGGCCGTGGCGCTCGACCTGGGCTCGGCGGGCGGCGGCCACCCGCGTCGCCACCGCCGCGCTGGGCTCGCCGGTCAGCGCCGCGCTCGACATCAGCGCCCTGACCGGATCGACATCGACCCACAGGTCGATGCGGTCCAGCAGCGGGCCGGACAACCGGCCGAGGTAGCGGCGGCGCTGCTGAGATGAACAGGTGCAGGCGGTGCCGCGGCCGTAGGCCTGGCCGCAGGGGCAGGGGTTGGCGGCCATCACCAGATGGAAGCGGGCGGGGTAGCGGGCGGTGGCGTTGGCCCGGTGGATCACCACTTCGCCGCGTTCGAGCGGCTGGCGCAGGGTTTGCAGCACTCGCGGGGCGAACTCTGGGCACTCGTCGAGAAAGAGGACGCCGCGGTGGGCCAATGAGATCGCGCCCGGCCGGGGCGCGCCGCTGCCGCCGCCGACCATCGCCGCCGGGGTGGCGGTGTGGTGGGGGTCTTGGAAGGGCGGGCGGCGGATCAGCCCGGCGCGGGCGTCGAGCGCGCCCGCCACCGAGTGCAGGGCGGTGACCTCGACGGCCTCCTGCTCGGTCAGCGGTGGCAGGACGCCGGGCAGGCGCGAGGCCAACATGGTCTTGCCGTTGCCGGGCGGCCCTTGGAGCATCAGGTGGTGGCCGCCGGCGGCGGCCACCTCGAGGGCGTAGCGGGCCGTGGCCTGGCCGACGACATCGGCCAGGTCGGGAACCGGCTGACCTGCCGGTTCCTCGGCGGCCGCCGGGTCCCCGGCCGCCCGCCGGTCGGCCGCCGGCTCGGGGATCTTGGCGCCGAGCGACCAGGCCAGTTCGTCCAACGACTCGACGGCCAAGACCTCGGCGCCTTTGACCAGCCGGGCCTCGGCGGCGGCCGCCGCCGGCACCGCCACCCGCCGCCGCCCGGCCGCCACCGCGCTGGCCACCGCCGGCAGGATGCCGCGGATGGGGCGCACCCGGCCGTCCAGGGACAGTTCCCCGATGTAGACCATGCCGCCCTGGGATTCTTGGGCGATCACCCCGGCGGCGATCAAGACCGCCACGGCGATCCCCAAGTCGAAGCCGGTGCCGGTCTTGGGCAGGTAGGCCGGTGACAGATTGGCGGTCAAGCGGCCGCGGGGGAACTCGAATCCGGCCGAGGTCAGGGCCGCCCTGACCCGGTCGCGTGACTCCCCGACCGCCGCGTCTGGGAGTCCCACCAGCACAAACGTGGGCAGCCCGGTTTGAGCCAGCACTTCGACATCGACCAGGTGCCCCTCCAAGCCGGTCAGGCTGATGGCTACGGTCCGCCCTATCCGGCTCATCAGCCGACCCCTTCAAGGTGTTCGATCGAGCGGCCGGCCGCCCCGCCGGTGGTGACGGACACCACATCGATGCGCACCACTTCGGCGTGGCGGTCGTGGACGGCCAGCCAGGCCGCCGCCAGTTGGCGCAGCCGGGCCAGCTTGCGCGCCGTCACGGCCGCGGCGGGCGGGCCGCATTGGTCGCCCGCGCGCGTCTTGACCTCGACAAACACCAGCGTGTCCGGGTCGGATTGGGCCACCAGATCAAGTTCGCCGGCGCGGCAGCGCCAGTTGCGGTCAAGGATCTGCCAGCCTTTCAGGCCCAGGAAGGCGGCGGCCACGGCCTCGCCGTAGCGGCCGAGCAGTCGGCGCGGGTCGGTTGGCATGGAACCAGCATGGCGAACCCGCGCGGCGCGCGGGTCCGGGAACGGAAAAGTCTGTGGACGACGAATTCGTCCCATGTCTTCAGCAGCGGTTTTGGGGGGAGGCGTCAGCGCTGGTCGCCAACCGCCGCGAAAACCTCGCCCGGATTGCGCAGGACCGCCAAGCGGCTGAGCGGCCAGAGGCGGATCTTGGCCACGCCCACAACGTCATCGAGGGCCACCGAACCGCCCAAATCCTCAGTCTGGTTGAAACGCGAGTCGCCAGACCTGGGGCGGTTGTCCCCCATCACCCAGATCGCGTCGGCCGGCACCACGGCCGAGAAGGCGCTGTTCGACGGATCGGCGCCGGGCATGACATAGCTCTCATCCAGGGGCACGCCGTTGACGGTCACCGGCGCGCCGCCGCCGGCGCAGGCGACCTCATCACCAGCCACGCCGATGACCCGTTTGATGATGTGTTCGTCAGCGTTCGATGGCGCCAGCCCAAGGGCCTGGGCGAAACCCAGCAACCAAGCGCCGAAGCCCGTCTCGTCCGGCAGCGACGCCGGTTGACGCTGCCAGCCGTCCGGGTCGCGGAAGACCACGATGTCGCCGCGATGAACGTCAAACAGGCCGGGCGCCAGCTTTGAGACCACCACCCGGTCATCGACCTGCAAGGTCGGCTCCATCGACTCGGAGGGGATGAAAAACGACTGGATGACGAAGGTCTTCAAGACGAACGCCGCCACCAGCGTCGCCAGCAGCGTGAAGCCGATGTCAACCCAGATCGAGCGCTCCACCAGCTTCCCGGACCTCGGGCCGCCCAACCCATGTCGAGGGCCGCCCCGCAGTATGGTCACAGCTCTGAGCCTAGACGCCGCCGCCCGCCTCAGGGCAGGTTGATATCCGGTTTGGCGAGCTCTTCGATGTTGACGTCCTTGAAAGTGACCACGCGGACCGAGCGGACGAACCGGGCCGAACGGTAAACGTCCCAAACCCAGGCGTCGGCCATCTTGACCTCGAAGAAGACCTCGCCCCCGGCCGAACGGACCTGCAGGTCGACATGGTTGGCCAAATAGAAACGCCGTTCGGTCTCAACCACGTAGCCGAACAAGTTGACGACGTCCCGGTACTCCCGGTAAAGCGACAACTCGGCATCGGCCTCGTAAGACTCAAGGTCCTCTGCGCTCAACTGCCACCTCCGAGATTCGGCACGCTTGCGAACACCCGACCAGGGTTGCGCAACAAGGCCATCCGGTCAAGCGGCCAAGTCCGCACTTGGGCGATCCCGACAACATTGTCCAGCGACACCGCCCCGCCGAGCGGTTGGTTGGAGATGTGGGCGCGCGAGTCGCCGGACCGCGGGCGGTTGTCGCCCATCACCCAGACGGCGCCCGCCGGGACTTCGGTGGAGAACTCGGCGATCGAGGGTTCGACGCCGGGCATGATGTAGGTCTCGTCCAGCGCGACGCCGTTGACCGTCACCGGCGCGCCGTTGCCCTCGCACGCGACCGTGTCCCCGCCCAGGCCGATGACGCGCTTGATGAGGAAGTCTTCGGATTCGGACGGGGCCAGGCCAATCACCTCCGCGACCGCGCGGGCGCCGGCGCTGACATCCGCCAAGAAACCCTCTCCCGGCGGATCGGGCTCCGTCTGGGTGGTCCAGCCCCCCGGGTCCTTGAACACGATCACATCGCCGCGATGGACCTTGAGCAGCCCAGGCGCCAGTTTGGTCACCAGCACGCGGTCGAGCTTCTCGAGGGTCGGCTGCATCGACTCCGAGGGGATGTAGAACGATTGCACCAAGAAGGTCTTGAGCAGGAACGACAAGACAACCGCCGCGACGATGACGAAGGCGGCGTCTTTGAGGAAACGAACCGACCGCTTCTCCGGCGGTCGGCGACGTTGGACGCGCAGGTCGCGCCGCAGCGGCGGTTGGGCAGGCAGTTGCACCATGTCAGCTTCTCACGTCGGCAGGCTCTGCGCGGGCAGCGACCAAGACCGCCGGTGCTGGCTCGACGGCCCGAAGCGGCGCAAGGCCTCAAGGTGGGCGGGGGCGCCGTAGCCCTTGTTCGACTCCCAGCCGTAGAGCGGATGCCGCGCTGCCAACTGCGTCATGCGCTGGTCGCGCGCCACTTTGGCGATGACCGAGGCGGCGGCCACGCTGGCGCACTGGCGGTCGGCTTTGACCTTCAGGTGAACCCGCCAATGGGACTCGGCGGCGGAGGCGAACAGGTCCGGCGGCGGGCTCAACCAGTTGTGCCGGCCGTCCAGGACGATCACTTCGGGCGCGGCGGCCAGCCCGGCCAAGGCTCGCCGCCCGGCCAGACGCAGGGCGGCGATGATGCCGTCGCCGTCGACCTCTTGGGCGCTGGCCCAACCGACAGCGCGGGCGGCCCCCCATTCGGCCAGACGCGGCATCAACTCCTGGCGCTGGCTGGCGCGGAGCAGTTTCGAGTCTGCCAAACCGTCAGGCGGTGGCGGCGTGGCCGGCGTCACAACCACCACCCCGACGCAAACCGGTCCGGCCAGGGCGCCGCGACCGACCTCGTCCATGCCTCCGACGGCGCCAACCCCTTGCGCGAACAAGGCGAACTCAGTCTCAAGGGTCGGGTGGGCGGCCATGGCGAATCGAACCGGCCGGCCTCAGCCAGCCTGGCCGTCGCGGGGCTCGCGGCGCTCACGGATCTTCGCGGCCTTGCCGCGCCGTCCGCGCAAGTAATAGAGCTTGGCCCGGCGCACAGCGCCCAAGGAGACGACCTCGATGTGATCGATCACCGGCGAGTGCAGCGGGAAAGTGCGCTCGACCCCGACGCCGAACGACATCTTGCGGACCTTGAAGCTGGCCCGGATTCCCTCACCCGCGCGGGCGATCACCACGCCCTTGAAAATCTGCACCCGCGAGCGGGTTCCTTCGACCACTTTGACGTGGACCTTGACCGTGTCCCCGGCCCGGAAAACGGGCAGGTCCTCCCTCAACGAAGGACGGTCGACGGAATCGAGGCGATGCATCGTCTACTCCGGTTCTTCACTCGTCGCCGCAGGTGACAAGCGGATTCAGGCGGCCCGGCGGGCCGCGGCTCGGACTTCGGATCGGCGTGGCCGCAGCCGTCAGACTGAACCCCCTGCGGCAGGTCCATTGGCGAGGCACGCCGGTCGAACATTGTGCCACACCAATGGCTTCTGGCGGAAATCCCACGGCCGTCACGGCTTTGACCCCGGGTTCGCCAGCAGCGCCAACAGGTCGGCGCCGTATTGCTCGATCTTGGCCGGGCCGATCCCCGGCACGCCCGCCAACTCCACCAGATTCTGCGGGCGGCGGGCCGCCAACGCCCGCAGGGTCAGGTCCGTCAACACCGTGAAGGCGGCCCGCTCCTGCGCCCGGGCCAACTCCAGGCGCCAAAGGCGCAAGCGTTCGAGGACCTCCAACTCGGCGGTCGTCAAGTCCTGACGGCTTGGCACCGCCAAACCCCGCGCCCGTTTGGCCGATTGCTCAGCCGTTGGCCACAAGCCGTTCAAGAAACGCGAATGGCGGCGATTGGCGTTGCCGCCCGCCGTGCGGGCCTTGGCGTAAGACAGTTGCAGATGGCGCCTGGCCCGCGTGATCCCGACATACAGCAGACGGCGTTCCTCCGCCACGTCATCGGGCGTGTCGGCCAAGGAGATCGGCACCAAACCCTCCGCCAAGCCGACCAAGAAAACCGCCTCCCACTCCAGGCCCTTGGCCGAATGCAGCGAGGCCAGCGTCACACCGGTGGCCGTGGGGGCGTGCCCAACCTCCGCCCGGGCCGCGATCAACTCGACCACCTGCTGCAAGTCCCCGGCGCCGGCCCCGACCAATTCGCGGGCCAGAGTCGCCAAGGCGTCCAGCGACTCCCAGCGCGCCCGCGTGGCGCCGCGCCCAGCGGCGGCCGCCGCCGTCCAACCCGCCCGCTCGAGCACGTCTTCGACCTGCGTCAACGCCGGCTCGGGCGCGTCCACGCGGGCCTGGGCGCGGAGCAGGCCAAGGGCTTGGCGGACCTCGCGGCGCGCGAAGAAACGCTCGCCGCCGCGCACCTGGTACGGCAGGCCGGCCGAGGTCAGCGCGTTCTCAAGCGGCTCCGACTGCCCATTGGTCCGGTAAAGGACCGCGATCTGATCGGGGGCCACGCCCGCGGCGACCAACTGCGAGACCTGGGCGGCGACGGCTGCGGCCTCGGCGGCATCGTCGGTGAACGACCGAAACGTCACCGCCGGGCCGGACTCCGCCTGCGCCACCAACTCGACCGCCAACTGGCCGCCGCGCCGCATGACCGAGTTGGCCAGCGAGACCACCTGGGGCGTCGACCGGTAATCCCTGACCAAGCGGACCAGGGCGGCCTGCGGGTAGCGCCGCTGGAAATCCGTCAGATAGCGCGACGAGGCGCCGGCGAACGAATAAATGGTCTGGGCCGGGTCGCCGACGACGCACAACTCTTGGCGCTCCCCCAGCCAAAGCTCGAGCAGGCGCTGCTGCAGCGGCGAGACGTCCTGGTACTCGTCGACCACGAAGTGACGGTACTGCGAGCGGACCTGGCGAGCGACCGCCGGGCTTTCCTCGAGCAAGCCGGCCATCGCCAACAGCACATCCTCGAAGTCCATGACCTCGGATTCACCCAACACCTGTTCGTAAATCCGGATGAGGCGGGCGACGGTGACATGGTCGAGACCGGCCGGCTGGCCCCGGCCTGCCCCGGCGGCGCGCTTCTGGTAATCATCAGCCGTCCAGAGGTGGACCTTCGACCATTCGATCTCCGCCGCCAAGTCGCGGATGGTGGCCCGGTCGACCTCGATTCCGAGGCGGGCGGCCGCCTGCGCCACCAAAGGGGCTTTCTGCTCCACGATCCGCGGCGCCGGGCGCGAGTACTCGGCGCGCAAGAAATACGACAGCTGGCGCAGCGCCGCCGAGTGGAAGGTCAACGCCTGCACCCCGGCCGCCCCCAAAGCCCGCAGACGCTGGCGCATCTCCCCGGCCGCGCGCGTGGTGAACGTCACCGCCAGCACAGACGTCGCCCGGTAAGTCCCGGTGGCGACCCCGTAGGCGATCCGGTGGGTGATCGCCCTGGTCTTGCCGGTCCCGGCGCCCGCGAGGACGCAAACCGGCCCAGTCAGACGCATGGCGACCTCGCGTTGCTCCGGGTCCAGGCCCTCCAAGAGGCTTTCGGCGGCACTATGTTCTGACACGCTGACCATCTTGGCGCCCTGTTCTGACACTGACACGTACCGTGGAACCGTGGCCAATCTTCAAACCAACCCTTTGGCCTTGGCCGCCCTGGCCACCGCCGCCATCCCCCGGCTGGACGTGGTCGGGGCGCGCCTCGATCACGTCGGCGCCGACTACGCCTTCGCCCACGTCGAGGACGCCTCCGGGCGGATCTGGGTGGTCCGCGTGGCCCTGCACCAGGCCGCGGAGGCGGGCCAAGAGGCCGAGGGCGCCCTCCTGAAGGCGCTGGCCGGGGCCTCATCCGGCGGCGCCCTGCCCTTCGAGGTGCCGCGCCCGCGCGGTTTCGCCGACCTGGCCGGCGGCGGCCGGGCGATGGTCTACGCCGCCCTGCCCGGCGTGCCCGTGGTCATGGAACTGATGGACGCCGGTCCCGGCACCGCCGAGTCGTTGGGCCGGGCGATCGCCGCCTTCCACGAATTGCCGCGCTCGATCGTCACCGAGGCCGGGTTCCCGTCCGACACGCCGGCCGAGTACAGGACCCGCCTGACAGCCGAAGTGGACGATGCCGCGCGCACCGGCCACGTCTCGGCTCGCCTTGAGGACCGCTGGCGCGAGCAGCTAGGCCATGACGCCTGGTGGGTCTTCACCCCGGTTCCGATCCACGGCGACATGGCCGCCGAGCACCTGTTCGAAAACAGCGGCCGGATCTCCGCCATCGCCGATTTCGCCTCGGTGCGGGTCAGCGACCCGGCCGAGGACCTGGCGCAGTTGCTGTCCCCGCTGCCGCCGGATGTGGCCGGGTCGATCGTGGGCGCTTACCGCCTGCGGCGGGCCGACCTGGACGACCCGCATTTGGAGGACCGGGCGGCGTTCCTGGGCGAGATCGCCATCATCCGTTGGCTCCGGCACGGGATTGCCCTTGACGACCCCACCATCATCAAGGACGCCCGTCACATGCTGGCGGACCTCGACCAGGCGGTCGCGGAGGAGCAGGCTCAGGCGGAGCGGGCGGCCGCCGCCGAGGCGGAGGCCGCCGCCAAGCTCGAAGCCGCCAAACAGGCGGCCCTGGATGAGGCGCGCGAGCGCCGCGAAGCGGCCATGCGGGCTTCGGAGTCGGCCGCGCGCGAGCATCTGCGCGCCAGCGGCGAAATGCCGCGCGTCAGCGATGATGGCGAGAGCGGCGGCGAGAACGCAGACGAGGGCGCGGGCGGGGCCGGCGGCGAGAACGCAGACGAGGGCGAAAGCGCGAGCACGGGCGGCGAGGGCGCGGGCGGCGGCGACGCCGGCGGCGAGGGCGAGAGCTCGGGCGGTGGCGACGAGCCGGCTCCGCCGACGGCGCCGAAACGTCAAGCCGTCACCGAGGGCGGCGTCAGCCTGTGGGGCACCCGCCCCAAGAAGGACGCCCCCACCTGGGATGAGAGTTACGACCCGGACGCGGACTCCGACGGCGCTGAAGAACCGGACTCGCAGGAGATGACCCAGGCGTTCCTGCCGGATTTCCTCAAAGACGACTCCGAGGCGCCCGCCGACATCGCGGCGGCCGCAGCCCAAGGCGAGACCGAGGCCCTCGAGAAGGGCTGAACCCGGCCCGGGCGGATCACCCGTGCAGGTCGGACGTGAGATGCGGGCCGACGTCTGGGGAACGCGCCAAGACCCTGTGAAAGAAACTGTCCGGGTCGCCGAAGTACTGCGTCCAGTAACCCTCCATCGCCGTCGGGTCCCGCCACCAAGACACCGGCAGTCGCCGCATCGAAACGTCACGGATCGGACGCCAGTCCTCACCGGCGGCGACCGCTTGGACCACGCCCAGATCGGCCCTGCCGTAGAAATAGAGCTTGTGCAGCACCGACCCGGACCCCGCCAACAGCACCACCGCCAAAGCGGCGGCTTGAAGCGAACGCCACGGACGCTTGACCGCCGCCAACGTCCAACACACCATCAGGAACAGGGCCACCTGCGCTGGGATGACCGCCCGCATGGCCAGATCGTTCCAGGCCCCGAACCTCGTCAACGGCAGGATCAGCATGATCGCCAGCGTTGCCCACCACAGCGCGGTATGGCGCAGCCTGGCGTCGACCAATCCGAGCATGATGCCAAACTCGAACACCCAGAACACGACCAGGCGCGCGACATCGGTCCAGGATTGCGGCAGTTGGAGGGCGAGGACGCCAACGTTCAAACTGCTGGCGAAGAACGACCCGAAGACGGCCAAGCCGATCACCCCGATCAGGACGCTCTGGAGGGAGACCGCCTCGCGCGCGGCGGCGCGTGTCCGCGCCCAGAGTCGATTGGCGCCACCCCCCAGCCCTTCTCGGGGCTGGCCGATCACCCACGCCACCGCGATCACCCCGGCGCCCAGCACCGGCAGCGGGCACTGTATGGAGGCCAACGCGCACAGAGCCACGATCGACCGACCGTCACGCTGGGCGAAGATCAGGGCCGTCAGCACCCACGCGGGGATCGCCTGGTTGAAGACGGTGGTCAACTGGTCGCCGAAGGCGGTGAAAGCGTACAGGTGGTGCTGGTCCAGAAACTCGATCGAGCTGTTCGGCACGACGAAATCATCGAGCCTGTTCCAGATGCCCTTTTGGACGGCGTCCAAGCCGCCGAAGAAGGCGAAGACCACCACCGGCCAGACTGCGAAGCGCTCGAGCAAAGACATGACCAGGCAGGCGAACACCGCCAGGCCGAGCCCGGTCCAAGCCAACAACGCGATCCAGCCGACCGCCAGCCCGAAGGCCTTGCCGACCAGCGCCGCCGGCAACCAGAACCCGAAATAGTACGTCAACGCGATCTCCCCGGCGCGGCTGGTCATCACCACCGGCCAAGGCTCGATCACCAGCATCTCGAAGATGGCGTTGCGCCAAGCGTGATCGCCGTGTTGAAAGGACAGCCCGCCGACGCCCGAGAACGCCGCCCCGAGCATCAGAAACACGCCGACCACGGCGGCCACTACCAGCGTCCGCCGGTTCCAACGCGGCACCCAAACCTTCGGCGCCCGCAGCCACAGCCGCCAAAAGCCGACGCCCAGAGCCGCCAACGCCAAGACCAGCCACCACCACTCCAACCAGCCGACCAAGAACACAACGGCCGGCAGGGTCAGATAGGCGTAAGCCAAACGGACGGGCCAGGCCGAACGGCGGGCGGCGCCCGCGGTGCTGGTGTCGTTTCGGACCACCCGTCAACACTAACCGCGCTCAGCGCCCACCCCGGGAGGCGACTTGGGCCAGGCGTTCGGCCAGGGCGGCCAAGAAGTCAGGCGGACAGGTCACCGGCGCCGACAGATTCTCCATGATGTAGTGGACATAACCTCCAATCTGGTCCGGGCGGACCCCTTCGCGGCGCGCCAAAGCGGCCTGGTAGAGCCGGACTTGCTGGGCGTGGGCCGGCCTCGCCCGGCCCCGGTCCGAGCGCCCCGTCTTCCAGTCCACCACCACCGTCCGGCCGTCGCGGTCGCGGAAGACGGCATCGATCCGGGCGACCACCGCCCGGCCCAACAACTCGATCTCGAGTTCCGTCTCGACCGCCACCGGCGTCTCCTGGCCGTTGCCCCAACGCGACTCCCGGAAGCGGCTCATCAGGCTTTCCAGCTGGGCCTCGGCGGCCGAGTCGACCCGTTGCGCCGCCAGCAGCGACGGGTCGAGCAGGTCCTGGCGGACCCGCGAGCCGACCGCGGCCGCCAGTTCCAGAGCGGCGCGGCGGTGGAACTCCTCGCCCAAGGAGGCGCCGCGGCTGGGCGGCGCGGGGACGGGGCGGCGCAGGGCGGCCAGGGCCTCCGGCGCGCCGCTGGCCAGGCCGATCAACGCGGTGGCCGAATTCTGGTCCGGCAGGGTGACACTGCCGGCGCGGGGGGGCCGGCCGCGCTCGCGCAGCAGCGCCGCCGCCCGGTCCGCCAGGCCGGTCCCCAGACTTTCCAGCAGGACGATGCCGTCTGCCACCGTCAACGGCCCCAACTCGCCTTCCGCACGCTCCACGGCGGCGCCAGCCGCCCGCAAGACCGGTTCCCGAAGCCCGGCCGGGCGCTCCGGCGGCCAGACCGCGCGGCCTGACGCCACCGGCGCCGCTTCGACCTGGCCCGGGTCCTGGGCCCACCCGGAATCGCTGGCCAGACCGGCGCCGACCAGTTCCCTCAGGAAAGGCGAAGGCGGCTTGCCCACCTTGGCCCCGCCGGCGATCCACGCCCCGCTCAGGAACAGATGGGTCTTTGCCCTGGTCACCGCCACATAGGCGACCCGGCGATCCTCGTCCACCAGATAGCGGCCGACCCGCCGCCGGAAGTCGGCCAAGTCCGCGATCAGTTCGTCGTGGTCGGTGACGGCGGCCGGGTCGAAGCCGGGCAGGGCGGCGCGATCCTGACGCAGCGGCCACGGCAGGCCGCCGGTCGAGCCCGGCCGGCGGGCGTCACTCAGCCAACCAGCCCCTTCTGGCGCCACGCCATCCTCGGTCTTGGCCATGCCAACGGCCGGGAAGCGGCCTTCGGCCAGGCCCGGGACGCAGACCACATCCCACTCCAGCCCCTTGGCGGCGTGGACCGTCAGCACCTGGACGGCGCCGCCCGGCGCCGGGACGTCGGCTCGGTCAAGCCCGTCAGCCTGCTCCTCCTGTTCCAACCACTCCAAGAACTCGCCCACGCCAACGGCGTCTTGGCCGCGGCTGAAGTTGTGCGCCTCGTCGATCAGGCGGTCGATCTGGCGCCGCCCGCCGGGACCGGGCCCGGCCAGCAGGTCCACGTCCAGGCCCAGAGCCCTCTCGGCCTCAAGGATCAACTCCGGCAGGCTGAGGTAGGCGGCCGCCTGCCGCAAGCGGCGCAGTGTCCGGCCGATTCGCCGCAGCCGCCGCAGCCCCTTAGGGCTGAGACCGGCGTCACCCCAGCCGCCGCCCGGCTCAGCCAAAAGCTCAAGGGCGTCGACAACGCTGAGGCGATCGACGGCATCGGGCGGCGCCGGGTCACGGGACAAGCCCCCGTCTCTGGGCGACCCGCCGTCTGGCGGCTCCCTGTCGCCGGGCGGCCCCTCGTCTGTGGGCGGCCGGCCGGCCATCGCCCCCGCGCCGGACGCGCGCCGGGCCAGGCGGGCGAGCGCGTCCAAGTCCCGGATGCCAATGGCGAAGCGCGGCGAGGCCGCCAAGCGCATGAAGGCGTCGCCCCGACTCAGGTCCTGGCTCGCGGCCAAGGCGCTGACCAGGTCGCGGACCTCGGGGGCGGCCAGCAGCCCGCCCCGGCCGACAACCTCGTGATCCAGGCCAGCCTCCTCCAACGCGGCCGTCAACGGCTCGATCTGACTGCGGGCGCGGACCAAGACCGCCGCCGTCCTGGGCGGATCGGCGCCCAAGCCGGTCGCCCAGTGCTCGGCCAAATGGGCGGCTATGGCCGCCGCCTCGTCCGCGGCCGTCTCGAAATAGGCGACCTTGACCTGCCCGGCAACGGCGCCCGGCCTGGGCGCCAGGGGCGCCAACTCGACCCGGCTGGCCCGCCTCAGCGGTTCGACCAACTGATTCGCAACCGCCAGGATGGCCTCGCCGCTGCGCCGGGCCACGGTCAGCCGCGACACCGGCGGCGCCGCCGGGCGCCCGTCCCGGCCGGGCGCCTGGAAGCGCTCCAGGAACGCGGTCAGCGCGGTGGCCGAGGCCCCGCGCCAGCCGTAGATCGACTGGTTCGGATCGCCCACGGCCATGACCGGCGTGGCCGCGAACAGCCCGCTCAGGAAGTCGATCTGGGAGCTTGAGGTGTCCTGGAACTCGTCCAGCAGCACAGCCTTGAATTGGTCGCGTTCGACCGCCACCGCCGGGCTGTCGGCCGCGCCTTGGGCCAGGCGGCGCGCCCAGGCCGCCTGGTCGGCGAAGTCCATGGCCCCGAGTTCGGCCTTGCGCGCGCGGTACTGGTCGATCAACCCGGCGGCGGCGGCCCGATTCGTCAAGGCCGCCAGCGCGCCGGCTATGGCCGCCGGGGGCTTCTTCTTCAGGCCGGTGCGGGCGTTGACGCCAGCGGCGTTGACCTCGATGTCGCTGATCAGACGCTCGAGGAAGGCGGTCAGGCGGGGCGGGTCGACCTCGTTGTCGGCGCATTGGTCCGCCAGCTGCAGCAAGATCCCGGCCAACCAATCGGCGCCCACGTCAAGGCCGTCCCCGCCGCCCCAGCCCTCCACCACATCCCGGGCCAGGCGCCAGCGCTGCCCTTGGGTCAAGATGCGCGCGTCCGGGTCCGCCCCGATCTGGAGCCCGTAGTTGCGCACCACCGTCCCGGCGTAGGCGTCGTAAGTTGAGACCCTTGGCCAGGCGGCGTCATCGGCCCCGGCCAAGTCCCTCGGCAGCGCGGCCAGCATCGACCGGATGCGTTGGCCCAACTCCCCGGCCGCTTTGCGGGTGAAGGTCAGGCCCAGCACGGCTTCCGGCTCGACCAGGCCGTTCGCCACCAGCGCCACCACCCGCAGCGCCATGACGAAGGTCTTGCCCGCCCCGGCCCCGGCCACCACCAGCCGCGAAGTCAGCGGCGCGCCGACCACCGCCGCCTGCTCGTCGGTCAAGACAGGCCGCTCCGGCAGATATTCGGCCAGCTCTTGAGGGCTCAGACGCAGGCTCACGCGATCACCTGCTTGCCCTCGGGCCAGGCCGGGCAGCATGGCTTGACGTCGCAGTTGCGGCACTGGTTCGCGCCCGGGCGGGCCTCAAAGGACGAACCGGCGGCGTCCTGGGCGCACTGGCGCAGCAATTCGATCATCCAGTTCGGCTGCTCGCCGCCATCCGAACCAAGCGCCGGCTGGCGACGCTCGACTGGTTGACCGACCCCTTTGGACAGATAGACGAGCACGGCCTCGCTGACCGCTTGGTGCGGCGGGACCAGGCCGGCGGCCACGGCCACCTGGTAACTGCCCAGCTGCGGGTTGGCCTCAGCCTCGCGCTGGCTCGGCGGCGTCTTGCCGGTCTTGAAATCGACCACCCGGACGCGGCCGTCCCCGGCCGCCTCGAGGCGGTCGATCCGGCCCGCCAGGCGCACCGGCAGGCCAGCCCCGGCGGCAGCCGCCTGATCCGGCAACTCGATCACCGCCTCGCTGGCCACCACATCCGGGTGAGCCTGCTGATAGTCGCCCAGCCGCCGCGCCATCTCAAGCGCGTCGGCCAGCGCCCGGCGGCTCGAAAAGCCGTCCTCAAGGCCCAGCTCCGGCCAGCGCTGGCGCAGGATGCCGACCAGCTCATCAGCGCCGGCGTGGGGGTGTTTGTCGGCCAAGTCGTGAATCAGGCTGCCGATCTCGGCCCGGCGGCCGGCCTCCCGCCGGCCGCCAACGTGTCCCAACGCCCAGGCCAGCGGGCAGTTCGCCAGCGACTCGACCTTTGACGGGCTGAGGACCGGCAATTCGCCCGCCGCGCACAGCCCGCCCGCGGTCGACGGCCGGGCCAAGCCCGGCCACTCCAGCGGGCTGGCGCCCTCGACGCCCAGCGCCGACAGCACCCCCAGCACCGCTGCCGCCGGCCCCGCGCCGAGCGCCGCCGCGGCCGGCGCCAGTCGCGCGGTTTGGCCCGGGTGACCGCCGCCCCCAGTTTCACCGGCCAAGGCTTCGGCTTGATCGGTCAGCGCCGCCCGCGCCTCGGCCACCACCCCGCGCAGGTCAAAGGGCCAAACCCGCCCGGCGGCGCCCTCCCGCCCGGCGGCGCCCGCCAACCCGGCGGCGCCCGCCAACCCGCCGGCGCCCGCCAACCCGCCGGGGCCCGCCAACCAGGCGAAGAAACGCGAAGGCTGCTCGTCGGTGTTGGCCGCGGCCACGGCCAGGACCTCGCGGCGGGCGCGCGTCAGGGCCAAGGCGAAGGTGCGGGTCTCATCAGCCAGCACTTCGCGCCGCCGCTCGGCCGCCGTCTGCGCCGCCGCCTTGCCGTCGACCAGATCGGCCAGCCGCCCCGCCCCCAGGAGGGTGTCGCGCAGGCGCAGGTCGGGCCAGACGTCTTCTTCGAGTCCCACCAGCACCACCAGTTCCCACTCGCGCCCGATGGCGGCCGCCGCCGTCGCCACCGTCACCCGGTCCCCCGGCGGCGCCTGGGGGGCAATGGTGTCGCTCGGCAACTCTTGGGCCTCCAGGTAGGACGCGAAACCCGCCGGGCCCGAGCCGGCCTTGCGGGCGTCATGCCGCGAAGCGGCCGCGAACAGGGCCAACACGGCGTCGAGGTCCGAATCAGCCCGGGTTCCGCGCGGGCCGCCGGCCAGCGCCCAGCGCGACCAGCGCTCGCTCAAACCGGTCGCGTCCCAGATCGCCCAGAGCACGCCCGCCGCCCCGGCGCCCGGTTTGGCGGCAGCCGCCCGACCCGCCGCCAAGGCTTCGCGCAACCGCCCCAGCGCCGGCCGCAGCCGCTCGGGGACAGCGGCGTCCAGCCAGGCCGCGCTCTCAGGCCGGCCGTCAAGGAATTGAGCCAGCAACCGATCCGGCGCCTCCGGCGACTCGGCCCGCGCTCCGGCCCGCCTGAGCGAACGCCTCAGCTCGCCGAGGTCCGCCGCGTCGAGTCCGCCGGCGCTGGAAGTGATCAGCCGAACAGCCTCGCCCGGCGCCAGAGGATCGCGTTCGACCGCTGCGGCCAGCAGCGCCACCAGGGGCGCGACCGCCCTGTGGGTGGTCGCCAGGACTTCCGATCCCGGCACCCGGACGGGCAGGCCCGCGCCGGTGAGGGCCGAACGGAGCCGGGCCACCTGATCGGCCGTGCGCGCCAGCACCGCCATCTGACCGAAGGCCAGGCCCTCGACCACGTGCGCCTGGCGCAAGCGCCTGGCGACCGCCGCCGCCACTTCCGCCCGTGAGGACGCCATCGTCGCACCCACCCGCCCGGGCCGCTGGCGGGCGGCGGCGGGCGGCGCCCAGGCCCGCCGCGAACGCCCCGCCTTGGGCAAGCGCCCGGTCACTTCGATGGACCTGACCAGCAGTTCCCCGGACTGGCGCCAGCAGTTCTCGAGCACCGCCTCGCGGGCCTCCCAGCCGACCGGCGCCGGGGCGGTCGATTCGGCCAACTGCCCCGGCGCCGCCCCCCGGAATGATTGCGCCGCCGTGTCCGGCGAGCCCAAGCAGACCACCTGCGAACCCGCCGCCGCCAGCCGCCCCACCAGCCGGTGCAGGGCCGGGGAGGCCTCTTGGTAGTCGTCCACGATCACCAGGTCCCAGCTGGGCCGCCCGCCAGGTTCCAGGGCCACCATCCGGCCGCCGATGCCGAGGGGCCGCTCCCAATCCCGCAGGCACAGTTCCGCCTGGGCCACCATGGCGGCGGCGTCCAGTTTGAGCCCCGCGTCCGCCGTTGTCCGCAGGTCGAAGGTGTCCAGGTAGCGCTGGTAGAAGTGGGCGGCGGCGACCCATTCCGGCCGGCCGTTGGCTCGCCCCAGGGCCGCCAGGCCGAAGGCGTCGAGGCCGCGCTCGGCGGCGCGGGTCAGCAGGTCGCGCAATTCGTTCCGGAAGGCGGGCAGGCGCCGCGCCGCCGCCGGCGTCGAATCCGGCCAGTCCGCCTGGGCGCGCGGGTCGTCCGGGTCCACTTCGAGCAGCGCCGCCAGCGCCGCCGACTGCTCGGCCCCCGTCACCATCTGCGGTTGGTGGGCCCTGGCCGCCTGCACCGCCCCGTCCAGCCCGGTCGCCGCCACCGCCTGCGCCCTGGCCTCCAGGATCGTCATGGCCAGCGAGGTCGGCGTCACCGCCGGCCTTCCCCGCAACACCGTCCCCGCCCGCCGCACGATCCGCGCGCTCAGGTCCGCCGCCGCATGCCGGTCCGCGCTCAGGACCACCAGCTTCCCGGCGTCCATCCCCGCCCGCAAGGCTGCCACCGCCGCCAGTTCCGCCACCAGCGTCTTGCCGGTCCCGGGGAAGCCGAAGACGCTGACCGATTCGCCTTGCGCGATCAACGCCAGCGCCGCCTCCTGCGACCGGTCCGGCTCGACCGCCGCCACCGGCCGCGGCGTCAGGTCAAGCGCCAACGCCGCTTGGTTCGCTCCCATGGATCAATCTCACCACGGACCACTGACAACAACATCCCGCCGATGCCGTCCGGCCGGCCTTCACTGCGGACGTCGGTCACGAACAGGTCATGGAACTCGCCCATGCCCTCGTATGCCTCGCTCACGCCGGAAGGCCGCCCCCGCGTCGCCGCCACCACAGCGCCCCGGACCCCGCGGCCCCGACCAGCAGCAGGGCTCCAAGGATCGACAGCAGCAACCGGACCGGGTTGCCAGCCGCGAGCGCGGTGGACGGGTCGGTGACGCCGCCGCCGGCGGCGATCGCGGCGCCCTGGCCCGGCAGCTGGTCGCGGGCGGCCGCCGCCGCGGCAGCCTCAGCCTGGTCAGCCGCGAGCAACGCCCCGTCCTGATCGTCGGACAGCAGCAGCGCGTTGGAGATCGTGCCGCAGCCCGATCCGCCGCCCGCCGCCGAACGAGCCGGACAGGTAGACGCGCAGCGCGCCGGGGCCGTCGATCGAATTGATCGTCCACGTCACCGGCCGGCGGGTGTTGCCCGCGTTCAGCGCCTCGGTCGACCAGCCCAACCAGATCAGGTCCGGGTTCTGCGTCTGCGGCACCTGCCACACGCTCGACCCCGCCGCGCCGATCTGCCCGTACCCGGACGGGAGGGTGACCCGGCTGGACGGCTTCAGCCACAGGATCGTGCCGCCCGGCTCCCGGTAGACCTTCGTCCCCGACGTGTCGTCGCCGATCAGCGATTCGAGCTGACCGCCCACGATGCGCGAGGCGTAGTCGATGTGCCCGGAGGACAGGATCGTCGCGCCGGCAACACATTGCGTCGACGCAACCTCCACCGCCGCCGGAGTGTCATCGTTCGAGCCGCGCTCGCCGCCCGGCCCCTCAGGCGCGGTCGCCTTGCTGATCGTGATGCTGTCCCACCCGAGCAGGGCGCCATCGTGTTCGGGTTATCGGTGCGAGCGGTGGCCTGGTGGTAGGTGAAGAAGTGGCCGGCCGACTCAGTCTGAACGCCGGTCATCGTGAACGTA
>JAITJZ010000144.1 GCA_031278655.1 Bifidobacteriaceae bacterium
CCTGGTCTCAACCGAGCCGCCGGGCGGCTTGGCGGCGCTCACCGCTCACCCCCAAACAGGCTGGCGGGCGCTGGCCGGCGCGCGGGCGCGCGTGCCGGGGCTGAAGCGCGGTTCGGTTGGTCGGCCGGTGTCATGGCAGGCTCCTTCCAAGCGGCGAGCCCGAAGGGTCGAGCCCCAGGCGGCCGCCGAGCGGGTCGGTTGTCACCACCAAGGTGCACCGCCGCTCCCCAAGCGCCCGCCACCCTCGGGCGGTCACTCGGGCGGGGGCGCTGACACCGAGGCCGGCTGATCGGCAAAGCGATCCGGGCGGCGGTGTGGGGGCTCACCCGGTCAGGGGCGCCGCCGGGACCATTGTCGTGGCGTTGCGGACGGCGTAGTTGCTTTGGGAGCTCTGGTCGCGCGTGTGGGTCAGTAGGCGGGCAGGGCTTCGGCGAGGCGCTGCGCGACGCGGCCGACGGCATCGGCGTCCAGGTCGCCGGGTTGGCGCAGGGCGGACAGGAGCTTGTCCCACCACAGCGCACGGACGCCCCGGGTGGTGATCGCGCCGCCCAGCAACGGCCAATCGGCGTTCACGAAACACAGCGCGCCCCAGACGGGCGCCGTTTCTCCGGCAGCCGCCAGCGCGGCTTTGACGATCTCAACCTGTCGCAACACGCTGTCCACCAGCTTGGCGCAGTCTCGGCGCCCGACCATCAGCTTCTCGGCCCGGGGGGAGAACAAGCCGCCCTCGACTCGCAAAGCCGGCCGACCTTGGTACTTCTTGGCGTCGATCACCCACACCCCTGTGGGCGCGACGGCGATGTGGTCGATGTTGGAGCGGGTGCCGGGCACGCGGCGGTCGTGCAGGACGCGCAGCAGCGGGCCGGCGGCCTTGTTCATCCTCCGGCCCAAGACCTCCTCGCCGCTGGCGCCTTTGCCCCACGCCGCCGTCGCTTGGGGATCGTCGGTTATCGCCAGCAGGAACCCGCCGATCTTTGGATGCGCTTGGCGGACCTTGTCCTCGCGCTTCTTGTGGCGCCGCTCAAACTCCGCGCGGGCGGAGCCGCCAGCTTGCCCGTGAACGTAAACCTTCTCGCCAGGCGCTTCTGGCGGCGGCTGAGCGAGGACCGGCTCTGGGGGTGCGGCGGTCGCGCCCTGTGTGAGGCCGCCTGCCAAGGCAGCGGGCGGCTCGTAGGAGCTTGGTTTGGGGCCTACGCCCGGCGCGTCGCAGTCTAAGCACCGCACCGTTTTACGCGACCGCTCGTAGACCGCCTTGACGCGCGCCGGTATGGGCCTGCCGCACAGACGGCACTTGCCCGCATAACGCAGCGCCATGACTTTGTCGTCGGAAGCCGCGGCGCCGCGGCTCGCGTCAGCCATGCCCACTGATTCCTTTCCAATCTCACGCAAGGGGCGCGGCAAAACGGCATCGGGGTCGCGCAAGACTGGTGGCCGCTCCGGTGAATGAAACCAAGCGCCAGGTTACACCGGCTCGGCCACACACCGTTCGGGGACCCAACGGCTGGAGTATGACGACGCCCACCCGACTCCAGCGGCATCGTAGACTTCGCCTGTGGGTTTGGACGTGGAGGCCGCGGTTGCGAGGATCTTGTCCGTGGATGACCTTGATGAGCGCGCGCTGGTTGTGGGCCGGCTCGAGGAGAGCCTCCACCCAGACGACTTGGACGGTCAGTCCGCGATCCGGGCGGCCTGGCGCGATGAGATCGCCGCCCGGGTCGACCAAGTTGTGAACGGCGATGCCGGGCTTGTTGACGCGGAGCAGACCTACCGGCTTGTGCCTGCCGAGCTGGCGGGCATCGGCAAGTGACCCTTCCTAAGCACCTCTGCGTCATCGTCTGCTGCGCGACGGACGCGGGCGAAACCGTCGAGGTGGTGGAGGTGGGGCGCTGTCGCTTCCATGGGGTCCGTGAGCCGGCCCACTTCGTCATGGCAACGCCGCGACCAGCCTGGGCGTCGGGCCGTCGTGCCTTGTCAGAGGCCTGATTCAGCTTCGACCTACTTCGTCACGGCTTGACGAAGCAGATGACGAAGTAGCCTGCGCGCCGCGACTACTTCACCGCCGACTCGAATCTACTCCAAAAATGATAGAGTAGAAGCATGCGGGAGGTCATCGAGTCCGTTCTGGCTCTTGAGCCAGCCGAGGCCATCGACGCCTTGGCCAACATGGACGAGGATCAGTGGTTCGACCGCAAGTCAGGGCGAGTCCAGGCCAAGGACCTCGCCGTGGCCTTGGTTGCGTTCGGCAACGCCGAAGGCGGCTATCTGGTTGTCGGCATCCATAACGGGGTTGTCGATGGCGTCACCCCAGACCGGGCCAGCGAGATACGTCAGGCCGCGCTGGATTTCACCGAGCCGCCCGTCAAGACGACCGTCACGGAGCTCCGCGGCCCCGACGGGCAGCTCCTGCTCATCTGCCGCATCGAGTCCGGACGCCACGTTCACATGACATCGAAGGGCGAGTGCTACCTGAGAGCCGGCGACGAATCCCGCCGCCTCACCTTCGCCCAACAACGGGAGCTTGGGTACGATCTGGGCACGGCATCGTTCGACATCGAACCCGTGGATGTCGAACTCGCCGCTCTGAACCAACAGGCGTGCGCCGCCTACCAACGGCTGATCGGAGCGTCGTCGATCGAGTCCGCGCTTCGTTCCCGAGCGCTTCTCACCCGCGAGGGAAGGGTCACTGCCGCGGCATGGCTGCTGTTCGCCGACCATCCCGGCCAACTATTCCCCAGCGCCCACGTCCGCGTGCTGAAATACGCCGACCGCGAGCGCGGCACCGGCTCCCGCATGACCCTCATGGCCGGACACGACACCCGCTTCGATGGCCCACTGCCCGAACAGATCACAAAGGCCACACAACTGGTCAACGAGTGGATTCCCAACCGCAGTCGCCTGGCCGACGACGGCCGCTTCAA
>JAITJZ010000046.1 GCA_031278655.1 Bifidobacteriaceae bacterium
GCCCGGCCGTCGCGCCGGCCGCCCACGCCCCCGGCGTCGAGGCTGGCCAGAGACGGGTCGGGGTGGCGGGCCAGGCCCGGAACCCCCGCCCGCGGCCCACCGGCCGCCCCGCCGGCGTCGGGGCGCGCCGCCGCGGCTGTCGGCCCCGGGTTGATCGGTTCACGCATTTTCGGCTCCTGTCGTTGTCGTCTTCAGCCAGCGTCCGACCGTCGCCGGGTTGACGCCCAACCGGCCGGCTATCGCCCGGTTGGTCAACCCGTCCGCCTTCAAACGCCTCGCCTCCTCGACCTGCCAGGTGCGCGCCCCCTCCCCAACGCCGTCCCCGCCGCCACCCTGGGCGCCGCCCGGCCCGTCCCGTCCCAAACCGGCCAGCAGCGACCGCAACTCCCCGTCCGACAAACCCTCCACGACCGGCCCGGACACGCCCGCCCCGGGCGGGCGCCCGCCCCCAGCCAGGCCGATCCCCCCGCCGACCGCGCCATCGTCCGCGCCCGTGGGAGCGTCGGGGCCGCCCGCCCCGCCGGCTCGCCCCGCCCCGCCGGCCGGGCCGCCCCCAGGCGCCCCGCCGCCAACCGGCCAAGACCCGACCGGGCCGCCGGCCGCCTCCCCGACCAGGCCCCCCGCCGCCGGGTCACCGCCGCCGGCGGGCGGGGCCGGCCGGGCGGGCGGGCCGCCGCCAACGGGTTGGCGGCGCGCCAGCACCACCGTCAAATGGGTGATCGCGAGCAGCACCACCGGCGGCACCGAGCAGACCGCCGCCGCCAACCCCGCCGGCAGCGCCGCCCCGGCAGGCATCGCCGCCTGGACCGCGTTCGCCGTCACCGACACCAACGCCCCGCACACCAGCAACAGCCACGCGTAGCCCTGCCCGCGCCGGTCCCGCAACGCCACCACCGCCACAGTCGCCACCACGATCGTGCCGTCCACTATCAACGGCCACGCCCACCCCAACCCGGCGGCGACACCGGCGCGCCCAGCCAAACGGGTCAACGCCGTGAACGACAGCAGAAACGCCAAACAGGCGACCAGCACCGTCCCCGCGATCCCGGTCCCCAACACCCACCGCCAACCCCGGCCGCCCCTCACAACCCCGCCCCCAAACCAGCGCCCCCCGCGCGCCCAACCCGCGAACCGCGCCCCGGCGCCCCGCCTGACGGCGCCGGCGGCGGGGCCGTCGGGGTGTGGGCGCGCCGGTAAGCCGAGCGGATCGTGGCGGCGGTCTCGCGGCCGCCCAGCCCGGCGCGCCCGGCGGCCGGGGCCAACACGTCCATCGCCGCGTCCAACCCGCGGCCGGCCTCAGCCATCCGGCACGCCGCCCAGTAAAGCGCCTGGTTGCGTTCGCCCACCGCCCGGGCCGCCACCCAAGCCGACAACCGCGCCTCCGACCCGCGGCCCGCGAGCCGGGAGCCGGCGGCGCGTCCGGCGCGGGCCGCGCGGCGGCCGGGCTCGAGGCGTTCCCGCAGCGCCGCCGCGTCGATCGGCCGCGGCTCGTCCCCCAACCCGGCGACCGTGTAACGGCGCCCGCCGGCCGGGGAGTCCAACGCGGACGGCGGGACGATGACGTAGCCGCCCGCGCCCCGGAAATCCACATGCGCGCCGGCGCAAACCCAAGACCCGTTCACCCGGCCCGGGTCGGCCGGATAATACAAATGCGCGCCACCCGACGGGGTCGCCACAACCATCGACCAGCCGTCCCCCAGCCCCGGCGCGCCCGCCGCCGCGTCCGCCAACGCGTCGAACCCGGACCCGCCCTCGCGGACGTCCACATCGACCACATCCAACCCCGAAACCGGCCCCGTCGGGACGCCGATATTCGCCTCCGGGAACCGCCGCCACCACTCCCGCACCCGGCCCGGGTCGGCGGCGGCGTCCAACAACCCATGCTCCGTCAAAGGCCGCTTCCCGCCCGCCAAGCACGGAAACACCGGCGCCCCGCGCCCAGCCAGCAGCAAAGCGGCCTCGGGCAGCGGCATCGCCTGGGCGGCGGCGACCGCCTCCACCACCTCCGCGGCCCGCCCGCTCACGCGCCCGCCACCGCCAGCCGCCCCGCCGCCCGCGCCGCGGCCAGCCGGGCGTGGGCCGCCCCCAAACCCCGCCTCGCGGGCTCGGAACTGCTCGGACGCGATCGCCATCGTTGGCCGCCTCTCGGGTCTCGGGGAACACGTGCGCACCACCAAGGTGCGCGCCACGCGCCCCAGACCGGGAACAGGCCCACACAACGACCAGAGCCCGACCAGCGCCGGGGAGGCGTGGCGCCACCCACTCCACCCCCAGACGCCGCCTGGCGCCAGGCCTAAGCCCGGAAAACGAGACGATCGGCCTGATTAATCGGACGATCGGCCTGTTCCGGGCGATGCCCGGCCCGCCCGGCGGGCCCCGGCAGCGGGTGGGCGAACTTCCGCCGGTACTCCGAAGGCGTCATCGTCGTCGCCTCCTTGAACACCCTGGCCGCCTTCGACGGGTCCGCCCAGCCGACCTCCCGGCACACCGACTCGACGCTCAACTCCGTCTCGCGCAGCAACTCCGCCATGTGCCGCACCCGCAACAACCGCTGATAAGCGTTCGGGGTCTTCCCGATCTGCTCGGCGAACAACGCCGCCAACTGGGAGCGCGACAAACCCACCCTGCGCGCCAACACCTCCAACGTGACCTTCTCACAGTGATGCTCCCGCAGAAACGCCACCGCCGCGCGAACCTGATCGCACACCGGCCGCACCCTGCCGAAACAAGGCTCGGTCGCCCGCCCGGCTCCGCCGCCGGCGTCTTGGAACAAGCCGTGCTCGGCACCGGTCGCCAACCGCTCCTCGACCATCCCCAACGCCCGCAACGCCCGGGAGGTGTCGGCCGGGGCGGAGGCTGGCGGACTTCTGCCAGCGAGGCTACGACCTGGTGGTGGTGGTCGCGT
>JAITJZ010000064.1 GCA_031278655.1 Bifidobacteriaceae bacterium
GTGGCGGCCAAGCCGCGCCGACGGCATCGGGCGCTGAAATGGTCGTTGGCGGCCGCTGGCGTCCTGGCCCTGGCCGCAACCGGCGGCGTCATCTACGCCAACCACTACTTCTCGGACAAAGCCGCGCCCGGGGCGACCCTGGCCGGGGTGGACGTGGCCGGGCAGACCGAGGCCGAGCTCGCGCGCACCGTCAGCCAACTGGTCGCCAACATGTCCTTCACCTTCACCGCCGACGGCGACCAACTGACCGGCACGGCCGAGCAGATCGGCGTCAAGACCGACCCGGAAGCCGTCGCCGGGAAAGTCCTGGCCAGCGCCGAAGGCGAGCCGCTGTGGCGGAAACTGAACCCGTGGACACCCAAACCGGTCCCCATCGAAGTCGAGGTCGACCAAACGGTGCTGCGGGAATTCCTGGACGCGGAGTTCATCTCCAAGAGCGAGGTCACCAGCGACGCGGCGGTGGTCTACGACCCGGACAGCGTCAGCTTCTCGGTGGTGGCGTCAGTGACCGGACTCAAGACCGAGGTCGAACCGGTCGCGGCCGCCATCAAGGGCTACCTGACAGACACGTCCGCCCCGGCCCGGGCAGAGGTCAAAGCCGTGCCGGACCCGCCAGCCATCGATGACGCCGCCGCCGGGGCCGCCGCCGACGCGGCCACGGCCGGGCTCAGCCGCGTCATAACCTTCGACAACGGCCAAGACGGCGTCAAATCACGCACCTATCAGCTTCCGGCCGCCATGATCGGGGCCTGGACCACCTTCACGGCCAAGCCGGCGGAAGGCCGCATCGAGGTCGGTTTCGACGCCGCGCGCATCGCCGAGGAACTGCCGGCGGCCCTGGCCACCGAGGTCGCCATCCCCTCGCGCAAACAGATCATGATCATCCACCCCGACTCCGGCGCGGACATCGGCGTCAGCCAATGGGGGCTGAACGGCCTCAAGATGGCCGATCCGGCGCCGGTGGTGGCGGAAGTGACGGCGGCGTTGAACGAGGGCCGGGACGCCGCCGTGATGGTGCCCCTGGAGAAGGACCCGTTCGAGACCGAGCGGACCAAGCCGCCGTCGAACTACGACGAGCCGGACGGCGCGCACTGGATCGACGTCGACAAGTCCGCCTTCATCGCCACCCTCTACGCCGGCACCACCCAAATCGCCCAGTACGTCATCTCGACCGGCAAAGCCGGCCACGACACGCCATCGGGCACCTTCTACGTCTACCTCAAATACGAGCACCAGGTGATGCGCGGCCCGGCCTCGGACCCATACGAATCACCGACCGACTGGGTGTCCTATTTCACCGGCGGCGTGGCCTTCCACTCCGCGCCCTGGAACGAGCCGAACAACTGGCAGCGGCGGGTCTCGCACGGCTGCGTCAACATGAAGACCCGCGACGCCAAAGCCGTCTACGACTTCGCCCCCATCGGCACCAAAGTGGTGGTCCACGGATAGGACGTCTCAGGCGCCGATCTGGTCAGGCGCCGATCTGGTCAGGCGGCGATCTGGTCAGGCGGCGCGTTCGCGGGGCACGTCCAGTTCGCCGATGCGGTGGACCAGGATTTGATTGGTGGTCCCGGCCTTGCCCATGGGCGCGCCGGAGACGATCACCAAGGTCTCGCCGTCGCGGCCGAGCCCATGCGAGCGCAGCACAGCGTCGGTGGCGTAGATCATCTGGTCGGTGTGCTCGTAGGTGTCCACGTCGAAGGCCCGGATTCCCCAGGCCAGGGCCAACTGGTGACGCACCGATTGATTCGGCGTCAAGGCGATCAGCGGGATCGGCGAGCGCAGGCGCGCCATGCGCCGGGCCGAATCGCCGGACTCGGTGAAAGCGACCAGGTAGGACGCCTCCATCGTGTCAGCGATTTGGGCGGCGGCCTTGGTCAGGATGCCGGCGTGGGTGTGGGGCGTGGCGGTCATGGGGCGGATGCGGCCGGCGCCGCCGGCCTCCGTCGCCTCGATGATGCGCGCCATGGTCCGGACCGCGTCGATGGGATACTCGCCGGTC
Organism: Bifidobacteriaceae bacterium; assembly: GCA_031278655.1. Lineage (GTDB taxonomy): Bacteria > Actinomycetota > Actinomycetes > Actinomycetales > WQXJ01 > JAIRTF01. The sequence goes on from JAITJZ010000064.1 coordinate 2,003, forward strand.
GATGTCTCCCCGGAGAGCATGACCGCGTCGGCGCCGTCGAGCACGGCGTTGGCGCAGTCAGAAGCCTCGGCGCGGGTCGGCCGGGGGTTCGAGATCATCGAGTCCAGCACCTGGGTGGCGACGATCACCGGTTTGGCGAAACGCCGAGCCATGTCGATGGCGTCCTTCTGGACCAGCGGCACGTCCTCCAGCGGCAGCTCCACGCCCAAATCCCCGCGCGCCACCATGATGGCGTCGAAAGTGCGCACAATCTCATGCAGGTTCTCGACCGCTTGCGGCTTCTCGATCTTGGCCACCACCGGCGCCGTCCGGCCCGCCTCGTCCATGACCGCGCGCACCGCCTGGTAGTCGCGGGCAGAACGCACAAACGACAAGGCGACGATGTCGACCCCCAAGTCGAGCACAAAGCGCAGGTCGTCCACATCCTTCTGGGTCAGGGCCGGCACCGACACGGCCACGCCCGGCAGGTTCAAGCCCTTGTGGTCCGAGACCAGCCCGCCTACCTCCACCGTCGTCACCACGTCGGTGTCCGTCACCTGGTCGACCCGGACCACGACCTTGCCGTCATCGATCAGAATGCGGTCGCGGACGCGCGCGTCCCCGGGCAGGCCCTGATAGGTGGTCGAGGCGCGCTTGGCGGTGCCCTCGACCGGATCGGTGGTGATGGTGAAGCTGTCGCCGGGCGTCAGCTCCACCGGCCGGTGCCCGGCAAACGTCCCCAGTCTGATCTTGGGACCTTGCAGGTCCGCCAGGACGCCGACGGCCGCCCCCGCCTCGCGGCTGGCCTGGCGCACAGCCTCATAGACCGCCCGGTGATCCTGGTGGGTGCCGTGCGACAGATTCAAGCGGGCCACATTCATCCCCGCGCCGATGAGTTCTGCGATCTCGGCCTTGGAACTGGTGGCCGGCCCGATGGTGCAAACAATCTTGGCCCGACGCATCGGCCTCCCCTCTCACACGCTCTCGAACAAACGGTTGTCTCAGACAGTCACAGGCCGATGGGCGCCTCCGTCGCCCGGATCGGGCTGGGCAATTCGGTCGATCCCTGAAGGTAGGCGTCCACCGCCGCCGCGGCGGCCCGGCCCTCGGCGATGGCCCAAACCACGAGCGACTGGCCGCGGCCGGCGTCGCCGGCCACAAAGACGCCGTCCCGGGCCGTGGCGTAGGCGGCGTCCCTGGCCAGTGTGCCCCTGGGGCCGAGTTCCAAACCCAGCTGCTCCACCAGGCTCATCGCCTCCGGGCCGGTGAAGCCCATGGCGATCAGCACCAAGTCGGCCGGGAGTTCCCGCTCAGATCCGGGCACAGGCTCGAAGCGGCCCGAGGCGTCCCTGGCCGCGTCCGCCACCTGGATCGACTCGACCCGGCCGGCGCGGCCGGCGAAGGCCAGCGACGTGACCTCGTAGAGGCGTTGGCCGCCCTCCTGATGGGAGCTGGAGGTCTTGAAGACCTGCGGGTAGACCGGCCACGGCTGATGCGGCGGGCGCTCGGTGGGCGGCTGGGGCATGATCTCGAACGAGGTCACGGACCTGGCGCCCTGGCGCAGCGCCGTCCCCACGCAGTCCGAACCGGTGTCGCCGCCGCCAATGACGATGACGTGTTTGTCCTTGGCGCTGACCTGGCCGGCCACCATCCGCCCGGAGGCGACCACATTGGCCTGCTCCAGGTAGGGCTTGGCGAAGTGGACCCCGGCCAGCTCCCGTCCTGCCAGCGGCAGGTCGCGCGGCACCGTCGAACCGATCGCCACCACCACGGCGTCATAGCGCTGGCGCAGATCCTCCCAGGAGATGTCGCGCCCAATCTCAACCCCGGTGCGGAACCTGGTGCCCTCCGCCTGCATTTGCGACAGCCTCAGGTCGACATGGTGTTTGCCGAGCTTGAAATCGGGGATGCCGTAGCGCAGCAGGCCGCCCGGCCGGTCGGCCCGCTCGTAGACGGCGACGGTGTGGCCAACCCTGGTCAGTTGCTGGGCGGCCGCCAGCCCGGCCGGGCCGGAGCCGACCACGGCCACGGTCAAACCCGTCGCCCGCTGCGGGATTTCCGGCTTCACCAGGCCGTTGGCGAAAGCCCGGTCGATCACGGCCAGTTCGATCGACTCGATCGTGACCGGCGGCTGGCTGATGCCCAGCACGCAAGAACCCTCGCACAGGGCCGGGCAGACGCGCCCGGTGAACTCCGGGAAGTTGTTGGTCGCGTGCAAGCGCTCGGCGGCGGCGCCCCAGTCGCCGCGCCAAGCCAGGTCGTTCCACTCCGGGATGAGGTTGCCCAAGGGGCAACCCCGGTGGCAGAAGGGCACGCCGCAGTCCATGCAGCGCCCGGCCTGGCGGTGGACCATGACGTCGTCGTGGGGCAGTTCGGCCCGCACTTCCTTGAAGTCGAGCAGCCGCAGCGACACCGGCCGGTCCAGCGGCAGCTCACGCTGGCGGACCTTCAAGAATCCAGTCGGATCAGCCATGCGCCGCCTCCTTCATGATCTCTTTCCAGGTGTCCGGGTCGTGGTAATCCAGCCCGTCCGCCTTCGCCCGCGCCAGCGCCTCGCTCATGCGCTTGAAGTCGCGCGGCACCACCTGGATGAAGTTGCCCCGCTCGACCTCCCAATCCGCCAGCAGCGCGGCGGCCCTGTCCGAACCGGTCTCCAGCGCGTGCTGCTCCAACAGCGCGACCAGCTCGGCGTCATCGGACACCGGCTCCAACAACAACTCGCCCGCCGCGGCCGCCTGCGGCGACAACATCTGCCGGTCGAGTTTGTGGACGTAGGCCCGGCCGCCCGACATGCCGGCGCCGAAGTTGCGGCCGGTCGGCCCCAACACCGCCACCACTCCCCCGGTCATGTACTCGCAGCCGTGGTCGCCCACGCCCTCGACCACCAGGGTGGCGCCGGAGTTGCGGACGGCGAAGCGCTCGCCGACCTTCCCGCGCAGGTAGATCTGCCCGGCCGTGGCCCCGTAGCCGATGACGTTCCCGGCGATCACCGTTGTGGACGGTTCGAAGGCGGCGTTGTCCGCCGGCCGGACAACGATCCGCCCGCCGCTGAGGCCTTTGCCCAGGTAGTCGTTCGAGTCGCCGATCAGCCTGAGCACGATGCCGCGCGGCAGGAAAGCGCCGAAGCTCTGACCGCCCGTGCCCGTCAGGGTGATGTCGATGGTGCCGGGCGGCAGGCCGGCGCCGCCGTGGCGCTTGACGACCTCATGCCCGAGCATCGTCCCGACGGTGCGGTTGACGTTGCGGACGCGGTGCTCGATGAAGACCGGCTGGCCCGCCTCCAGGGCTGGCGCCGCCTCCGCGATCAGGCGGTTGTCAAGGGCCGCCTCAAGGCCGTGGTCCTGGCCGGTGACCCGGCGCAGCGGCGAGTGGGCGGGGTTCGGCGCCGGTGTCAGGATCGGCCCCAGGTCGAGCCCGGCGGCTTTCCAGTGGCGCACGGCCCCAGCCGTCTCAATCATGTCGACCCGGCCGATGGCCTCGTCCAGGGTGGCGAAGCCAAGCTCCGCCAGGTGCTCGCGCACCTCCTGGGCGATGAACTCGAAGAAGGTGACGACGTGCTCCGGGCGGCCCGCGAAGCGGGCGCGCAACTCCGGGTTCTGGGTGGCGACACCGACCGGGCAGGTGTCCTTCTGGCAAACCCGCATCATGACGCAGCCCATCGCCACCAGCGGCGCGGTGGCGAAGCCGAATTCCTCCGCCCCCAGCAGGGCGGCGATGACCACGTCGCGCCCTGTCTTGAGCTGGCCGTCGACCTGCACCGTGATGCGGTCGCGGAGGTTGTTCAAGATCAGGGTCTGTTGGGTCTCGGCCAGGCCCAGCTCCCACGGGCCGCCGGCGTGCTTGATCGAGGTCAGCGGCGAGGCGCCGGTGCCGCCATCGTGCCCCGAGATCAACACCACGTCGGCGTGCGCCTTCGAGACCCCGGCCGCGACCGTCCCGACGCCGACCTCAGCCACCAGTTTGACGTGGATCCGAGCCGCCGGGTTGGCGTTCTTGAGGTCGTGGATCAGCTGTTTGAGGTCTTCGATCGAATAGATGTCGTGGTGCGGCGGCGGCGAGATCAATTGGACGCCCGGCGTCGAGTGGCGTGTCTTGGCCACCCAGGGGTAGACCTTGGCGCCCGGAAGTTGCCCGCCCTCGCCCGGCTTGGCGCCCTGCGCCATCTTGATCTGGATGTCGTCGGCGTTGGTCAGGTACTCGGCGGTGACGCCGAAGCGGCCGGAGGCGACCTGTTTGATGGCCGAGCGCCGCTCTGGGTCGCGCAGGCGTTCCGGGTCCTCGCCGCCCTCGCCGGTGTTGGACTTGGCGCCCATGCGGTTCATGGCGATGGCCAAGGTCTGATGGGCCTCCATCGAGATCGAGCCGTAGGACATGGCGCCGGTGGAGAAGCGTTTGACGATCTCGCTGACCGGTTCGACCTCGTCGATGGGCACCTTTGGGCGGGTCCCGTCCTTGAATTTGAACAGTCCCCGCAGGGTGGCCAGCGCCCTCGACTGGTTGTCGATCCGGGCGGAGTAGCGCTTGAAAAGGGCGTAGTCGGCCCGCCGGGTCGAGGCCTGAAGCTCGAAGATCGCGTCCGGGGTGAGCAGGTGGGTCTCGCCCTGGCGGCGCCACTTGTACTGGCCGCCCGAGGGCAGAATGTCCGCCTCGTTGCCGAGGGGGGCCTTGGGGTAGGCCTTGGCGTGGCGGGCGGCCACCTCGGCCGCCAACCCGTCCAGCCCAATCCCCTCGATCCGGGAGGTCGTGCCGGTGAAGTAGCGGTCCACCAGGGCGCGGCTGAGGCCGACGGCCTCGAAGATCTGAGCCCCCCGGTAGGAGGACACGGTGGAGATGCCCATCTTCGACATGACCTTGAGCACGCCTTTGCCGAGGGCCTTGATGAGGTGGGCGACGGCTTGGGCCGGGGCGATCTCGCCCAGGTCCCCGGCCGCGGCCAGTTTCTCGACCGACTCCATGGCCAGGTAGGGGTTGACGGCGGCCACGCCGTAGCCGATCAGCAGGGCCACGTGATGCACTTCGCGGACGTCGCCAGCCTCCACCACCATGCCCACGCGGGTGCGGGTGTGGTTCCGCAACAGATGCTGGTGAACGGCGCTGACCAGCAGCAACGACGGGATCGGGGCCAGCTCCGCGTCCGAGTTCCGGTCCGAGAGGACAATGAAGCTGGTGCCGCCGGCGACGGCCGCGTCGACCTCGGCGAAGATCTCATCCAGCCGCGCCCTGAGCGCCGCGCCGCCCCCGGCCACGCGGTAAAGGCCGCGCACAGTCCGGGCGGTGAAGCCGCCCGCCCGCTTCTTGTACCGCCCGATCCGCGCCACCTTCTGAAGGTCCTCGTTGCCCATCACCGGGAACGGCAGCACCAGTTTGCGGGCGTGCTCCGGCGAGTCCTCCAGCAGGTTGCCCATCGGCCCGATGGCCGTGGCCAGCGAAGTCACCATCTCCTCGCGGATGGCGTCCAGCGGCGGGTTCGTGACCTGGGCGAACATCTGGCTGAAGTAGTCGAACAGGAGGCGTGGGCGGTTCGTCAACACCGCCAGGGCGGCGTCGTTGCCCATCGAGCCGATCGGCTCGGCGCCGGTGGCGGCCATCGGCCCCAGGATGAGGCGGACTTCCTCATCGGTGTAGCCGAAGAGCAGTTGGCGGCGCGTCACCGAAGTGGTCGAGTAGTCGATGTGCTCCCTTGGCGGCAGGTTGTCCAGGTAAACGGCTTTCTCACGGACCCATTCGCCGTAGGGCGCCTGGGCCGCCAGCGCCGCCTTGACCTCGTGGTTCTCAATGATCCGGCCTTGGGCGGTGTCGACCAGGAAAATCCGGCCCGGCTCCAGGCGGCCCTTGCGCACCACCTGGTCCTGGGGGATCTCCAGCACGCCCGCCTCTGAGGCCATGACCACCAGGCCGTCCCGCGTCACCCAGTAACGGCCGGGCCTGAGCCCATTGCGGTCCAAGGTGGCGCCAATGACGGTCCCATCGGTGAAGGCGACGGCGGCCGGCCCGTCCCAGGCCTCCAGCACCGAGTCGTTGTACTCGTAGAACTCGCGCACGGCCGGGTCCATGGCGGTGTTGTTCTCCCAGGCCTGCGGGATCATCATCAAGATGGCGTGCGGCAGCGACCTGCCCGCCAGGTGCAGCAGCTCCATCACCGAGTTGAAGGAGGCCGAATCCGATTCCTCCGGGGAGCAGATCGGCGTCAGCGGGGCGATCTCGCCGATCAGCTCCGACTCCATCTGGGCTTCGCGGGCGCTCAGCCAATTGCGGTTGCCGCCAACGGTGTTGATCTCGCCGTTGTGGGCCATCATCGACAGCGGCTGGGCCAGCGGCCAGGACGGGAAGGTGTTGGTCGAGAACCGCGAGTGGACCAGGGCGATGGCGGTCTCGTAATCCGGTTCGGCCAGGTCGGGGAAGAAGGCCACCAGTTGATCGGTGGTCAGCATGCCCTTGTAGACAATGGTCCGGGCGCTGAGCGAGCTGAAATAGGCGCCCGCCTCATGCAGGGAGCGTTTGACGACCCGGTAGGCGAGCCGGTCGAGTTCGACCCCGCCCGCCCGGCGGTCCGGGGCCGCCAGCATCAGCTGGCGGAAGACCGGCATGGCGGCCAGGGCGGTGGGGCCCACCGGGTCGGGGTTGGTGGGCGGCGTGCGCCAGCCGATGACCTCGAGCCCTTCCTCGGCCACGATCCGCCCGATGGCGTCGATGGCGGCGGCGGCCTCGTCCTGGCCGCGCGGCAGGAAGGCCATGCCGACGGCGTAGCGCCCGGCCGGCGGCACATCCAGCCCCAGCGCCCCGAACAGCCGCCGCATCAACTTGTCCGGCACCTGCGTGAGGATGCCGGCGCCATCGCCGGTGTTCGGCTCGGCCCCGACCGCCCCCCGGTGGTCGATGTTCTCCAGCACCGTCAAGGCCGCGTCGACTATCGCCCGGCTCGCCCGTCCGTCCATTTGCGCCACGAAACCGACCCCGCAGGCGTCGTGCTCATATTCGGGCCGGTAAAGCCCGGTTGCCGGGGGTCCCATTCGGTATGGGGTGGGGCGAGCAGCCATAGTCCACCTTTCGAGCGTTTGTCTTGTCCGATGCCGTGCCGCCTCTGACACCTGTGGGCGGCCAAGCTAGGATACCCGGTCGGACCGGTCGCAGACGGCTCCCCGGGGACACCACCGGCCCGCCGCCCCCCGCGGCGCCCGGCTTGGCGCCCGACTTTGGGCGTGTGGCTGGCGCATTCGCCCCGAATAGACTAAGTTCCCGAATACCCCTTTGTTCGGCGTCTAGACACTAGTAAGGACGGATCGATGACTCAAGCACCGCCACCTCCCGAAAGCGGCTACCCGCCGCCCCAACAGCCGCAGCCCGGCCCTTACCAGGCCCCGCCGCCGCAACCAGGCCAATACCCGCCGCCGGCCCCGGCGCCGCAGCAGGCGCCGCCGCCCGGTTACTACGCCCAGCCTCCGGCGCAGCCGCCGGCCCCGCCTCAGGGCTACTACCAGCAGCCGCCCGCCTACGGCGCCCCCGCCGCCCCTGTCGGAGACCCTGACATCCAGCAGAACAAGGTCTATGCGGTGCTCTCGTACATCGGCATCCTGGTGCTGGTCCCGATCTTGGCGGCGAAGGAGTCGCGCTTCGCGCGCTTCCACGCCAATCAGGGCCTCCTGCTGCTGATCGGCGAGGTCGCCTACGCAATCATCTACTCGATCATCTCAGCCATCGTCGCGGCCACCTTCTCGTGGAGCGCGGCCGCGCTGGCGTCTTTGATCCTCTTTGTGCTCGGCCTCGTCTCGCTCGTGTTCCCGGTCTTCTCGATCATTGGGATCGTCAACGCCGCCCAGGGCAAGCCCAAGGCGCTGCCGCTGATCGGCAACATCCGCATCCTGAAGTGATGATTTAGGGCTGGCGGCCCAACCGCCTGGCGGCGGTTGGGCCGCTCTCCCCCGGCTAAGCCTCGGCGGCGCCGTCCGCGTCCGCCGGCTCGTCCGTCCGCGCGTCATCGGCGTCATCGGCGGCCTCACCGCCGTCGGCGGCGTCGTTGGCGTCATCGCTGTCGGCACCGCCGTCGTCGGCGGCCTCACTGTCGTCGTTGGCGTCATCGTCGGCGTCGTTGGCGTCACCGGCCGGGCTGGCGGCCTGGGGCGCGGACAGGCCGGCCGGTGCCAACTGGAGGTCGGCGCCATGTTTGCGGCGCGACCAGGCGAAGCCGATCAGCCCGGCCAAACCGACCACAATGGCGGTCCAAACGTTCAGGCGCAGCCCCAGAAAATGATTGGCGGTGTCGATGCGCAGCGCCTCGATCCAGACCCGGCCCAGGCAGTAGAGCGCCATGTAGGCGAAAAACGTCTGGCCGTGGCCCCACTGCCAGCGCCAACCCGCCCAGATCAGGACCGCCGCCACACCCAGGTTCCAGACCAGCTCATAGAGGAAAGTCGGGTGGAACAGGGTCTCCGCCGGGAAACCCGCCGCCTCCGCCACCGTCGGCGACACCTTCAGCCCCCAGGGCAGGGTTGTCGGCCCGCCGAACAGCTCCTGGTTGAACCAGTTGCCGAGCCGCCCAATGGCCTGGCCAACGGCGATCCCCGGGGCCAACGCGTCCGCCACCACCGGCAGCCGCAGCCCCACCCGCCGCGCGCCGATGACCGCGCCCACGGCGCCCAGCGCGATCGCGCCCCAAACACCCAGCCCGCCGTTCCAGATCGCCAGGGCCGCCCAAGGGTCGCCGCCCGGCCCGAAGTACGCCGCCGGCGAAGTGATGACGTGGTAGAGCCGGGCCCCGACAATCCCGAACGGCACCGCCCACAGGGCGATGTCGACCATGGCGTCGGCCCGGTAACCCGCCCAGGCCAGGCGCTTGGCGCCGATCCAGCCGGCCGCCAGGATGCCGGCGATCATGGTCAGGGCGTAGGCGCGGATCGGCAGCGGCCCAAGGTGCCAGACGGAGTCCGTCGGGCTGGGCAGGAAACCGGGCAGCAGGTCGAGCGCTGTCACGGCCGGGCGGCCTCGCGCAATTCGGCCGCCAGCGCCTCGACGTCCCGCCCGGCGGCCAGGCGCTTGACGAAGGCCGAGCCGACTATCACGCCATCGGCGAAGCTGGCGACCTCGGCCGCCTGCTCCGGCGTCGACACGCCGATCCCAACACAGACGTTGTCAGCGCCCGCCGCCCGCGTCCGCTCCACCAGCGGCCGGGCCAGCTCCGAGAGCGAGGACCGCACCCCGGTCACGCCCATGGTCGAGGTCGCGTAGGTGAACCCCCGGCAGGCGGCGGCGGTCAGGCGCAGGCGCTCGGCCGATGACGTCGGCGCCACCAAGAAGACCTTGTCCAGCCCAAAGCCGTCAGCGGCCCGCGTCCACGCCCCCGCCTCCTCCGGGATCAGGTCCGGCGTGATCAGCCCGGCGCCGCCGGCGGCGGCCAGTTCGCCCGCGAAGCGCTCCTCGCCGCGCCGGAAGACCGGGTTGTAATAGGTCATGACCTCGATCGGGACGCCGGCCGGCGCCAATTCCGCGACCGCCTCGAAGACGTCGTCGACCCGGAACCCGCCCGCCAAGGCCGCCGTCGCCGCCTCGGCTATGACTGGTCCGTCCATGACCGGGTCGGAATATGGCAACCCCAGTTCGATCACGTCGGCCCCGCCCCGGATCAGCGCCCGGCAGGCGTCGATCGAAGCCGTCAGCGACGGGAAGCCGCAGGGCAGGTAGGCCACCAGGGCCGCCCGGCCCTCGGCCCGGGCCCGTCCGATGGCGTCGGCGGCGCCTTGGGGGCGCCCGCCTCGACCCAGCCCGCCCGCGTTCAGAGCCCTCATAGGTTGAACCACCTCGCCGCCGTCTCCACGTCCTTGTCGCCGCGCCCGGACAGGCAGACCAGCACCACCGCCTCAGGGCCCAGCTCACGCGCCAGCGTCAAGGCCCCGGCCAGGCCGTGAGCCGATTCGATGGCCGGCATGATCCCCTCCAAACGGGTCAGTTTGGCGAAGGCGTCCATCGCCGCCGCGTCCGTCACCGCGCGGTAGACCGCCCGCCCCGAATCCTTCAGAAAGGAGTGCTCCGGTCCCACCCCGGGGTAGTCCAGCCCGGCCGAGATCGAATGCGACTCGATCGTCTGGCCGTCGGCGTCCTGCAGCAGATAAGACTTGGCGCCGTGGAGGGCGCCCGGCGCCCCGGCGGTCAGGGTGGCGGCGTGCCGACCCGTCTCGACGCCATCGCCGGCCGCCTCGAACCCGTGCAGGCCAACGCCTCCGTCCTCCAGGAAAGCCGAGAACAGCCCGATCGAGTTCGAGCCGCCGCCGACGCAGGCGCAGGCCGCCGTCGGCAAGCGGCCGACCTCCGCCAGCATCTGCGCCCGGGCCTCGCGCCCGATCACCGATTGGAAGTCGCGGACCATGGCCGGGAAGGGATGCGGCCCGGCGGCCGTGCCGAAGACGTAGTTGGTGTCCGCCACGTTCGTGACCCAATCCCGCAGGGCCTCATTGATGGCGTCCTTGAGGGTCCGCGAGCCGGTCTTGACCGCCACCACCTCAGCGCCCAACAGCCGCATGCGGGCCACGTTCAGGGCTTGGCGCTCGGTGTCCTCGAGGCCCATGTAAACCACGCAATCCAGGCCCATCAGAGCCGCGGCCGTGGCCGTGGCGACCCCGTGCTGGCCGGCGCCGGTCTCAGCGATGACCCGGCGCTTGCCCAGCCGTTTGGTCAGCAACGCCTGGCCGAGGACGTTGTTGATCTTGTGGGAGCCGGTGTGGGCCAAGTCCTCGCGTTTCAAGAAAATCCGCGCCCCGCCCGCCTCGGCCGCGAAGCGGCGAACCTCGGTCAAAGGGGTGGGCCGCCCGGCGTAGACGCGGGCCAGATGGTCCAGCTCGGCGCCGAAGGCTGGGTCGGTCTTGGCCGCCTCGTAGGCGGCGCTCAGTTCGTCGAGGGCGGCGATCAGTGCCTCAGGCACGAAGCGCCCGCCGTAGGACCCGAAATAAGGCCCAGGCATTTGGCTCATCGGCGCAATGATCTCACAGATGGATGCGCCCCCATCGCCACCAGCTCGCGGACGGCCTGGGCCGGGTCTGAGGCGCTGGCCAGATACTCCCCGATCAGGACCGCGTCGGCGCCGCAATGGGCGTAGGCGGCTAGGTCGTGGGGGCTGGAGACACCAGACTCGGCCACTTTGACGATCCCAGGCGCGGCCTTGGGCGCCAGGCGGGAGAACAACGACGGGTCGACCGACAAGGTCTTGAGGTCGCGGGCGTTGAAACCGATCAAGCGGGCGCCGGCGTCGACGGCGATCGCCAGTTCGGCCTCGTTGTGGACCTCGACCAGGGGCGTCATGCCCAATGAGACCGTCCGCTCGATCAGCCCGATCAGTTGCAGCCGCTCCAGCGCCGCCACGATCAACAAGACCAGGTCGGCGCCGTGGGCGCGCGCCTCCCAAACCTGGTACGAGCTGACGATGAAGTCCTTGCACAGGATCGGCAGGTCGACCGCGCGGCGCACCGCCGCCAGGTCGCCGAGCGAGCCCCGGAAATGGCGCCGCTCGGTCAGCACCGAGATGGCGGCCGCGCCGCCCTCCTCATAGGCCCTGGCCAAAGCGGCCGGGTCGGCGATGGCGGCGATCGCCCCGCGCGACGGGCTTGATCGTTTGACCTCGGCCACCACCCCGACAGAGCCGATGTCCGCCAAGCGCGCCAGGAAGTCCTTGGCCGGTCGGCGGGCGCCAGCGCGCGCCTTCAACTCGTCCAGACTGATCAGGGCTTGCCTGTCGGCCAGGTCAGCGCGCACGCCTCGAACGATCTGGTCCAGGACCGTCCCCGCCTTGCTCATATGGCGACTGCTCCGTCTAGACCAGCGGCCCGGCCAGCGGAACGGCGCCCATGGCCGCGCCGAGGCTGTAGTAGTAGTAAGGGTCTTGATCGGCGATCCAGACCGTCAGGCCGATCACCCCGATCCAAAAGACCAGGCTGACGCCCAATCCGATGTAGCCAACGATCACTCCCCCGAGCGCCAGGCCGCGGTTGTTGGCCGTGCCCTGCTTGACCGCGTTCAAGCCCATGTGCCCAAAGATGACGCCCAGAATCGAGCCGACGAACATTGCGAACAGGACCGACAAGCCCGCGATCGACAGGATCAGCGAGGCCACGCCCCAGCCGTTCTTCGAAGTCGCTTGGATGGTCCGGGGATCATAGGCCGGGTAAGCGGGATAGGTCGGGTAGGGCGCCGGCCAACTGCTTTGGACTGGCGCGTAAGCGGGGACGACCTGTGTGTCCGCGGGCGGCTGATAGACCGGCGGCTCGTAAGGGGGCGCAGGCACTGGCGGCGGATAGGACTGCGCCCCGAAGGGCTGGGCCACATAGGGTTGGGCGGGTGTGGGCATGCCCGAGGATTGGAAGTCAGCGGGACCGTATGGGGATTGATCGCTCACAATCTCCAACCTACAGTGTCTGGCGGACCGGCTTTGCCGCTGTCAGCCCCTTCCCGGCCGCTGGTCAGCAATTCCCGTCCCGTGAAGCAGCTCGGGGTCCCGGTGTGACAAGCTGGGCCGATCTGTTCGACGCGCACCAGGAGGGCGTCCCCGTCGCAGTCGGCGGCCACGGATTTGACGAATTGGACATGGCCGGAGGTGTCGCCCTTGCGCCAGTACGCCTGGCGCGAGCGGGACCAGAACCAAACCCGCCCGCTTGTCAGCGTCCGCTCGACGGCGGTCCGGTCCATGTAACCGACCATCAGCACCTCGCCGTTGTCGTGGCGCTGGATGACGGCCGGGATCAATCCGTCGGCGCCGAACTTCAACCGCCCGCGTGGATCCGCGCCCGTCGGCCAGCTCTCAGTCATCGCCATTCACCCCGTGCTCGCCTGACACCATGTTCGCCTGACACCATGTTCACCTGACACCATGTTCACCTGACCTCGTGGCCGGCCGCCGCCAGCGCGTCCTTCACCTGACGGATGGTGAGCGCGCCGAAGTGGAAGACGGAAGCCGCCAAGACGGCATCGGCCCCGGTGGCGGCGGCGGCCACAAAATCCTCCACCCGCCCGGCCCCTCCCGAGGCGATCAGCGGCAAGCTGACCGCGCCACGCACGGCCGCCAGCATCTCCAGGTCGAAGCCGCCGGTGGTGCCGTCCGCGTCCATCGAGTTCAGAAGGATCTCACCGGCGCCCAACTCCTGCCCGGCCCTGGCCCACTCAACCGCGTCCAAGGCCACGCCGCGCCGCCCGCCGTGCGTGGTCACCTGGTAGCCGGAGGGCGTGACGACGCCGTCCTGGCAACGCCGCGCGTCCACCGACAGCACCAGCACCTGGCTGCCGAAGCGGCCCGCGATCCGTTCGATCAGGCCCGGGTCGGCGATGGCCGCCGTGTTGACGCCGACTTTGTCGGCCCCGGCCCGCAGCAACCGGTCCACGTCCTCGACACGGCGGACGCCGCCACCCACCGTCAGCGGCACAAAGACCTGGTCGGCGCTGCGCCGGACCACGTCGAGCATCGTCTCGCGCCCCGCCGAGGACGCCGTCACATCCAAGAACGTGACCTCGTCGGCGCCCATCTCGTCATAGCGGGCGGCCAGGGCCACCGGGTCGCCGGCGTCCCTCAGGTCGCGGAAGTTGACGCCCTTGACCACCCGCCCGGCGTCCACGTCGAGGCACGGGATCACCCGCAGCGCCACGCCCACGCTCACTCCCTCCCGGCCTCAGCCATGATCTGATCGAACTCGTTTGTCGGGGCGGATTCGGCGGCCGCCGCCGCCCCCTCCAGCCCCGCTATCAGCGCCTCCGCCGCCGGGTCGGCGCTGTCGAGCGGGTCAAGCAGCGCCACCGCCGGGGCCTGCCCCAACTTCAAGCGCACCCAATCGACAGTGTATTCCCGCCCGGCCGCGCGGGCCGCCGCCACGAAACGTCCGCGCAGGTGGGCGCGGGTGGTTGGCGGGGGCTGGGTGACGGCCGCCGCCGCCTGCCGATGTCCGATGACGTCGGCCAGGTGGCCGCCCGCCTCCAGCTTTTGGCGCAGACCGCCTTGGGCGTCGAGCTGGTGGTAAGCCAGTTCCAGGCGCAGGACGCGCGGGTCGGCCAGCGCGGCGCCGGTGCGCTGACGGTAGCGCTCGATCAGGCGCCACTTCGCCAGCCAGTCGAGTTCGGTCTCAAGGCCGTCGAAGTCGAGCCTGTCCCAGGCCGTCAAGGTCCGGCGCCAAAGGTCCAGCGCAGCCGTTTCTGAGGGGCTGGCGGCGGCCGCCTCGGCGGCCGCGAAGAAGCGCCATTGGACCGTCACCGGGTCGATTGTGCGGCCGTCGGCCAATGCGATCGGGTGCGCGCCGCGCCCCTGGGCGGCGGGCCAGCTCTGGGCCACTTGGCGCAGCGCCTGAACCGGGTGGGCCAGTTCCAGGTCCGGGAGTTGGCCGCCGCCGGCGGCGGCCCGCAGCAACAGCACCATCGAGGCGACCTTGAGGCGGGCGGCCGCGCCCGCCATGTTCGAGTCCCCGACAATGACATGCAGGCGGCGGTGGCGCCGCCCATCCCCGTGCGGCTCGTCACGGGTGTTGATGATCGGCCGCGAGCGGGTGGTGGCCGAACTCAGCGCCTCGGCCGTGTGCAAGGCGCGCTGCGACAGCAGGTAGCGGACGCCCTTCGGGTCGACCTGGACTTTGCCGGCGCCCACCAGCAACTGCCGGGTGACCAGGAACGGGATCAGTTTGGCCGCGACCTCGGCCGACCCGGCCCGGTCCACCTGGTAATTCTCGTGGCAGCCGAAGGCGTGGCCGGCCGAATCGGTGTTGTTCTTGAGCAGCGCCACCGGGGCGCCGGCGCGGCGCCCCGCCGCCTCCGCCAGAACCGCCATCAGCCGGTCCCCGGCCCGCTCCGCCGCCAACAGTTCCTCGATCGTGGAACACTCCGGGGTGGCGTATTCGGGATGGGAACCCACGTCCAGGTAGAGCCGCGCCCCCGCCGGGGTGAAGACATTGGTGCTCCGGCCCCAGGCCACCACCGGCCGGAACAACTCGCGCGCCGCCGCCTCGGCCCTGGCCAGGTCGGCTCCGCCAGCGGCGCTGGCCGAACCGGCTGGCCCGGCCGCGCCCGGCGGCGCGGCCACGCCGTACTCGGTTTCGAGTCCAAAGACCGCGCTCACCGGGCGCTGCTCACGGGAGCGACCCCAGGCGGGCGAAGGCCCGCCCGGAACTGGCGCGGACCAGCAGCCCAACCTCATAACCGTCATCGCCGCCGGCGGCGGCGGCGCCGCCGGCCCGGCCCTCGCCGTTGCCTGAGAACGCGCCCTCGGCCAGAGCCAGGCGTGCCAAGCTCCCGGCCTGGGCCAGGCTCAACCCCGGGCGCCAACCCTCGGCCAGAGCCTGACGGCCCGCCGGCGTGGCGCCGCCCAGCACCGCCCAAGGCAACTCGTCGCTGACCGAACCGTCGAAGCGGACGTGGAAGACGGCATCGGACACCTGGCTGGCGCCAACCTCCGCCACCGCCAACTCGACCTCCAACGGCTTCGGGTCGCCGGTGAAGGCGGCGGCGATGGTCTGGGCGTAAGCCCCGGCCAAGCCGCGGGCGGTGACATCGGTGCGGTCATAGGAGTAACCGCGCAGGTCGGCGTAACGGATGCCGGCCACGCGCAGAGCCTCGAACTCCGACCACTTGCCGACCGCGGCGAAGGCCATCCGGTCATAGATCTCCGACAGCTTCCTCAACGCCCGCGAAGTGTTGGCGGCGGCCAGGAGCACGCCATCGGCGGTCGACAAGACCACGGCTGGGCGGCCCCGGGCGACGCCGCGCTTGGCGAAGTCCGCCCGGTCCTTGATGATCTGCTCGGGCGGGACGTACAACGGCATGGTCATGGGCGGGCCCGCCTCGCCTCGCCGCGCCTCTCCAGCGCCCGCGCCAACTCATCGTCCGGGACGCGGCTGTAACCCCGGGCGTCGACCCGGGCCACCACCGGGTAAATGTCGCGGGCCTGGTCCACCCCGGCGGTGGCGGCGTCGTCATCGGCGGCGTCGATGAGCGCGGTCAACGCCGTGCGGATGGCAGTCCTGGCGCTGGCGGCCGGGTTGTGGAGTTTCTTCAGCGAGCCCTTGGCGAAGACCGCGCCCGAGCCGATGGCGGCGTAGTCGCGCTCCTCGTAGCTGCCGCCGGTGACGTCGAAGGCGAAGATGCGCGCCGCGGCGCCGTCCCAACCGCCCAGCAACGGCACCACCACCAGTCCCTTCATGGCCAGTTCCAACTGGCCGGCGATGATCGCCGCCAACCGGTTGGCCTTGCCGGAGAGCGACAGGGCGATCCCCTCGATCTTCTCGTAATGCTCCAGCTCCAGTTGGAACAGCCGCACCAATTGGATCGACAGCCCGGCCACCCCGGCCAGGCCGATGGCCGTCCAGGCGTCCGCCGGGTAGACCTTCTCGATGTCGCGGCTGGCGATCTGATGGCCGACGGTCGCACGGCGGTCGCCGGCCATGACGAGCCCGTCCTTGTAGGTCAACGCCACGATGGTGGTGGCCGTGGGCGGCGCGCCGGGCGCCCCGGCCCCGGTTGGCCCCACCGCTCCGGTTGCTCCGGCTGCCCCGGCTGCTCCTATTACTCCAGTTGCTCCGGTTGCTCCGGCGAAAGGCCACCGCGCCCCCGGCGCGGCCCGGCCCAGGAACTCCACGAACGAGTTGCCCGGACCGAAGTAAGTGGCGGGCAGGCCGTCCGGCGCGCGGCTCATTGGCCGCCCTTTTGGACGAACCCCTTGACGAACGCCTCCGCCGAATCCTCCAGGACCTCGTCTATCTCGTCCAGCAAGTCATCGATCAACTGGGTGCGCGATTGCGGCGCGGCGGGCGGCGCCGGGGCTGGCTCATCGTCGCGGTCGCGCGGTGGCAGATCGGTGCGGCGGACTTGCTCCATGGTCACAAGAGTCTAGAACGTCCGGCCGCAGCGGACGCACCGGGGCGCGGGCGTTTGCCCCGCGCTGGCGGGCGGATTAAGGTGGCAGTGGCCAACAAGCGTGGCGCGAATCACAGCGCCGGACTTTGGTCCCCCCAAAAAGCCTCAAAACAAAAGATGGAAGGCCATCGTGACGACCTCACAGGCATGTTTTCCCGGTATCCCCGAAGTGATCAATGGCAATGGCGCCGTCGCGCACGTTATGAAACACGTTTGCGGCGGCATGATCGGCTATCCGATCACACCTTCCACCGAGATCTCAGAGTTGTTTGAGGCGGCCCGCGCCGAGGGCCAGCTCAACGTCTGGGGGGCGCATCCGTTCTTCGTCGAGGCCGAGGGCGAGCACTCCGGCCAATCGGGCGCCCTGGGGGCGGCCCTGACCGGCGGCAACTACATCTCGAACGCCTCCAGCTCGCAGGGGGTCCTCTACGGCCTGGAGTCTCACTACGTCACCGTCGGCAAGAAGGTCGGCGGTTTTGTGCTGCATCTGGCGGCGCGCGTGGTCTCGAAGCACTCGCTCAACGTCATGGCCGGGCACGATGACGTCTACGCCCTGTTGCCGTCCGGCTACACAGTGCTGTTCGGGTCCTCGCCGCAGGAGGCGGCCGACCTGGCCGCCATCGCCTACCGGTTGGCCGGGCTGTCGCTGATCCCGGTCGCCAACACCATGGACGGGTTCGCCACCTCGCATGTCATGACGGAGGCGCGCCTGCCGGAACCGGCCCTGCTGCGCGCCTATTTGCCGGACCCGGCCGGGCGGATTGACTGCCCGACTGTCGCCCAGGCGATCTTGTTCGGGGCCAAGGGCCGGATGTTCCAACTGGGGCAGTACTTGGACCGGCACGCGGCTGATTTCGAGGCCCCTGACCTGAGCGCGCTGCGCGCGCATCTGGCCTCCATGGCCGAGGCGGTCGAAGCCGACGACGCCGCCGAACTGGCCGCAGAGACAATGGTCTGGGTGCCGGAGGACCTGCGCGGGCAATGGCGGCGCCAGTGGCTCGGAGCGGACCGGCGCGGCACGCGCCAAGCGGTTCCCGCCCTGGTGGACCCGCACAATCCGGGTTTGACCGGCCCGGTCCAGAACCAACCGGACTTCCAGGCCGGCTCGGCCGACCACCGCGCCCACTTCGCCGCCGACGTGCCGGCGCTGGCCCGCCAGGCCATGATCGAGTACGCCGCGCTGACCGGGCGCGAGTACAGCCCGGTCATGGCTTACGGCTGCGAGGACGCCGATTTCGTGATGGTCGGCCTGGGCTCGATCACCGATGACGTCCGCGCCGTCATCCCCCACCTGCGCGCCCAGGGGATCAAGGCCGGGGTGGCCTCGGTCAAGCTGCTCCAGCCGTTCCCCGAGGCGGAGTTCGTCCAGGCCGTCGGCTCGGCCAAGGCCGTGATGGTCTTGGAGCGCTCCGACGACACGGCCCTGACCCGGTTGACGACGCAGGCGTTGTTCCGGGCCGCCGCCGGGCAGTTGCTGCCCGATGCCGCGCGCCTGGCCGCCGCTCCCAAGGTGACGACCGCGATTTTCGGTTTGGGAGGCCACGACGTCCAGCCCCGCCACTTGGTCGCCGCCTTCAAGGCGATGGCGGACGGCTCCGCCGCGGACGTGGTCTACCTGGGCTCGCAGTTCTTCGATGAGCAGCCGCCGCCGGCCCTGGCCGGCGTCCACGACCAGTTGCGCGCCGCCTACCCCGAGACCGTCAGGATGGGGTTGGCGACTGAGGACAACCCGTCGCTGCTGCCGCCGGGCGCGCTCAGAATCCGTTTCCATTCGGTTGGCGGCTACGGCACCGTCGCCACCGGCAAACTGCTGACGGACATCTTGTCCGGTGTGCTGTCGATGCACTCGAAATCGGCCCCCAAGTACGGCTCCGAGAAATCCGGCGCGGCCACCAACTACTACATCACGCTGTCGCCGGAGCCGGTCTTGTTGACGAACGCGGAACTCGAGGACGTGGACGTCGTCATCTCACCCGACCACCAGGTCTTTGTCCACACCAATCCGTTGAAGGGCCTGGCCGAGGGCGGCACTTTCATCATGCAGTCTGACCAGGCGCCGCTCGCGGTCTGGCGTTCGCTGCCGGCGCACGCGCGCCGCGCCATCCGCCAGCGGCAGATCAAGTTCCTGGTGGTCGACGCCTTCGCCGTGGCCAAGAAGCACGCGCCCAGCCCGGAGTTGGAGACCCGGATGATGGGCATCGCCTTCATCGGGGCGATGATCGGCCACGTCGAGGCGGTGGCCGGCGGCGCCGGCCAGGACGCGGTCGAGGCCAAGGTCCGCGAGCAGATCGAATACAAATTCGGCCGCAAGGGCCAGGCGGTCGTGGATGGCAACATGGCGGTCATCAAGGACGGCTTGGCCTCGACCCGACTGGTCGACCACTCCCAGCCGGAGTTCGCCGAGGACCAGGCGCCGGCGGCCCGCGCCCGGGCCAGGTCGGTGGCGCTGTCCGCCGCCATGTGCCCGGCGGCCGCCGAGTCCCGCCCGGCCGCCCTCTTCGACCCGGCTTATTACGAGGACCTGGTGGCGGCCCCGTTCCGGCGGGGCACCATAGCCGAGGCCCCCGTCTTGCCGGGGGCTGGCCTGTTCATGCCGATCGCCTCCGGGGCCAACAAGGACAAGGGCGTCTTCCGGCGCCAAACGCCGGTCTTCAACCCGGATATTTGCACGGGCTGCCTCGAGTGCGCGCTGGCCTGCCCGGATACGGCCATCCCCAATCAGGTCCATGAGATCCGCGATCTTTTGGCGGCGGCCGTGGCCGCCGCCAACCTCACTCCCAGCCGGGCCGAGGCCCTGGCCCCGCACGTGTTGGACTGGGCGGACGCCATCCGCCAGGCCTACCGCCTGGACCCGGAGCTGCGCGACCTTGGCGACGCCGCCCGCCGCGCCGCCGCCGGCTTGGCCGCGCCGGCGGTCGACCGGGTGACGGAGGCGGTGGTGGCGGCCTTGACGCAGTTCCCGGCCGCCCGGACGCGGCCCTTCTTCGATTCGGTCGAAGCTTCCGAATCCGGGCGCGGCGCGCTTTTCAGCGCCACCGTCGATCCTTGGAAGTGCACCGGCTGCCTTCAATGCGTCGACGTCTGCGGGCCCTCGGCCCTGGTGGCGGTCGATCAGACGGCCGCCAGCGCCGACTTGCTTGAGACCCGCTTCGAGCGGCTGGGCCAACTGCCTGATTCCCCGAAGCGGTTCCTTGATGGCGCCACGGACATCGACGGCGACGTCAAACGCCTGCTCCTGGACCATGACGCCTATTACGCCATGACCGGCGGCCACGGCGCCTGCCGCGGCTGCGGCGAGGTCACGGCCTTGCGCCTGGCCACCACCGCCGCCCACGCCGTCGGCGAGGGCCGCCGGGCTGAGCACGTCAAGGAATTGGAGGCGCTGATCGCGGACCTGACGGCCAAGGCCGACTCGATCCTGGCGGGCGCCGCCGCCAACGCCGCCCGGGGCCGCGCTGGGACCGGCGCGACGGCATCGGACAAAGACACCGACAAAGACGCCGACAAAGACACCGGCAACAACACCGACAACGACGCGGCCGCGCGCCTGGCCCACCTGAACGAACTGATCGCCGTCCTGGAGGCGCGGCTCTACCTCTACGAGGGCGGCCCCACCGGGCGCGGGCCGGCCACCACGGTCATCGCCAACTCGACCGGCTGTTCCTCCGTCTACGCCTCGACCATGCCGTTCACGCCTTACACCGACCCCTGGGTGAACTCCCTCTTCCAGGACGCGCAGCCGCTGGCGGTCGGCATCTACGAGGGCTTGGTGTCCCAGTTGGTCCCCGAGGTCCGCGCGACGCGGGCGGCGCGGCTCGAACTCGCGGACGCCTTCGACCCGGAGCGCGACGGCCGGCGCCTGGCGACGATCTCCTGGCGCGACTTCACTCCCGCCGAATTGCGGCTGCTGCCCGCCATGCTGACCGTCTCCGGCGACGGCGCCGCCTTCGACATCGGCTTCGGGGCCATGTCGCGGGTCCTGGCCGGGGGCACGCCGATCAAGGCGATCGTGCTCAACACCGGCGCCTACTCCAACACCGGCGGCCAAGCCTCGACCGCCTCATACACCGGCCAGGACGCTGACCTGGCCCGTTACGGCAAAGCCCACGCCGGCAAACTCGAGTCGCGCAAGGAATTGGGGCTGCTGGCCTCCTTCCACCCGCGCGTCTTCGCCTGCTCGGTCTCGACCGCGCTGCACTCGCACTTCCTGGCCACCACCCTGGCGATGCTCGATTACCAGGACGGCTCGGCCGTGATGGAGGTCTACACCCCCTGCAGCACCGAGAACGGAATCGCCGAGGACCTCTCCAACGCCCGCTCGCGCCTGGCCGTCGAATCGCGCATGGCGCCGCTGTTTGTGCACGACCCGCGCCGCGGCCCGAGCCTGCCGGAGCGCTTCTCGCTCGACGGCAACCCGGAGCCGAACGCGCTTTGGACCACCCGCACTTTGCAGTACACCGATGACGCCGGCCAGGTGGCGTTGTTGCAGACGCCGCTGACGCCGGCCGACTTCGCCTTCGGTGAGGTCCGGTTCGCCAAGCAGTTCCGCCGTTTGGCGCCGGAGCAGGCCGCCGATGCCGTGCCCATCGCCGAGTATGTCGAGTTGCCTCACGATCAACGGGCCGGGCTGACACCTTTCATTTGGGCGGCCGACCGGAACGGGCGCCTGGTCCAGGTCGCCTGCCTGCCCGGGGTGGTGGGCCTGGTCGAGGACCGGCGGCACTATTGGCGGACGCTGCAATTCTTGGCCGGCCAGCGCGACGCGGAACTCTCGGCCGCGCATCGGGCCGAGGTCGCGGACCTGACCGCACGCTATGAGCAGGCCGTCGCCGCCCGCGAGGATTCGCTCGATCAGATCGCCGCCGCCATGGCCGAGTTGGCCAGTTCGGCTGAGGCGGCGCCGCAGGCGCTCGGGTTGGGCGGGTTCGGCTTTGGCGGCGCTGTTGGCGGCGCTGTCGCTGGCGGCGGGGCTGCCGCGGCGGCGGGCGGGGCTGCCGGCGGCGGGGCGGCGGCCGGGCGGCCGATCTGGCTCGACCCGGCCGACGAGCCGACCTGCAACGACTGCGGCACCTGCTACCAGGAACTGCCGCAACTGTTCGAGAAGACGACCATCGTGGTCGACGGCGAGGCCCGCGTCGTGGCCCGGATGATCGACGGCGCCCTCGACGGGATCGACGTCACCCCCGAACTGACCAAGCGGATGGGCAGGGTCAAGGCCAACTGCGACGCGGAGATCATCAAGTGAGCCGCCCGGTGGCCGAATGGGCCAGCGCCCGCCAAGGGCTCGACGCCTCGCTGAACAAACTCCGCCAACTCGAGTCCAGCCCCGAGGTCGCCTCCTTCAACGGCCAATTGAAGGTCCTGGAGCGGCGTTTGGCCGCCAACCCGCGCGTCTTCCGCGACCTGTTCATAGCCGACGGCGTGGCGGCGGTGGCGGCGGCCTTCAGGGGCGAGGAACTGACCGGCGAGTTCACCAAGCGGCTGTGGGCCATGCTCCAGCGCGAGGACGACACCTCGACCCTGATAATGCGCTTCATCTGGAACCTGCCGGTGGGCAAGAAGCGCATGTTCATGCGGGCGCTCGACACCCATCTGCGCGACGACTACCCCATGTTCGCCGGGCTCAGCGACGGCTGGCCGGCCGGGAACGGGATTGAGCCCTACATCCGCTCGCCCGAGGTCCGCTCCCAGGATTTCGAACTGGTCAACAAGGGCTACCTGGGTTACATGGACCTGGGCCACACCCGCCGCGACGTCGATCTGTTCGTCTGGTTGGAGGCGATCCGCGACAAGCAATGCGCCGAGGCGCCCTGCGAACTCGGTCAATTCCTGGCCGAGCACCGGGCGCCCAAAGGCGGCTGCCCGGTGCGCATCCACATCCCCGAAATGTTCGCGCTGATCGGCTGCGGCCGCTTCGCCGACGCCCTGGCGATGCTCGAGAAAGCCAACCCGCTGCCGAATGTGACCGGCCGGGTCTGCCCCCAAGAACTCCAATGCCAAGGCGTCTGCCTGCACAAACACCCTATGTCAATCGGCCAGGTGGAATGGTTCCTGCCAGAGCGGGACAAACTGGTCGACCCGGACGCCGCCCGCCGGCGCTTCGCCGGCCGCGCCGACCCGTGGTCCAGCGCCGTCCTGCCGCCGGTGGCGGTGGTGGGCTCGGGGCCGTCCGGCCTCATCAGCGCCTACCTGCTGGCGGTTGAGGGCTTCCCGGTGACGGTCTTCGAGGCTTTCCACGAACTCGGCGGCGTGCTGCGCTACGGCATCCCCGAGTTCCGCCTTCCGAACCAGTTGATCGATGACGTGGTGGCCAAGATTCGGCTGCTCGGCGGGCGCTTTGTGACCAACTTCGTGGTCGGCAAGACCGCTGCCCTGGCCGACCTGCGGGCGGCCGGTTTCTGGAAGATCTTTGTCGGCACCGGGGCCGGCCTGCCCAAGTTCACCGGCGTGCCGGGCGAGCACCTGCTCGGGGTCATGTCCGCCAACGAATTCCTCACCCGGGTCAACCTGATGCAGGCCCACCGCCAGGGGGCGGAGACGCCGCTGCCGGCCGTGCGCGACCGCCACGTCATCGTCATCGGCGGCGGCAACACGGCCATGGACGCCGCCCGGACCGCCAAACGGCTGGGCGGCGACGTCACCATTGTTTATCGGCGCACCCAGGCGGAGATGCCGGCCCGGGTCGAGGAACTGGAGCACGCCCTGGAGGAAGGCGTCAAACTGGCGGTGCTGCGCTCCCCCAGTCAGTTCACAGGCGACCCGGAGACCGGCTTCGTCCGCTCCGCCAGCGTCGATGTCATGGAGCTGGGCGAGCCGGACGAGTCTGGGCGGCGCCGCCCGGTGCGGACCGGGCGCAGCGAGACAATGCCGGTCGACTTGGCCATCATGGCCTTGGGCAACGCCGCCAACCCGATCATCAAGGACTCCGAGCCGCGCCTGGAGGTCTCCCGCTGGGGCACCATCAACCTGGGCGGGGCGGACACCCAGCAAACCACCCTCGAGGGTGTGTTCACCGGCGGCGACGCCGCCCGCGGCGGCTCGACCGCCATCATGGCGGCCGGCGACGGCCAAGCGGCGGCCAGGGAAATCCTGCGGCTGACCGAGGCAGCCGGCGCCGGCGGCGCCGACCCGGCTGATGTGGCGGCGGCGGTGGGCTCGGCCCTGGCCTACACCGAGGCGGCGGCCGCCGCCCCCGTGATCCTGGCCCGGCGGGAACTGACACCCGGGATCGTGGAGTTCGAGGTCCGCGCCCCGGCGGTGGCGGCCTCGGCCCAGGCTGGCCAATTCGTGCGCGTCCTGCCGTGGACCGGCGGCGAACTGATCCCCTTGACGCTGGCCGATTGGGACACAGCCGCCGGGACGGTCACGCTGGTGGTGCAAGACATGGGCGCGTCCTCGCACAGGATCAACCAACTCGCCGTCGGGGACGCCTTCGCCGGGATCGCCGGCCCCCTCGGGCGGCCGTCTGACCTGCATCATTACGAGGCCGACGAAACAGTCGTGTTCACCGCCGGCGGCCTCGGCCTGCCGCCCGTCTACCCGATCATGCGCCAGCATCTGCGCCTCGGCAACCACGTCACCCTGATCTCGGGCTTCCGCTCCCGGGAACTCATGTTCTGGGACCAGGACCACGAGCGGGTCGGCCGCCTGCAGACCGAGTTCGGACAGCAGTTGGACGTCATCTACGCCGCCAACGACGGCTCCTTCGGGATCAAAGGCTTCGTCACCACGCCGCTGGCGGAAATGCTCGAAGCCGAGCGGGCTGGAACCGCCGCCCGCCGGATCGCGGAAGTCGTCGCCATCGGACCCCCCCTGATGATGCGCGCGGTCTCCGACCTGACCAAGCCCTACGGCACCCCCACCGTCGCGTCGCTGAACTCGATCATGGTCGACGCCACCGGCATGTGCGGCGCCTGCATGGTCCCGGTCTTGGCCGACGGCAAACTGGTGCGCAAACACGCCTGCATCGACGGGCCGGAGATCGACGCGCACACAATCGACTGGGACAAGTTCCTGCCCCGCTTCAACCTGTTCAAAGCCCAAGAAGCCGAAGCCCGCCGCCGCGTCGGCATCTGACGCCTCGCCCCGATGCTCGACGCGCCTTTGGACTTGCGACGCCATTACCTGATGATCAGGTGCCCAGCGCGCTCCGTGTACCCCGAAAGGTTGTTCATCCGCAACTGGTCCAACCGACCGGCGAACCACATCAGAAGCAAACTGGCCGCGCCCGCCAGACACACGCAGATAGTGCCCACAAGTGAAGCCGCGACCACGCCCACGTTAGTCACGTGCAGTGCCAACACCAATGTGGACCACCCGCAACAGATCATCGACCAACACACGATCCACCTCGGCCAACGCAGCAGTTCGGTGCGCGCCGGGTGCTCGCCTTCCCGAGCCGTGAACCCTAGAAAGACCGTTAGCACGGCGGTCATAACTGGAACCACACTGGTGATTCCGTAGAATTTGTCAACCCTGCTCGTGCCCTTGGCCTGCTCGTCGATCAGGTCCAGGAATTTCTGCGCCTTCCAATCTCCTCCCAGCGCCTTCCCCACAAAATCCACGGCGGCAGCGAGATTGTCATTGCCATGGAGGCGAACCCACTCAGCCGCGTCCGCCAACACGCTGTCTGTGCCAGCCTCGCGGAAGAACACCCACGCGACGCAGAACCAAGCGATAGCGGCGGCCACCTGGGCCAAAATTCCCGGCACCAAAAAACGCGCCCCATCGGGCCTGATCCTCAAGCTGGCGTAAACCCCGCTGTTCGCCCCGATTCTCCGCGAAAAGTCCCTGGTGTACACCGTCGCTATAGCCGACGAGGACCTCGTTCGCACAGAGCCGACTGGCGACTCCCGCCGATTTCCGGCGACAGTCACGACGGGAACCGCTTGCGCGCTGATACGGGTTCCTGCCGGGGCGATGAATGAAACATACTCACGGGCTGCTCTGCCGACATTCGGCAGCGTCAGGCTTAGCAGCCCGCCCCGATAACCGAGCTTCTCCGTCCAACTGAGCGTCCGGCGCCACCCGCCTGAGCTGTTCCAATCGGTGTAACTGTAGGAGATTTGACGCACACCGGTCGGCCTCGAACCTATTGGCACGAGCGGCATGTAGTTGAACGTGAACTGCGTCAATAACGCTTCGAAGTCCTTGTGGTCCTTGAGCAATGTTTCCAATGGCGACCGGCCAAGGCGATCCTCGGTCTCCCACACGAAGAGGGGATCCCCCCGGCCTTGGTTCTCCAGCAATCGCTGGGTTTGCTCCCTGTCGGGAAGAATCCTGATGCTCTTCCATACCGAATCTCTGGCGGAACCCTGAAGCGGGGGCAAACGCTTGTCCTCAAGCACGCAGTCAAGCATGCCCAGGGCGATCTTAGAGTGACCTTCACTCTGCGCCATGACCAAAGGTCGGCCTGCGTCGTCGCGCACCTCCAAGTCAGTGAGGTTCTTCGTCAGGAACGCCAAGGGAAGCCACAGGGTCTGTCGCCGAGACAGCCCTGCTCTCCGCGCGCGCTCGGCGACATCGTCCATGTCGATGTCGAGGGTCACAGTTCTTTTCCAGCGGCTGACATCCAGCAACTCGATTGACTCCCGATGCCGCCAAATCCACGACGGGTCATCCACCAGGTTCCACATAAAGCGAGCGATCAACTGGCGTTGATAGGGCGGAGTCGGAGGCGGCTTCCCGAAAAGCTTGCCGCCTGAACGGGTTTCCGTCATTTACAACTCAACAGGCGCCACAACGCTGCTCGCACCATCGCCGACGGCGCCCAATTCCACGCTCCGCGACCCTGTGCCGCCAGCCTTCATCTGAATATCACCGATGAGGTAAGTGCGATCCAAGCCTCTGCGCTCGAGCTGTTTGCCGATGCTTCGGTCGCCGGCCTCGGGACTGACAAGCCGCGCGCGCAGCCACGGCATCATGTCAAGCGTCACTTACTTCTCCTCCGTCGCACCAGGACACCGTAGCACTAGCGAGACACCCCGAAGACACTTTCCAATAAGCTTCGGAATCGTGCCGGAATCCATTCATCGCCCACGCGACTTCCGGCCTCACGCGGGCAACGCTACTAACTACACGCTTCTGATCTAGCGCGACACGCCGGCGTGGGGCGTGTAGTTTGACAACGTGCCCTTCGCCCGGTCGACCCGAGTCCTGATCGGCGTCATCGGCGTCGAGTTCGTCTCCGGCGTGCTCGGCGCCTACTACACGCCGCTGATCGTGCCGTTGGCGCGCTCCGTCGGCCTG
Organism: Bifidobacteriaceae bacterium; assembly: GCA_031278655.1. Taxonomy (GTDB): domain Bacteria; phylum Actinomycetota; class Actinomycetes; order Actinomycetales; family WQXJ01; genus JAIRTF01. The sequence continues at coordinate 29,093 of JAITJZ010000064.1, forward strand.
CATGATTCCGACTGGAACTGGGTCGAGGCGGCGCAAACCCTGTTCGCGGCGGTGGCGATCCCGGTGCTGACCAAACTGGGCGACCGCTTCGGCCACAAGAAGGCGCTGCTCGCCTCCATCATCATCACCGCCGGCGCCTCCTGGTGGGTGGTGGCCGGCGGCGGGTTTGTGCCTGTCATCTGCGCCTTCTCGCTGATGTCCGTCAGCGCAGTGTGGGTGGCGCTGGAACTCACCCTGCTGCGCTCCAGCCTCGGGGACACCACCGACTCCCAGGAGCGCGTCTCGGCCGCCTCGGCCGCGCTGATCGTCTCCTTCATGCTCGGCTCGGTTGGGGCGGCGATCTTCGGCGGGCAGTTCTTCACCGGCGCGGGCGGCTGGGAGGCCCTCCAGGCCGCCGTCGCCAGCGGCCAAGACCCGGCCGCCAACGCCGTCTTCGTCCGCGTCCTGCGCCTGACCCTGCTGGTCCCGGCCACCGGGGTGACAATCCTGATCCCGCTGGTCGCGTTCCTGGTCCCGGAGTCGCGCCGGGCGCCGCCCAGGCAGAGCGACCTCAGCGGCCTGGCCTGGCTGATCGGCATCCTGATCCTGGTGGTCGGCGGGTTGAGCCTGGTCAAGGTTCTGGGCGTGGCCCGCCCCGAAGGTTGGGTCGTGATCGCGGCCGGGCTGGCGCTGCTCCACCCCTTCGCCCGTCACCAACTCCGGGCCGGCGAGCCCACAATCGACCTGCGGCTGCTGCGCCAACCCCAGGTCTGGCCCTACCAGGCCGTCTCCCTGCTGCTCGGGATTGGCTACACGGCCACCCAGATACCGCTGGTCACCTTCGCCAGCACCGATCCGGCCGTGCATGGTTACGGCCTGGCGGCCGATTCGGGCGATGTCTCGATCGTCATGGCCGTGATGATCATCGCCATCTCGCTGACCGCCGGCTGCCTGACGGCCTTCGGCTCACGCCTCAACAAACTGCGGCTGATCAGGCTGGCGCCGTTCATCCACGCCGGCGAGTTCGCGGTCTTCCTGTTCCTGCACACGCAGCTCTGGCACGCCTACCTGGCGGTCGCCATCGGCGGCGTCGGCGCCGGCATCCTGATCGCCTGGCTGCCGGCCACCGCCGCCAACGCCGCGCCCCGCGACAAGACCGCCACCCTTGTCGGGTTGATCAGCCTCGGCCGGATGGTCGGGACCGCCATCGGCTCGGCGGTGTTCGCGGTGGTGCTGGCCACAATCGGGCGCCAGTCGGCGACCGCCGCGGCGCTGAGCGGGTACCTGACCGTCTTCGGCATCGCCATGGCGTCCTCGCTGCTGGGCGGGGCGCTGCTGGCCGCCGCCTGCGACCCGGCCGCGCGCCCGCCAGCGGCCGGCCCCAAATCCCCCAACACCGCTAACAACGCCAACGACCAGGAGGAAGAACATGCCTGATGTGGCAATCATCGGATCGGGCTCGGCCGGGACGCTGGCCGCCTGGAGGCTGCGCCAATTGCTCGGCCCCGAAGCCGGAATCGTGGTCTTCGAACGCGAGCCGGCCGTGGGCGGCCGCGCGCACCACATCCAATTCGCCGGCGAGCAGATAGAACTGGGCGGCACCCTGATCCACACCGACAACCGGCGCCTGATCGACTTGGCCGCCGCCGTGGGCGTGGAACTGACAGAACGCCGGACGGGCCCCCCGGCCGGCGACGGCTCGCTGCTGCTCTGGGACGGACGCGAAGCGGTCTTCCAGGCGCCGCTGGACGGCCTGCGCCTGCCGCTGGCGCTGATCCGCCAATACGGCCCCTTCAACCTGCTCAAGCTCAGGACCCTGGCGAAACAGGCCAAGGCGGCCTGGAACAGCGTCTACGGCCTCCAAGACCAGGGTTCGGTGTTCGAGACGCCGCAAGCGCTGATCGCGGCCGCCGGGCTGGCCCCGTACATCCAGGAATCGCTGGCCGAACTGGCCAAGGGGCGCGGCATCCGCGGTCACCTGATCGACCACTTCGCCACCGGCGTCCTGCGCGACATGTACAACCAGACCTCTGACGTGATCGCGCTGGCCGGGCTGGTCGGCTTGGCCGGGGCGGGCCTGGCCGGAGGCAAACTGGTGGCGGCGCCGTCCGGCAACTCGGCCCTCCTGGCCGCGGCGCTGGAGCGAAGCGGGGCGGAACTGCTCCTGGGCAGCCGGGTTGACGGCATCGTGCCCGATGCCGTCAAGGTGAGCGTCTCGGGGCCCGGCCTGACGCCGCGAAGCTTCGACGCGGCCGTGATCGCCGCGCCGCTCGAACTCGCCGGGATCGCCGTCGAAGGCCCTGACGGCCCCGTCACCACCGATGTGGGGCGGCGCTTCCAGGAGGTCCATGTCACCGTTGTGGCCGGCGAAGTCAACCCGGCCTTCTTCGGCCTGCGGGCCGTGCCGGGCGACATCCTGACCACCGACAGCCCCCAGGCGCAGTTCAAGGCCTTCGGCCAGACCGGCCATTCACGCTCGCTCGGCGTCCCGATCTGGAAGTTCTTCTCCGCCGAGCCAGTCGGCGAAGAACTGCTGGAGCGGGTCTTTGTCGAGGTCAAGGCGGTCCACCGTCATCTGTGGCAGGCCTATCCGGTGCTCGAGCCCGCGCCCGAGTTGCTGGCGTTCCGCCTGGCGCCCGGCGTTTACCAGGTCAACGGTTTCGAGTCGGTGGTCTCGACCCTCGAAACCGAGGGCGCCGTCGGCTGGTCGGTGGCCGATCTGGTGGCGCGCGACCTGCGCGCCCGCCAGCCCGGGGCTTGAGCGGTGGCGGCCGGGCCGCTTTGGGCGGTCCTTCCCGGCATGACGATGCCGCCGGAGGACTTCGCCGCCCTGGCGGCGGCCTTGGCGCCGGTCCAGCCCGCGGACGCCCCCGGCCCGGCTCACGTCCAAGTCCGCGTCCTTGACGCCTACGATGTCGCCGTGACAGCCCCAGCCGAGGACCAGCGGCGTTGGTTCGCGGCCAGGGGCGGCTGGTCGAAGGTGCGCTTGGTGGGGCACTCGGCCGGCGGCGCGGCCGCCCTCGAGTGGCTCCTGACCCGCCCTGACGAGGTCGAATGCGTGGTCCTGCTCGAGCCGGTGGACCTTGATGAGAAGCCGTCCCGCCTGCGTGCCGGGTCGCTCGCCCACCGGGCGGTGGGCGGGGTGTTGGCGGCGGCCGGGTCGTGGCCGCCGCTGGCGCGGCTGATCGGGCGCGCCGGGCGGCGCGCCTTTTGGCGGCTGTTCACCGACCAGCCGGACCATTTGTCGCGCCGAAGCGTCGACAGGATCTGGGGGAACCGGCGGGCCTTGGTGGCCGTCTGGCGCCAGGTCTTCGAACGCTTCGACCAGGAGGCGCGCGTCCGGGATCGGTTGGCGGCGCTGGAACGGCGGGCCGGCGGCGCGGCGAGCCCGGCTGGGGCCGAGCGCCAAGCTGGGGCTGAGCGCCAAGCGGATACTGAGCGCCAAGCTGGGACGGTGGCGACGGCATCGGACCTGGCGGCGATCTTGGTGGTGGCGGGCGACCAGGCCGAGCCCTATCTCCCGGCTCTGGCGCGCCGCCTGGGCGCCGACTTGGCGCGGATCGGCGGCGACCATCTCTTCCCGACGCGCCGACCGCGCGCCACCGCCGCGCTCATCGCCGCGTGGCACGCCAGCTTGGGCTCCGACCCGCGCCCAGCCCCGCGCCCCAAAGACTGAGGCGGGCTCAACCGACGGCGGTGGTGAAGTCGATCAATTCCTCGACCCGCCCCGTCAGGGCGGGCTCCAGGTGGGACAGATGGTTGACCTCTGCCAGGAGGCGGCGCCAGGCGTCAGCCACATCGGCCTGGTCGCGGGCCGGCCAGCCGAGCTGAGCCAGCAGCCCAAGCTTCCAGTCGGTTCCGCGCGCCACCTTGGGCCAGGCCGCCAGGCCCAGGCGTTGCGGGCGGACGGCCTGCCAAATGTCGACATAGGGGTGGCCCAGGATCAGGATCGAGCCAGGCTCGCATTCGGCGCGCACCCGCTCCGCGATCCGCCATTCCTTCGAGCCCTCGACCAGGTGATCGACAAGCACCCCGAGGCGCGCCTCGCCCGCCGAGGGCCCGAACCGCCGCGCCCGTTCGGCCAGGTGGTCAATCCCGTCCAGCATCTCCACCACCACGCCCTCGACCGCCAGGTCCTCGCCCCAGACCTTTGCGATCAGTTCGGCGTCGTGGCGCCCCTCGACCCAGATGCGCGACTCGCGGGCGACCCGGGCGCGCGCCCCCGCCACCGCCACCGACCCGGAGGCGGTGCGCCGTCCAGGACCGCCGCGGGCCGGCGCCGGCCCGGCCGCGACCAGCACCACCGGCCGGCCGTCGATCAAGAATCCCGGCCCCAGCCTGAAGCCGCGCGTCCGGCCGCGCCGATCTTCGAGGACCGCCACCAGCATCCCGCCCGCCTTCTCGACCCGCACGATGGCGCCCACCCAGCCCGTCTCGACGTCCTCGACCACCAGGCCAAGTTCGGCGGCCACCTTGGCGGAGGCGGGGCGCGCCGCCCGGTGCGGGTCCTGCGCCAGCACGTCGCGCCCGTAACGGTCTGGCCCGTCGAAGCCGCGCCCGCTCAAACCTGGTCCACCCCGGTCAGCCGGGAGACCAAATCCCGGGCCGAGGCCGCCTCGGCCAGCAGCGCCTCGACCTGGTCGCGCCGCCCCGCCAGCGGGCTGAGCAGGCCGAGGCGGGCGCCGCCGCCGTCCCAGGCCAACGTCAACGAGTCCCAACCGGCCGCCACCACATTGTCCGGGTAGCGCGACAGGGCCTCGCCTTTCAGGTAGGCGCGGGTCGACGTGGGCGGATGGGCCGCGGCCCAGGCCACCTCCCGTTCCTCGAACAGTGACTCGACGCCGCCCCGGGCCGCCAGGCGCGCGAACAGCGAGCGCGACGGGTCGGCGTCGGTCCATCGCAGGTCGGCGGCGCGCAGCTTCGGATGGTCCCAGCCCCAACCGCGGCGGGCCCGCAGCGACTCCAGCAGTTGATATTTGGCGACCCATTCGACCTGGCGGGCGAGGCTCAGCGGGTCGGTCCTCAAGCCGTCCAGCAACGCCGACCAGCGCTCGATCAGGTCCGCCGCCTCGGCGTCCGGGAAGCGCAGGTTGGCGGTCACGAAGTCCCGGCAGCGCTGTTGCGCCGCCACCGCGGTGAGTTCGCCGCCGGACCGCAAAGCCAAGCCGCCCGATGCCGTCAGGTCGCGGCTGACCTGCCAGAACGCCGGCGCCGGGGTGGCCAGGCGGAGGGCTTCGGCCAATTCGGAGGCCCGCGCCGGGGGCGCGGCGGCCAGGGCGCGCAGAACCAGCCCGGTGACTCCGAGGCGCACATAGGTGGCGACCTCCATCATGGTGGCGTCGCCGACGATGACGTGGAGGCGCCGCCAGCGGGCCGGGTCGGCGTGCGGCTCGTCGCGGGTGTTGATGATTGGGCGGTTGAGGGTTGTCTCCAGCCCGACCTCCGCCTCCACGAAATCGGCCCGCTGCGAGATCTGGAAGCCGGGCTCTTGCGAACGGGCGCCCAGCCCCACCCGCCCCGAGCCGGTGAAAACCTGGCGCGTGACTAGGAACGGCGTCATGACGCCGACCAACAGCTCCCAATCCACGGCCCGGTCCACCAGGTAGTTTTCATGGGTGCCGTAGGAGGCGCCGTGGCCGTCGGTGTTGTTCTTGTAGAGGGACACCGGCGTCCCGGCCGCCGCCAGGATCCCCCCGGCGCGGGCCATGATCCGTTGCCCGGCCAGATCCCACAGCGCCGCCTCGCGGGCGCTGGCCGTCTCCGGGCTGGCATACTCCGGGTGGGCGTGGTCAACGTAGAGCCTGGCCCCGTTGCGGAGCAGGGCCGCGCCCGGCCCCCGGCGGACGGGATCGTCCCGCCCGCGCCGGCCGGGCCAATCGGCCTGGCCGGCCACATCGGCTCCAATGGCGCCGCCGATCCCATCAGCCAGGCGCGAACCGGCGCGGCTGGAACCGGGCCGGGCCGGCGGCGCCGACCAGACGGCATCGGGCAAAAGCGTGGCCGCCGGGGCGGGCGAAGCGGGCTGGTCCGCCCGGGCCGAGGGCTGGGCGGCGGCGCGGTCCAGGCGGAAGCCGCGGGCGTCGTTGAGGGGGTCCTCGGAGGCGTGGTCCCAGGGCGCCACCCGGCCGTCCTGGCTGGCCTTGTAGGCGGCCACCACCCAATTCGACAACTCGACCGGGTTCTGGCGCGGGGCCCCGCGCCCGGGCGCCCCGTCCCCCGCCGCCCGGTCGGCCATGATCCCGTATTCGGTCTCGATTCCGAAGGCCAGTTCGACCACGGCTCTCCCCTCAGGCCTCGACCTGGCGCCCGCCGCCCGCGAGCGTGCGCATGAACACGATCCGCTCGCCCTTGCGGCCGGAGACGCGGGCCCAATCGTCGGCGTTGGTGGCGCCGGGCAGGTCCTCGTTCTCGGCGAACTCCGCCGCCACGGCGGCGGTCAGGTGGCTGGCGGTGATGCCGCGCCGGCCGTGTTCGAGCAGGTCCTTGACGGCCGCCTTCTTGGCGCGGTCGACGATGTTGCGGATCATGGCGCCGGAGGCGAAATCCTTGTAGTACAAGACCTCTTTGTCCCCGGAGGCGTAGGTGACCTCAAGGAAGCGATTGTCCGGCGCGGTCGAATACATCTGCGCCACGGCCCCGGCGATCAGCTCAGGGATCGACTCGCCCTGGCCCAACGGCAGTTCCGGGACCAGATATTTGCTGAAGATGTCGGCCGCCGCCGTTTGGTCCGGGCGCTCAATCTTAATCTTGACGTCGAGGCGTCCGGGCCGCAGGATGGCCGGGTCGATCATGTCCTCGCGGTTCGAGGCGCCGATCACGATCACATTGTCGAGCGTCTCGACGCCGTCGATCTCTGCCAAGAGTTGCGGCACCACAGTTGTCTCCACGTCGCTGGACACCCCCGAGCCGCGGGTGCGGAACAGCGACTCCATCTCATCGAAGAAGACCACCACCGCCCCGCCCAGGGCCGCCTTCTCGCGCGCCCGGGCGAAGATGGCCCGGATTTGGCGCTCGGTCTCCCCGACGTACTTGTTCAGCAACTCCGGTCCCTTGATGTTGAGGAAAACCGCCCGCTTGGCGTCCTCCCCGGCCAAGGAGCGGGCGACGGCCTTGGCGATGAGGGTCTTGCCGCAGCCGGGAGGGCCGTACAACAGTACGCCTTTCGGCGCGCGCAACTGGTGCTCCCGGTACAGTTCGGGGTGACGGAAAGGCAACTCCACGGCATCGCGCAACTGGCCGATCTGCTCACCCAACCCGCCGATGTCCGCGTACGAGACGTCAGCCACGTCATCGGCGGCCAGATCCTCGGCGTGCGAGCGCGAGACGACCTCGAAAGCGAACCCGCCGCGCTGGTCGATCGCCAAAGTGTCCCCCGGGCGCAGCCGCAAACCCAGCAAAGACCCGGCCCGGCGGATGACCAGCTCCTCCTCGGCGCGGCCCTGGACCAGCAACCGGTCCTCGCTCAAGACCTCCTTGACGGCCGCGACCTCCCCCGTCCGCTCGAAGCCCTCAGCCCGCAGCAGCGCCATGGTTTGACTGAGCGCCACGGTCTGCCCCGCCAACAACGCCGCCCGGTTGACCTCCGGGCCCACAGCCACCCGCAGGCGGCGGCCCTGCTGGACCACATCGGCGGAGCCGTCCGCGTTCCAGCCCCAGAACAGCGCGTAGCCGCCGGGCGGCTGCGACAACTCCGTCACCTGCTGGCGGGCCTCTGCCAACTGCTGACGCGCCGACACCAACGACTGCGTCAGGCGCCGGTTCTTCTCCTCCAGCGAGGCGGCGCGCGCGACCTGCTGGTCATAGGGGCTGATCTCTGGCACGGCGTTAACCTTACGGCTCGGGGCTGACACCGGCTTCACCGGCGGCGGTGGCCGGGGTGGCCGGGCGCGCCGGTGGGTGGCCGCGGCGGTGGCCTGGCGGGCCCGGCGGGGCGCGTCAGAGGCGGCGGATCAGGGCCAGGAACATCGCGTCCGTGCCGTGGCGGTCGGTCCACAACTGCGCCATGCCGTCAGCGCCGATGGCGTCCGCTGGCAACAGTTCGATTTCCGAGGCCTCGATCAACTGCGCGTCCGCGCGCTCGGCCAACACGTCCCCCACCACCAGGCGGGTCTCGGCCAGATGCGGCGAGCAGGTGGTGTACGCCACCACGCCGCCCGGCCGGGCGCGGTCCAAGGCAGCCCGCAGCAGGTCACGCTGGAGCGGGCCGAGGGTCGCCAGATCGGCCGGCGAATGCCGCCAGCGCGCCTCTGGGCGCCGCCGCAGCGCCCCCAACCCGGTGCAGGGCACGTCCGCCAGCACGCGGTCGAACTGGCCTTCGACCTCCCGCGCGTCGAGTTCCGTCACCGTCACCGCGTCACCCAGCTGCTTGAGCGCGCCGCGCACCAGTTCCGCCCGGTGGGGTTGGGGTTCGTTGGCGGTCAGGTGGCCGCCTCTTTCGCGCACGATGCCGCCGAGCAGCGCCGCTTTGCCGCCCGGTCCGGCGCACAGGTCGAGCCATTGCCCTTGGTCGTCCGCGACCGGGGCCTCGGCCAACGCCCAGGCCACCAGTTGCGAGCCCTCATCTTGGACTCCCGCCTGCCCGTGCCTGATGGCCGCCAGGTCCCCGGGGGCCCCGCGCGGCATGATCACAGCCGTGGGCGCCAGTTTCCCCCTGATGGCAGGCTGCTTCGAGCGCGCCTCGACCTGAGCCGCCAATTGGTCGGCGGTCATCAGGCCCGGGCGGGCCACCAGCGTCACCGGCGGTTGGCCGTTCGACGCCGCCAGCACGGCTTTGAGGTCAGCTTGGTCGCGGCCAGCGCCGATCAGCGCTTGGCGCAGGGTCCTGACCACCCAGGCCGGGTGGGAATAGCGGATTGCCAGGGTGTCTATCGAGTCGTCGTCCTCCGGGGCCGCCTGCGCCAGCAACTGTTCGTAGGGGCCCTCTGTGACGGCTCTGAGGATCGCGTTGGCGAAGCCGCTGGGGCCCACGCCGATGGCCTCGCGGGCGATGGCGACCGTGGCGGCCACGGCCGCGTGGTCCGGCACGCGCATGGCCGCGATCTGGTGGATGCCGAGCCTGATCACGTCCATCACGTCTGCGTCGATCTGATCGCGCCCGGCGACTTTGGCGATGACGGCGTCGTATTGGCCGCGCATTCGAATGGTGCCGTAGGCCAGTTCGGTGGCGAAGGCCGCGTCGCGGCCGGTGATCTGGCGCTCTGTCAACATGGTTGGCAGGGCCAGATTGGCGTAGGCGCCCTTGGACACCGCTTTGAGCAGGTCAAAAGCCGCGCGGCGGGCCGGGTCGGCGGACCGCTGGCGTTCCGACGGCGCCTGCGCCGACCATGACCGTTTCGGCCCGCGCCCGGAGTTTTCCCGGCGCTGGTAGCCGTCGCCCTCGCGCCTCGGCCGCCGCTCGCCGTCATCCCGGCGCTGGTAGCCGTCGCCATCGCGCCTGGGCCGCCGCTCGCCATCGTCCCGGCGCGGCTTCCACCTGCCGCCACGCTCGCCGTCATCCCGGCGCTGATAACCCCCCTCGCCGTCCCGGCGGGGCTTCCACTCGCTGCCGCGCGCGCGATCCCCGTCCCGGCGCTGATAACCGCCGCCCTCACGGCGCTGATAACCGTCGCCCTCACGTCTGGGCCGCCGCTCGCCATCGTCCCAGCGGGGCTTCCACTCGCTGCTGCGCGCGCGATCCCCGTCCCGGCGCGGATAACCGCCGCCCTCACGGCGCTGGTAGCCGCCGCCCTCACGCCTCGGGCGGCGCTCACCATCGTCCCGGCGGGGCTTCCACCCACCGCCACGCTCGCCATCATCCCGGCGCGGATAACCGCCGCCCTCGCGGCGCTGGTAGTTACCGCCGTCGCGGCGAGGTTTCCACTCGCCGTCAGCCTCCCGCTGAGGCCGGCCTTCGCCCTGCTCACTCATCTTCCGAAAATCCCCTCAATGTCTTTGCCAGCGGTTCCCATGCGGGCCCCGCGCGCCCAGGCGTCGGCGCTCATCCAGCCTTTGCCCGCAGGCTTGACCTGGTTCAACGCGACCCAGCCGCTCCCGGTGGCGACCATGACCGCATGTTTCAGGGCCAGCAAGTTGCCAGGCTGACCCGCGGGCGGCGGCTGCGAGCCAGCGCCCCGCCCAACTGATCCGATTTCATTCGGCGGCGATCCCAACGGCCCGATCTTCAGGCGTTGGCCGCGCCACCAAGTCCACGCGCCCGGCACGGGCGTGCAAGCGCGGATTTGGCGATCAACAGCCAGGGCCGGGGCCGTCCAGTCTACCTCGGCGTCAGCCGCGGTCACCTTCGGCGCGTAGCTGACGCCCTCATCGCCCTGCGGACGCGGTCGCGCCCGCCCGGCCGCGATCAAGTCCATGGTCGCCGCCAGCAATTTGGCGCCGTCTTGGGCGAGGGTCTGGAGCACATCACCGGCGGTGGCGCGCGGCGGCACTTGGTACGTGACGGCGCCGAAGACCGGCCCCTGGTCGAGTTCCTTGACAATCTGGAAGGTGGTCGCGCCGGTGATCTGGTCCCCGGCCCAGATCGCGCGCTGGACCGGCGCCGCTCCGCGCCAGGCCGGCAGTAGCGAGAAATGCAGGTTGACCCATCCGCGCGGGGCGATGGCTAGGGCCGATTCGGGCAGCAACGCCCCATAGGCCACAACCGCCACGGCCTCGGGCTCAAGCGAGCGGAGCTTGGCTTGGAAATCCGCGTCCTGGGGATGCTCCGGCCGCAGCAGCGGCAAACCCATCGCCAGGGCCGCCTCCGCCACCGGCGCTGCCAGCGGACGCCTCCCCCTGCCCGCCGGCCGGTCTGGTCGGCTGATGACAGCGACCAATTCGTGCCCGGACGCGGCCAGCGCCTCCAGCGCCGGTATGGCCGCGGCCGGGGTGCCGGCGAACGCAATACGCATTCAAGGAACCCTAGTGCAGTTCGCCATCGACCTTGACCCGCACGCGATCGCCTGATTGGCCGCGCGGCTGTCCGCGCGGCTGTCCTTCTGGCTGGTCGCCCGCCCGGCTGCCCGACCGGTCGTCCGATTGGCCGCCCGGTCGGCTTGGGCGGCTCGGTCGGCTTGGTCGGCTCGGTCGGCTGGCGGCGGGCGTGCGCAGCCAATCCCGGATTTGGGCGATCGTCTCGCGCGCCTGCGGCTGGGCGATCAGCAGCGCCGTCCTGGACCATCCCTGGCCGGGGCTCGCCTGGTCGAGGATCGCTTGGTCGGGGCCCGCCTGGTCGGGGCTCGCCTGGTCGAGGATCGCTTGGTCCGGGCCCGCCTGGCCGGGAACGACGCGACCGTCACCGCTGATCGCAATGCTCCTGACGGCGCCCGCCGCCTCCAAACGCGCGACCAGGTCCGCCACCCCCGCGGTTGGTCCGCTCAGAACAACGGCCTTGACGGCCGGCGGCAAGCCCAATTCCCGTCGCTCGGCCAGTTCCCGTGCCGCCAACCAAACCGGGTCCCAGCGCACCAGGGCCTGCGCCGCCGCTCCCCCCTCCGAACCCAGGAGAAGCACCGGGCGTCCGGGTTGGACCAGCGCGGCGGCGTTCATCCAGATGCGCAGCGCGTCCACGGCCGCGTCCAATTCGGGCCGGGCGGCCCAGGCCCCGGCGTCCAGCAGGAGGCCGGCGGCGTAGCCGCCGACTGCTTCCGGCTCGGCCCCCGGAGTGGCCACGACCAGCGCCGGCGGCGGTCCCACAGACGCCGGGCGCCCGCCCTGATCGAGCCGGCCGTCGCCGCGCGAGCGCACCACCGGCGTGCCGGGGAAGGCGCGCTCGACCTCGGCCGCGGTCCGCGCCAGCCCAAAGGTCTCGTGGCTGGCGCTCGGGACCTGGATCAACACCGGGCCTTCGGCCAAAGCCTGCCGGATCAGCCGGAACGCCGCCCCGGGCAGACGAGCGGCGGCCGTGGCGCCTTCGCGCGCCAAGTCCTCCGCCGTCGGCGCGCGCACAACCGGCGTGGCCGCCCGTGCCGCCGCGCGGCTGGCCCCGACTGATCCCAGCCAGCCGCTCTCGACCAGGGCTTGTGTCTCAACGCTCCTGGTCAGTCCGGCGATGATCAGGCCGGCCCGTTCCTGGCCCGCCCTGACGGTCATCACCGTCCGGGTGTGCGCGTAGGGCGCGTGAGGCTCCCGCAGGGCCGAGTCGGCCTCGCTCACCAGGACCAAGAGGCCGGGCCGGGCGAGTGGCGCGTAGGCCGCCGCTCGGGTCCCGATCAGCACGTCGACCTTGCCCGATGCCGCCGCCCAGTACGCCTCCAGGCGAGCCTCGGGCCCGTCCCCGGCCACCAGCCGGGCGATGGCGAAGCTCTCCCCCAAGGCCGCGGCCAGGCGACCCACCACCCGCTCAGACGGCGCCACGATCAGCGTCTGACCGCCGCCCTGGCGGCAGGCTCGCGCCGCCGCCGCCAACCCATCGGTCAGGTCTGATCCCGGCAGATGCGCCCAGGCCGCCCGCGCGCGCCGGCCAGCGGCCAAGTCGGCCACAAACGGCGCCAGCGCCTGACCGTTCGCCGCCAGCCCAGGGCGAAGCCCAGGGCGAGGCACAGGGTCAAGCCCAGGGCGAGGCACAGGGTCAAGCCCAGGGTCAAGCCCAGGGTCAAGCACAGGGCGAAGCCCAGGGTCAAACCCAGGGCGAGGCGCAGGGTCAAGCACAGGCTGGGCCGGTTGTTGAACTGCGGCCGCCGCAGCCGCCTGGGCGCTGCCTCGCCTCCGTCCCTCAGCGGATGAGTCGCCACCGGCGCCGCCGCCCAGGCCCGCCTCAACCGCCAGCCGCTTCTCGGTGCTGATGTGCGCGGCCGGGATGGCCAGGCGCAGCACATCCGCCACCGTGCCCGCTTGACGTTCGGCGATGGCGTTCGCCAGACGCCACAGACCCGGCGTCAGCAACGGCAACCCGGACGGGACCCGCGTCAGCGGGCTGAGCTTGCCGGGATGCTCCGAACGTTGGTCGCGCCGCACAATGAACCCGTTGACCCGGCGCCCCCCGAAACGCACCGCCACCCTCGCGCCCGGCTGGGCCGCCGCGTCAAGGTTGGCGGGCACCAAGTAATCGAAGGTGCGGTCCAACTCAGGCGCCGACAAGTCCAGAGTCACCACCGCCACCGGGCTGCGCGGCGCTGGCTCCGGCTCGGGCTTCGCCCGCTTGCGCGGCCGCCGGGCGGCCGCCCCCAAGCCCGGCAGAATCCCCTGCTCAGACAGCTGCTCGCAATGCTTCGACCTGGTTCACCTCCTCCCAGCTAAAACCGGCGCGGCCAAAATGCCCAAAGGTGGCTGTCGGCCGATAGATCGGCCGAAGCAAGTCCAACGCCTTGATGATCGCCGCCGGCCGCAGATCGAAGACGCTGGTGACGGCGCGCACCAAGACGGCATCGGAAACTTCGGCCGTTCCAAAACTGTCAACCGAGACGCTGACCGGCTCGGCCGCCCCGATGGCGTAAGCGACCTGGACCTCGCAACGGCGCGCCAACCCCGCCGCGACGATGTTCTTGGCCACCCACCGCGCGGCGTAGGCGGCCGACCGGTCGACCTTCGACGGGTCCTTGCCGCTGAAAGCGCCGCCGCCGTGGCGGGCCATCCCGCCGTAGGTGTCGACGATGATCTTGCGCCCGGTCAATCCCGTGTCCGCCGCCGGGCCGCCAACGACGAAGCTGCCCGAGGGGTTGACCAGCACCTGCCGGGGCGCCGCCCAACCCTGCTGCGCCATCACCGGGCCGATCACCGCCGCCAGCAGGTCGCGTTCGAGGCGACCGCCTTCCACGCCCGGGGCGTGCTGGGCCGACACCACCACCGTGTCCACCCCGACCGGGCGCCCGTCCCGGTAAGCCACAGTCACCTGGGTCTTGCCGTCCGGCCTGAGGTAGTCGAGTTCGCCGGTCAGACGCGCGTCCTCGAGGCGCTGGGCCAGCCGGTGCGCCAGATGGATCGGCAACGGCATCAACTCCGTGGTCTCATCGACCGCGTAGCCGAACATCATGCCCTGGTCACCAGCCCCTTGGGCCTCAGCCCAGCCGTCAGCCGGGTCAGGCGCCCAGCCGCCTTCTGGCTCACGGCCACCCCGGACCTCGACCGACTCGTCAACCCCGGCCGCGATCTCGCGGCTCTGGCCCTCAATCAGCACCGCCACCCCGCAACTGGCGCCGTCGATGCCCGCCTCGGCGCTGTCATAGCCCTGGTCCAGCAGCACCTCGCGGGCTATGTCCGCGACCGGCACATAACCCTCGGTGGTGACCTCGCCGGCGACGATCACCTGCCCGTGCGAGATCAATGACTCCACCGCCACCCGAGCGCGCGGATCGGTGGCCAGCAGGGCGTCCACCACGGCATCGGAAATCTGGTCGCAGAGCTTGTCGGGGTGGCCGCCGGTGACGGACTCGGACGTGAACAGCTTGGTCTCACTCACGGCCACAACCCTAGCCGCCCGCTCTGACACCGACTTCGGATAGTCAAACGCCGAGCCCGCCCGCCGCCGCGCCCCTGCCCAGGCTTCCGGCCGCCAGCGGGCACGCGGGGCTATGATCGCAACGTGACTATCGCCCAGTTTTGGTTTGACCCCATCTGCCCCTGGACATATGTGACCTATCAGTGGCTGGCGGAAGTGCGCGCCGAGCGAGCGGTCGCCATCCGGCCCAAGTTGCTGTCGTTGCTGTTCTTGAACGAGGGCCGCCCGGACGAGCGCCATGCCGCCAGGCATGCGGCCTCCCTGCCGCTGGAACGCTTCCTGGCCCTGGTCCGCGCCGAGCGCGGCGACGCCGCCATGGAGCAGGCTTATCAGACGCTGGCCACGGCTTTGTTCGTGGACAGTTTGGAGCCGGACGCCGCTTTGATAACCAAGACCGCCGATGCCGTCGGGATCGACCCGATAGAAGCGGCGGCCGCCGCTGAAGACCCGATCTGGGACGCCATCATCCGCCATGATCACGACGCCGCCATGGCGCTGGTCGGCGCCGACGTCGGCTCGCCGGTGATCGCGCTCGAAGACGGCCCGGCGTTCTTCGGCCCGGTGCTGGCGCGGGCGCCGCGCGGCCAGGAGGCGGGGCGCGTCTGGGATGGTTGCCGGGCGCTGGCCGCGCACCCGGATTTCTTCGAATTGAAACGCTCGCGCGGAGCCCGCGCCACCATCCGTTTCGACTGATCGGGCCAACGGCTCACGCCACCCTCCCCAGGAACAAATAGAACGGCGCACCAGCGGTGTTCAGCCTCGCTGTCAGCCCTGGCACAATGGGACGGGGGCGGCCGGAGGACGCCGCCAGCACCGATGGAGGAGCAGCTCGAATGGGATTGTTTGGACGCGCCAGCCAGAGCAGCGCTGGCGCCTGGCACGCGACCGGCGGACTCAAGGCTGACACACGCCAAGCCCTGATGCGCGAAGTGGTGCGCACCGGCGGCGACGCCCAATTCAAATCCGGCCCGGAGGGTCAGGTCCTGGTCATGCCGGGAGGCGCGCGCATCCCCGTCGAGGGCCTTTACGCCGCCGTCGCGGAGACCCCGGCCGACCAGCGCGCTGATTTGATCCGCCGCTGGGTCGCGGACGCCCGTGCCCAGGACGCCGGCGCCGCCCGCGCCCGCCAGGGCGCGGACACGCGCACCGCGAACGCCAGCCCAGCCGCCGAGCCAAACCGCCAACAACAACCCGAGGCTCTCAGCGCCGCCGAATTGCGCCAACACGTCCACACATTGCTCGGCCCCGCCGCCATGGTCAACCGAGCCGGTTTCCCTTACGCACGCAGTCCCTTCCCCGGCGTGGAGCAGGTCCTCTGCCTGGTTTACCCCAACCAGATCCTGCCCCTGACCGGGGATTCCATTGATCGCTTGGCCCTGTCGCTGGACGAGTTGTTCGCGGCCGGACAGGCCAACGTCGACGCGCTCCCAACCGATCCGCCGGAGCCGCTGGGCGACCCGGGCCTGACGTTCATCACCGGCCCGTCCGAGTTCGTCGCCTCCAAGGCCGCGAACATAGCCGCCCTGGTGGCCGGGCCGATAGGCCCGGCGCCGCATGGGCTGTTCTTCGCCGTCCCCAATTACAACTCCGTCGCCTGCGCCGTGATCATGCCCGGCTGGGGCCGGGCCTTCGCCCACATGATCCGCGCCGCCGTCCTGGCGGCCGACCAGGCCGCCCAAGCCCACACCCGCGTCAGCCCGCTGACCTACTATTGGGCGCCGGACGGGACCGTCGAGCAGGTCACCAGCGTCCGCGAAGGCGGCCCGTTGGAGGAACGCATTTACCTCGACCGGCCGTGCCCGGCTTTTGACCGCTACGTCGGCGACACGGTCGCGGAGTAGCGGCGCAGCCGCACGGCGCCGCCGGTCCGCCACGCCATCCGCCGATGCCGTGCGCCCGGTTATCGCTCGAAGACGAGGGCAGCGGCGGCGTCGAGGATGACCTCGGCCACGGCGCGCTTGGAGCCGGAGGCGCGGGCCACCTCGGCGCCATCGGCGCCGAAAAGCACCACGTCGTTGACGTCCTCGCCGAAGACGGCGCCGCCCGCCACCACATTGGCAACAGTCAAGTCCGCGCCCTTGCGGCGCGCCTTCGCGGCCGCATGCTCCAGGGCGCTGGCGGCGGCGTCGCCGGTCTCAGCCGCGAAGGCGACAATCACCTGGCCCGGGCGGCGCGCCGCCACCAAGCCCGCCAGAATGTCGGGGTTCGGGACCAGCGACAAGCTCAGCCCATCGCGGCCCGCCCGCTTGATCTTGGCGCCCGCCGGCTCGGCGGGCCGGAAATCAGCCACCGCCGCCGCCATCACCACCAGGTCGGCCTGAGGCGCGCGAGCGGCCATGGCCGCCTCCAACTCCAAGGCCGTCCCCACGCGGACAACCTCCACCCCCGCCGGGATCGGCTGGTCGACGTTCGCCGCCACCAAGGTGACCCGGGCGGCTCGGCGGGCGGCGGCATCGGACAACGCCAAACCCTGTTTGCCTGACGAACGGTTGCCCAAAAACCTCACCGGGTCCAGCGGCTCCCGCGTCCCCCCGGCGCTGACCAGCACGTTCAGGCCGGCCCAAGGGCCGGCGCCGAGCAGACGCCCAACGGCGGCGGCAATGTCCGCCGGCTCCGCCATCCGGCCCGGGCCGCTGTCCGCGCCCGTCAACCGCCCGGCCGGGGAGTCCAACACGGTCACGCCGCGGGCGGCCAAAGTGGCCAGATTCGCGCGCGTCGCCGGGTGCTCCAACATGGCGCTGTGCATCGCCGGCGCCATCAGCACCGGCGCCCGCGTGGCCAAAAGGGTGGCTGTCAACAAGTCGTCGGCGCGGCCGGCGGCGGCGCGGGCCAGCAGATCGGCGGTGGCTGGCGCCACCACCACCACGCGGGCGCCGCCCGCCAAAGCCACGTGATCCACGCCGGCGGCCTGGTCGAAGACCGATGTGCAGACCGGCTCGCCGGTGAGGGCCTCAAAGGTGGCGCGGCCCACAAAGCGCAGGGCCGCCTCTGTCGGCACCACCCTGACGCGGTGACCCGCCTCGGTCAACAGCCGGATCAGGGCGGGGGTCTTGTAGGCGGCGATCCCGCCCGCGACCCCCACCACGATCACGGCGATTTCACTCCCCGGCGGGCGCGATCGTCAAAAGGCCCTGGTTGATCTCGCGCATGGCGATCGACAGGGGCTTCTCCTGCGGCCCGGCCTCGACCAGCGGGCCGACGTGCTCGAGCAGGCCCTCGTTCAACTGGGCGTAGTAGCCGTTGATCTGGCGCGCCCGTTTGGCCGCGTAAATGACCAAGGCGTATTTGGAGTCTGTGACCTCGAGCAGATCATCGATCGGCGGATCGGTGATGCCCTCGGGGTTGGCTGTGGTACCTGACAATGAACAATCCTTCCAACGTCGGTCGGCCTCAGCCCACGGCTGCGGCCGACCTATTTTAGCCCCATGATCGAAGCCACCTGCGCCACGGTCAGCTCGAGGTCGTCATTCGTCAAGACAAAATCGAACTCGCCGCGCGCCCGGACCTCCGCCTCGGCGGTGGCCAGGCGCCGCCGCCGCTCCGGCCCGTCCTCGGTGCCGCGCTCGGCCAGCCGCCGCTCCAATTCCGCCCAAGTTGGCGGCATCAGAAAGACCTGCAGCGCCCCGGGCATCGACTGGCGCACTTGGCGCGCGCCCGCCAGATCGATCTCCAGCAGCGCCGGCCGCCCCTGGCCCAGCGCGTCCTCGACCGCCGCCCGCGGCGTCCCGTAGAGGTTGCCGTTGTACTCGGCCCACTCCAACATGTCGCCGGCGTCCACGGCGGCCTCAAAGGCCGCGGGCGAGACGAAGAAATAACTAACGCCTTCGACCTCGCCTGGACGTGGACGCCGGGTGGTGGCTGAGACAGACAGATAGACCTTCGGATGGCGTTCAGCGATCAGGGCCGCAACTGTGCCTTTGCCGACCCCTGAGGGGCCGGCCAAAACTGTCAGGCGAGCTGGGGACCAGACCACCGATCAGCCGAAACGCTCGATCAACTGCTCCCTCTGATGCGGTCCGAGCCCGCGAATGCGCCGCGACTCGGAGATGCCGATTTCCGTCATGATGGCCTTGGCCTTGACCTTGCCCACGCCGGGCAGGGCCTCGAGCAGGGCCGCCACTTTGATCTTGCCAATGATTTCGTCTTCCAGCCCAAGCGCCAAGACCTCGCTGAGCGAGCCCTCGGACGCCTTGAGCCGGTTCTTCACCTCAGCCCGCGCTTGGCGGGCTTCGGCCGCCTTCTTCAGGGCCTCGGCCCGCTGTTCTGGAGTCAGTGGAGGTAAAGCCATTCCTGTAATCCCCTTCGGTGCCGTCGTTCGACTTGGACAGTCACAATCTAACGACTGACCAGGGATGATGCAACGGCTCTAGGACGCGATTCCAATAAACATCAAATTGGCGCCGGTTTCACGGACCGCCGCGGCCAGCCGCGCGGGGTCCGGGCCGGCCCCGGCGATGGCCCGCGAGGCGGTCGCCAGGACCAGGCCGCGGGCGGGGCCGAACAGCCGCGCCACATCCTCTTCGCGGCCGCCTTGGGCCCCCAGGCCGGGCACCAGAATAGGGCCTCCCACCTGCGCAATCATCTGGGCCGCAGCCGGCGGCAAAGAGCCGATGGTGGCGCCGATGACGACCCCCAAATGACCCATCGGCGCCGCCCCGGCGTTGGCTTGGGCGACCGCTTGGATGACCGTTTCGCCCACCTGCAAGCCGCTGGCGGTGACCGCCCGCTGCACCAGGGCGCCTTCCGGATTCGACGTCAACGCCAAAACAAAAACTCCGCGCCCGGTCTCCCCCGCCAACTCCAAAGCCGGCCCCAGCGACCCGAAACCGAGGTACGGGCTGAGGGTGACGGCATCGGCGGCCAGGGTCGAGGCGTCGGACAGATAGGCCTCGGCGTACCCGCGCATGGTCGAGCCGATGTCGCCGCGCTTGACGTCCAGCAGGCTCAGCATCCCGGCCTGCCGCGCGCTCGCCAGCACCTCCTCAAGGGCGGCGATGCCGCGCGAGCCGTGACGCTCGAACAGCCCCGACTGGGGTTTGACCGCCGCCGCGCCGCCGGCCTGGGCGGCTTCGATCAGTTGGCGGCCGAAGAAGGCCAGGTTCTCGGGCGTGTCCGCCAAACCCCAATCGGCCAGCAGCGCCGGGTGCGGGTCGATCCCGACGCAGAGACGGCGCCCGGCCGCGAAGCAGGCGTGGAGGCGGGCGGCGAAGGCGTTCGGCGCCCCGCTCACGCGCTGGCCTCCTGCAGCGGCGAGACTCCCAGCGGCCCCGCCAACTGGGCTTCTATGGCTTGGACGGCCGCCGCCAACTGCTGCGTGGTGGTCACGATCGGGCGGTCCATGGCGGTGATGGCGGCCCTGATCTCGTAGCCGTCGGCGCGCGAGCCGGCCCCGGAAGGGGTGTTCACAACCATGTCGACCTCGCCGGCGTGGATCAGGTCCACCACCGTGCGCCCGCCCGCCGCCTCGGAGACCTTCAGCACCTCCCGGCACTGGATCGAATTGCGGCGCAGCACCGAGGCCGTGCCCTCCGTGGCCAGGATCTCAAAACCGAGTTCGGCCAGGCGCTTGATCGGGAACAGGATCGAGCGTTTGTCGCGGTCCGCCACCGAAACGAACACCCGGCCCTGGTTCGGCAATCCGCCGAAGGCCGCCACCTGGGATTTGGCGAAGGCTTTCGGGAAGTCGCGGTCGCGCCCCATGACCTCGCCGGTCGAGCGCATCTCCGGGCCCAGCACCCGGTCCACGATCATGCCTTCGGCGGTGCGGAAACGCGCGAACGGCAGCACCGCCTCCTTGACGGCGATCTGATCGACCTCCAACGCCAGCGCCGATGACGTCTGGGGCAGGTCGCCCCGGGCCTTCAGCTCCGCGATGGAGGCGCCGGCCATGATGAAGCAGGCCGCCTTGGCCAGCGCCACGCCGGTGGCCTTGGACACGAACGGCACCGTCCGCGACGCCCGGGGATTCGCCTCCAACACGTAGAGCACGTCGCTCATCAGGGCGAACTGGATGTTGATCAGCCCGCGCACGCCCACCCCTCTGGCGATCGCCTCGGTCGAGCGGGCGATCCGCTCCAGGTCGCGGCTGGACAAGGTCACCGGCGGGAGCACGCAGGCGCTGTCGCCGGAATGGATGCCGGCTTCCTCGATGTGCTCCATGACCCCGCCCAGGAACAGCTCCTGGCCGTCGTAGAGGGCGTCGACGTCGATCTCGATGGCGTCGTCCAAGAAGCGGTCGATCAGCACCGGCGCGTCCGCCCGGCCGCCTTCCGGCAGCGCCTTGGCCATGTATTCGCGCAGGTGCTGATCGTCGTAGACGATCTCCATGCCGCGCCCGCCGAGCACATAACTCGGCCGCACCAGCACCGGGTAGCCGATCCGTTCCGCCACCCGCTCGGCCTCCGCCACGCTCAGCGCCGTCCCGTATTGGGGGGCCGGCAGGTGGGCCTCGGCCAGCACCTGCCCGAACAGGCCCCGGTTCTCGGCCGCGTCGATCGCTTCCGGCGGGGTGCCCCACGACGGCAGCCCGGCCTCCGCCAGACGCGACGACAAGCTCAAGGGGGTTTGCCCGCCTAGTTGCACGATGACGCCGGCCACGGTCCCAGCCGCCCGCTCGGCATCGTAAACCTCCATAACGTCTTCGAACGTCAGCGGCTCGAAATAAAGCCGCGCCGAAATGTCGTAATCCGTCGACACCGTCTCCGGGTTGCAATTGATCATGACGGTCTCGAAATCGCCCCCCAACGCCAGGGCGGCGTGGACGCAGGAATAGTCGAATTCGATCCCCTGCCCAATCCGATTGGGCCCCGAGCCCAAAATCAGCACCGCCGGCCGGTCGCGCGGTCTGACTTCTGTCTCATCCTCGTAAGTGGAATACAGATAAGGCGTGCGGGCCGCGAATTCGCCGGCGCAAGTGTCGACCATTTTGTAGACCGGGCGCAAGCCGAAGGCGTGCCGGATTTCCCGGACGGCATCTTCGGAAAGCTTCCGGATTTCCCCGATCTGGACGTCGGAGAACCCGTGCCTCTTGGCCAGGCGCAGCGTCCGGCGGTCGAGGGCGTCCGCCCGGGCGAGCTTCTCAGCCACCTCATTGATGAGGCCGACCTGGTCGATGAACCACGGGTCAATGCCTGTGACCTGCGCTAAACGCTCCACCCCAACCCCCCAGCGGGCGGCCTGCTGCAGGTCGATCAGACGGTGCTCGGTCGGTCGGGCCAGCGACTCGACCAGTTCTTCCAGTTCGGCGGGGCTTGGGCGCTGGCCGCGCCAATGGAAACGGGTGCCCTTCTTGTCGATCGAACGCATCGCTTTGTTCAGCGACTCGGTGAAACAACGCCCAATAGCCATCGCCTCGCCGACCGATTTCATGGTCGTGGTCAAAGTGTCGTCCGCGGCCGGGAATTTCTCGAAGGCGAAACGCGGGACTTTGGTGACTATGTAATCGATGGCCGGCTCGAAACTGGCCGGGGTCGAGCCGGTTATGTCGTTGGGAATCTCATCGAGGGTGTAACCGATCGCCAAGCGGGCGGCGATCTTGGCGATCGGGAAACCGGTGGCTTTTGACGCCAGCGCCGACGAGCGCGACACCCGCGGGTTCATCTCGATGACGATTATGCGGCCGTCGGCCGGATTGACCGCGAATTGGATGTTGCAACCGCCGGTGTCGACGCCGACCTCCCTGATCACGGCGATGCCGATGTCGCGCAGGCGCTGGTATTCGCGGTCTGTCAGGGTCAGCGCCGGCGCCACTGTCACCGAGTCGCCGGTGTGCACGCCCATCGGATCCAGGTTCTCGATCGAGCAGACAACGACCACGTTGTCGGCGCGGTCGCGCATGATCTCCAGTTCGAACTCTTTCCAGCCGATGACCGACTCCTCGAGCAAGACCTCGGCTGTGGGGCTGTATCTGAGCCCGCCGCCGGCGATCCGCTCCAGGTCGCGCGGGCTGTGGGCGATCCCCGAGCCGAGCCCGCCCATGGTGAAGGACGGCCGCACCACCAGCGGATAACCGAGTTCCTCGGCCGCCGCCAGGCATTCGGTCAGGGAGTGGGCGATCCGGCTGCGGGCGACTTGGGCGCCCGCCCGCTCCACCACCCGTTTGAACTCCTCGCGGTCCTCGCCCGCGCGGATCGAGTCGATCTTGGCGCCGATCAATTCGACGTCGAACCGTTCCAGCACACCCGCCTCGGCCAATTGGACGGCGGCGTTGAGGGCCGTCTGTCCGCCCAGTGTTGGCAGCAGTGCGTCCGGCCGCTCGCGCTCGATGATGGCCGTCAGCGCGTCCAGTTCGATCGGCTCTATGTAGGTGGCGTCGGAGAACTCCGGGTCTGTCATGATCGTGGCCGGGTTGGAGTTGACCAGCACCACCTTCAGGCCCTCGTCCTTGAGGACGCGGCAGGCTTGGGTCCCCGAATAGTCGAATTCGCAGGCCTGGCCGATCACTATCGGGCCGGACCCGATCACCATCACCGACTTGAGGTCTTCGCGTTTAGGCATCTGGGCCTCCTTTCCCGCCTCACAGGACGGGCCTTAAAGGAATCTTCTGCCGTCAAGCCTAGCGCCGCCGCCGGCGCCCAGCGGCCTGGAGGGCCCCGCCGGGCGCAAGAGGTTTCCCGCCGGGCCAAGGCGACGCCCAGGGCGCCTTCTGTGAGCGTCGTGAAATCGGGGCTGGGCAGGCCGGGGCTTGATCGGCTTGCGACCCAGGCCAAAATCGGATCAACCAAGTAAAGCTTGTACTGCGCGCCAGCCACCAGGCGGCCCGAATCATCCCGCTGGTGGCAGCGGAGCGCGGCGTAGGAATTCGACCTCCCGCAGCGCCGCTTGAGCGGCCGGGCCTTGTATGTCTGCGGGGCAGGGCGGCAACCGCGGCAGGTCGGGGCGCGTCGCCACGAGGTAGTCCCCAAAGCTCATCGGCAAGAGCTGCCTGATGCGGCGCAGGCCCGGTGACACTGCGGGCGGCGGCCGCAGACACCAGGCCACAAGGCAGACGCACAGCCGCCCGGCGCGCGACGGAAGCCGGTGACAGAGGCGCGGCCTAGACTTGGGCCATGGCGACGACACCCCAGCCGTCCAGTTGGTTGACCGCGTGGGACAGGTGCCCCCACTGCGGGGCTGTCCTGACCTCTGGACGCTGCGCCGCCTGCGGCTTGGTGCTGAGCGGCGCGAACGGCGCCCGGCTGGCCGAGTTGTCGGTGGCGGCCTCGGCCGCCATGCGCGCCGGCTCATCCACCGCCAGGCTCTTGATGGCCGAACGCTCGCGCCTCGTCAACCAGTTGCTGTTGCAATCCCCGGGCCCGCAGCCGCCCGCAGAGGGCCGGCCAACGCCGGAACAACCAGCGCCCACGGGGCCATACCCGGTCCAGCAGCCGCCCCCAGGTCCCCAGCCCGGGCCGGGTCGGCCGTGGCCGCCAGGGCCGGGGCCGGTCCAGCAACCGCCACCAGGTCCCCAGCCCGGGCCGGGTCGGCCGTGGCAGCCAGGCCCACAGGCGGCGCCAGGTCACCCTTGGGCGCCAGGCCCATACCCGGGCCAGCACTGGTTGCCGCCAGGGCCATACCCGGGCCAGCAGTGGCAGCCATACCGGCCCGTCCCCAAACCGCCTTCGCAGTGGACGCCGACAACAGCCTTGGCGCTGGTCGGCGCCCTGCTGATGGCCTCAGCCGGGATCGGGTTCGCCTTCTTGATCCCAGACCTCGGTTCGACCTCGCGCCTGGTCGCCCTCGCCCTGGGCGCCCTGGCCGCCGGCGGCGGCGCGCTGTTCCTGAAACGGCGCCGGCTGACCGCGACCGGCGAGGCATTGGCCGCCGTGGCGGCCGCGCTGGCGTTGTTGACCTGGGCCATCGCCGTCGACGAAGTCCAACTTCAGCCAACCCGAGCCGTCGCCAGCGCCACCAGCCTGTTCCTCCTCGGCGCCCTGATTCACCTGGCCGGGAGGCTCGGCCCGAGGATATGGCGAGCGGCCGGCCTGCTCATCGCCCCATTCTCGGCCCTGTTCCTGCCGCAGATGATCTCTGCGGAACAGTTCCCGCCGGCGGACGGCGGCGACGTCTGGACGGGCCTCTCCTGGGTTGGTTTCGCCTTGATCGCGGCGATCGGCCGCAAGGTCGAGTCCGCCCGGGCCGAGCGAGTCATCCTGGAGGTTGTCAGCGCCTGCGCCGGCATGGTCGCCGTCCTGGTGGCGGTCAGCGCCTGGACCACACCCGGCGCCCCGTTCATTTGGTTGACCCTGGCGGTCCTGGCGGTGGCGCTGGCCACGGCGGGTGTCCCCCGCTGGGCGGTCAAGAGCCCCGGCGCGCTGGCATCGGCGCCGCCGCCCATGTCAGCGCCGCCCATGTCAGCGCCGCCCGCGTCAGCGCAGCCCGCGCCGTCCGCCGGTGCCGCGCCGTCCGCCGGTGCCGCGCTGCCCGCCGGTGCCGCGCCGCCCGCCGATGCCGCGCCGCCCGGTTCCGCTCGCGGCGCCGGCCAGCCGGACAGTCAGGTTGGGAGCGCCTGGGTCAGGGTCCGGCACGAGTTCGATCATCGCGCCGCCTGGCTGCCGCTGGCCGGCGCCGCCTTGGTGGTGGCCGGGGCCAACGCGGTCTATCTGTCGGCTGACAGCCCGCACGCCCAGCCCCTCGAAGCCTGGTCGCTCGGATTGTTCGGCGCTTTGGCCGTCTGGGCGCTGATAGCGGGCGCGGCCGCCATCGCGGGCCGGCTGGCCCCGACCGGCCGGTCCCCTCAGGGGGCAGCCCGGCCAAAGCAGTTCTCCGTGGCCGGTCTGTTCGCGCTCGGGGCGCTGATCGGCCTGCTGGTCCTGTCCATTCCCACGCTGACGCTCCGAACCATGGAAGTGCTGGCCGGCGCGACCATCGGGGAGCAGCCGATGCCCGCCGCTCAGCCGCTGGCCTGGATTGTTCCAGCGGCAGGCCTGGCGCTGACCGCGCTGGTGCCCCGGCCGACCGCGATTCGCGCCGCCGGGCGTTCGTTGGCGGCGCCGCTCGCCGCCGCCTGCGTGGTCGGCTGGGCCGGCCTCGCCGAGGTGCCCGCGCCAGTCCGGCTGGCCATCTTGGCGCTGGTGTCCTTGGCGTTCAGCGCCGCCGCTTGCGGCGCCGTGCTCGCCCCCGGCCGCCGCCCGCGCTTCAGTCGGACGGTGGCGCTGATCGGCCCGGTCGGCGCCTTGATGCTGGCTCTGCCGATATCTTTGTACGCCGCCCAGCAACCGGCTCTGACGGCGGCGGCGGCCTTCGCCGTCCCGGCGCTGATCATGGTGGTCGGCCTGTCGCTGCGGCCGATCGCCTGGCCGTTCCTGACCGCCGCCGCGGCGGTGCCCGCCACCGTCCTCGGAATCCTCGCCCTCGGCCACTACTGGCCGGGCGTCGACGGCGGGCATGTGGCGGCGGTTGTGGCGGCGCTGCTGGTCGCGGCGCTGACCCTGGCCCGGCGCCCGGCCTTGGCCAGTTGGGCGGTGCTGGTGGGGATCGCGACGGCTTTCTTCGCCGCAGTCGCCCTCGACCTGCTGTTCGAACGCACCTGGAGCGGCGCCGCCGGAGCCGGCGCCATGACGGTCCTGGCGTTGGCGGCGGCGCTGGTGCGCCGCCGCCAGTTGCCCCTCGGCCTCAAGCTGATGGCGGCGGCGGTCGGCGTCGCCGCCTCGGCGCTGACCTTGGTGGCGGTGCTCGCCCTGGTCACGCCCGGCTCAGGGTCGATTTGGCTGTTCCCGCTGGTGGCCGTCGAGGCGGCGGCCGCCGCCGCCGGCGGCCTGTGGTTGCGCCAAGCGCCCGCCGGGTCTGCGCGCGACCGGGTTCGCTCGGCGGTCGGGACCACCCTGATAGTCAGCGGCGCGGCTTTGGGCCTGGCGGCCGTTGGCCTGGCGGTGATCTGGCCGGTGACCGGGGCCACCACCGTCTTGGCCGCCGCCGCCATCCTGGCGGCGGCCTCGGCCGGAGTCGCCAGCGTCCGGGGCGGCTCGGAGCATGCCTGGTGGTACACCGGCGTGATGACCTGCGTGGTCCTGTGGAGCGCCCTGGTCTGGGGAGGCATCGGCTTGATCGAGGCCTACACCCTGCCGCCGGCGCTGGCGGCGGCGGGGATCGGCGGCTGGCTGGCCCGGCGCCGGCCAGCCATGCTGGCCCTGGCCACGCCCGGCGCCTGGCTGGCGGTGGCGCCCAGCCTGCTGGCGCAACTGCTCGGCGACGACCCAATCCTGCGGGCCATCGAACTGGTGGCGCTCGGCGTCATCGCCCTCAGCTTGGCGGCGGTCTTCGGCCATCTCCGCCGCGCCTTCGCGCCGGTGGCGCTGGGGCCCGCCGCCGGGCTGGCGTCACTGGCCTTGGCGGTTGGCGCTCTGCCGCCCTTCCCGAGGGGCTTCGAGGCGCTCCGGCCCATGGCCACCTACCCCACGGCGCTGTTCGCCCTGGCCGCGGTCATAGGCGTGATCGCTGCCGCCGGGCTGGTGGCCGTGGGCCAACTCCTTTCCAGCCGCGACGCCGGGCGGCGCTGGTGGCTGCTTGGCGCCCTGATCCTGGCCGCCTTGACACCCGTCAGTTCGATGAGGTTCACGTGGCCGGTCGTGGTGACAATGTGGGTGGCCATGGCCGCCTGTCTGGCGCTGGTGATCGTGGCCGCGCGCCAGCAGAGCCGGGGCCGCGCCGCCCTGCCGCCGTTCTGGGCCATCTGGTTCGTGGCGGTGGCGCTGGGCATCGCCGGCTGGTCGACCCGCGAGCTGCGGGTCGAGGTCTTCGCCGTGCCGCTGGGGCTGAGCCTGTTCGCGGCCGGATGGCTGGCGCGGCGCTGGCTCGGCGGCCCGGCCTGGTCCGTGGCGCCGGGGGTGGCGGCCACCCTCGTGCCGTCCACCCTGGCGGTCGGCACCGACCCGCTGACCTGGCGCCCCATCATGGTGCTGGTCCTGGCGCTGGGCTTCATGGCCATGGGCGCGCTGCGGGCCTGGCGGCCGCCGACCTTTGTCGCGGCCGTCTCGATCGTGATAACGGTCTTCGAGGTCTTCGCCCGCCCGGGTGGCATCAAGGCTGTGCCGTGGCTGCTGGCCCTGCTGGCCGCTGGCGGTTGCCTGTTGACCCTGGCCGTCTTCTTCGAATTGCGCGCCCGGCGCAACAGCCTCAAGGCCGCACCCGCGTCCGCGCCGCCGGCGGGCAAGACCCTGCCACCGGGGCCTCCAGCCGGCCCGCCGCCGCCGCTGAGCGCGCCCCCGGCGGAACAGGCGCCACCCACGCCCGGCCAGACCGCAGATCAAGTCCCGCCCGCGCCGCGGCCCCCGGCCGGTCAGACCCCGTCGGCCGGCCTCGGCGCGTCGCCCTGACCAGCCCCGTCCGGGATGATCGGGGCGCTGGGCGCCTCGTCCACGTCATCGGACAAGTCGGCGCCGGCGAACTGGGACTGGTACAACCGCCAATAGGCGCCCTTGGCGGCCAACAGCTCCTCATGGTCGCCCTTCTCAACCACCGACCCGTGCTCCATGACGACGATCACATCGGCGTCGCGGATGGTCGAGAGCCGATGCGCGATCACGAAAGAGGTCCGGCCCCGGCGGAGCTTGTTCATCGCCTGCTGAACCAGGACCTCCGTGCGGGTGTCGACCGATGACGTGGCCTCGTCCAGGATCAGGATCGCCGGATCGGCCAAGAAGGCCCGGGCGATGGTCAGCAACTGCCTCTCGCCGGCCGAGATGTTGGCGGCGTCCTCCTCGATCATGGTCTGATAGCCGTCCGGCAGCGCGTGCACGAACCTGTCCACATAGGTCGCGCGGGCGGCGGCGAGGATCTCCGCCTCGGTGGCGTCAAGGCGGCCGTAGCGGATGTTGTCGTAGATGGTGCCGGAGAACAACCAGGTGTCCTGCAACACCATCCCCATCTTCGAACGCAAGTGTTCCCTGGTCAGGTCGCGGATGTCGACGCCGTCAAGGGTGATGGCGCCGCCCTCGATCTCGTAGAAGCGCTCGAGCAGATTCACCAGCGTCGTCTTGCCAGCGCCAGTCGGCCCCACAATGGCCACGGTCTGACCGGGTTTGGCCCACAACCGCAGGTTCTCGATCAAAGGTTGGTCCGGGTCGTAGGCGAACTTGACCCGGTCGAAATCGACCCGGCCGGTGAAGTCGTCGAGGCGCTTCGGCTCGGCGGCGTCCGGCGGCAATTCCTCGGCGTCCAACAACTCGAAGACGCGCTCGACCGAGGCCACCCCCGACTGCAACAGATTCATCATCGAGGCGATCTGCCCGACCGGCTGGCTGAACTGCCGCGAGTACTGGATGAACGCCTGCACGTCGCCCAGCGACATGGTCCCGGACGCCACCCGCAGCCCGCCCAACACAGCGATGACCACGTAGACCAGATTCGACACGAAACCCATGACCGGCTGGATCGCCATGGAGATGGCCTGAGCCTTGAAAGAGGCCTCATACAACTCGGCGTTGCGGGCGCGCAACTCGGCGCGGGCCTGGGCCTGGCGGCCGAACAGTTTGACGACGGCGTGCCCGGTGTACATCTCCTCGATGTGGGTGTTCAACTCCCCGGTCGACGCCCACTGTTTGACGAACTGCGGCTGCGCCCGCTTGGCGATGAGCGCGGTCACGACCGCCGCCAGCGGGATCGACGCCACGGCCACCAAGGTCAGCCAGCCGGAAATCGTCAGCATCATGACCAAGATGCCCACCAGCGAGAAGACGGCGAACAGCAGCTGGGTCATGGTCTGTTGGAGGGTCTGACCAACGTTGTCGATGTCGTTCGTCACCCTTGACAACACCTCGCCCTTGGGCTGGCCGTCGAAGTACTTCAGCGGCAGGCGGCCGAGTTTGACCTCGACATCGCGGCGCAGCCGGTACATCGAGTTCTGGATGATCTGCGCGGTGATGATCCCCTGGACGTAGCCCAGCAGGGCGGAACCCAGATAGATCGCCAGCACGCCTGTCAAGATCAAGCCCACGGCGCCGAAGTCGACGCCGACCCCGGCCGTGAAATCCATCGCCCCGAGCATGTCCGCCATGCTGGCGTTGACCTCATCGCCGCCGCTTTGCGGCTGGCTTGCCATGGCCTCCAGCAGCTTCATGACCTGGGCTTTCGGCATGGTCTCGCCCGGTCGCAGAAGACCGGCCTCAACCAGCCGCTGGCCGATCAGCTTGCCCATGAAACCCTCAAAGACACGGTTGGTGGCCTGGCCCAGGATCTTCGGCCCGATCACGCTCAAGGCCACCGACGCCACCGTCAGGATCATGGCCCCGGCGATCTTGGCCCGCTCCGGGGCCAGCAGCCGCAGGAATCGCAGCCCCGACTCGCGGAAATGCAGCGCCTTGGCGCCTGGCAGCGGCGGCCCGCCGGGGCCGAAGCGCGGTCCGGCCGCCGCCCGCCCCCTGGCGACCGCCTGGCTGTTCTTGGGCGCGCCCCCGGCGCCAGCGCGCTTGCCGCCCCGGCTCATGCCGCCTCCTCCAGGCTCATCTGCGAGGCCACGATCTCCCTGTAGGTGGGACAATCCTCAAGCAGTTGGCCGTGGCGCCCGCGCCCCACCACCCGGCCGCCGTCGAGGACCAGAATCTGATCGGCCTCCATGATGGTGCTGACCCGCTGCGCCACCGCCACCACCGTCGCCTCGCGGGTGACGGGCCGCAAGGCCGCCCGCAGCCGCGCGTCGGTGGCCAGGTCCAAAGCCGAGAAGGCGTCATCGAAAACATAGATGGAGGGCCGGCGGATGACGGCCCGCGCGATCGACAGCCGTTGACGCTGACCCCCGGACAGGTTGGTCCCGCCCTGGACGATCGCCGAGTCCAGGCCGTCCTCAAGGCGGCGCACAAAGCCGGCCGCCTGGGCGATCTCAAGGGCTTCCCACATCTCCGCGTCGGAGGCGTCCGGCCGCCCGTAGGCCAAGTTGGAGCGCACCGTCCCGGAGAACAGGTAGGCCTGTTGGGGCACGAAGCCGATGGCGCCCCACAAGGTGTCCAGGTCCAGGTCCCTGACATCGACGCCCCCGACCTCGACCCGCCCGGAAGTGGCGTCGAACAGCCTTGGGATCAGGTTGACCAGGCTGGTCTTGCCCACGCCGGTGGCCCCGATGATGGCTGTGACCTGGCCAGGCCCGGCCTCGAAGCTGATCTCATGGAGCACCGGCGCCTCGGCGCCCTGGTAGCGGAAGGAGGCCGCGTCCAAGCGCAGCCGGCCCGGAGCGGTGAAGCGCCGAACCGGCTCGGCCGGTTCGGCGACGGTGATCCGGCAGCGCAAGACCTCTTGAATCCGCTCGGCGCAGGCCTGCGCCCGGGGCACGAAGAAGAACATCATCGACGCCATCATG
This sequence comes from Bifidobacteriaceae bacterium, assembly GCA_031278655.1. Classification (GTDB taxonomy): domain Bacteria; phylum Actinomycetota; class Actinomycetes; order Actinomycetales; family WQXJ01; genus JAIRTF01. The sequence goes on from JAITJZ010000064.1 coordinate 59,749, forward strand.
ACGCTCATCAGGATCAGCATCAGGTAGGTGATGAACGCGGTCAACCCGCCCACCTCCATGGCGCCGGACTCGACGCGGTGCCCGCCGAACCAGATCACCGCCACCGATGTGGCGTTCATCAACAGCATGACGAACGGGAACATCAGCGCGAAGGCGTAGCCGACGGACAGCTGCAATCTCGTCAGGTCGCGGTTGACCTTGTCGAAGCGCTCCTCCTCATAAGGCTGGCGGACGAACGCGCGGATCACGCGCAGGCCGTCGATCTGCTCCCGCAGCACCTTGTTGACCGCGTCAATGGCCGTTTGCATCGCCCGGAACAGCGGACTCATGCGCCGCAGCAGCAACGCCAAGAACACGATCACGACCGGCAGGATGACCAGGATCAGCGACGAGAGGACGCGATCGTGGCGCAGCGCCATGGCCCCGCCGCCGATCATCATCAGCGGCGCCGCGATCAGGAACGCCAGCGTCATCAGCACCAGCATTTGGACCTGTTGGACGTCGTTGGTGGTGCGGGTGATGAGCGAGGGCGGGCCGAAGCGGGCCAACTCCCGCGCCGAGAAGTCCATCACCTTGTCGAACAGCGCCTGGCGCAGGTCCCGGCCCAGCCGCATGGCGGTGCGCGCGCCCAGGAACACGGCCACGACCACGGCCGCCACCTGCCCCAAAGACACCGCCAGCATCCAGCCGCCCGTCGCCACGATGTAATCGGTGTCGCCCCTGGCGACGCCATCGTCGATGATGTCGGCGTTCAGCGACGGCAGGTAGAGGTTGGCCGCCGCCTGGGCCATTTGCAGGACCACAACCACGGCGATGGCGCCGCGATAGGGCCTGAGATAGGCGCGAAGCAAGCTCGTCAGCATAGTTCTCCTTTGGGCGGCCGACGCCGCCCCAACTGTCCACGCGCCGCGCTCGTCCGGCGCGGCGCCGATCTCACACCTCGGGCGGCCGTCTGGGGCGCGTCAACGGCGGCGGCGGCGGCAGGCTTGGCGCCTGGCCCGCCTCGTGGGCCGGGTCGAAGGGGACGCCCGTGCCGGTCCCCACCCGGCTGGCGTCCGAAGTGGCGGCATCGGCCGCGCCCTGGGCCTGACGCAGCGCCTGCGCCGGGTCCTCCAACGCCACGTCCTGAAAAGCCAACCGCCCCAGCGTCCGGGCGGCCGCGTTCCGGGCCCGCGGCGGCCCGCCCTCCGGCTTGAAAGCCCCGGCCATGGACGCCAACGCCTCCGTGAACTCGGCCGGGATGATCCACAACTTCGAACTCTCCCCGCGCGCCAACTGCGGCAGCATCTGCAGGTACTGGTAAGCCAGCAGCTTCGGGTCGGCGTCGCCCTCGTGAATTGCCTCGAACACCTGCAAGATGGCCCGCGACTCGCCCTGCGCCCTCAAGATCGAGGCCTGGGCTTGGCCCTCGGCCGTCAAAATGGCGGCCTGCTTCTCGCCCTCGGCTTTGAGGATCTGCGACTGCTTTATGCCCTCAGCGGTCAGAATGGCGGCGCGGCGGTCGCGCTCGGCGCGCATCTGCTTCTCCATCGAGTCCTGGACCGAGCCGGGCGGGTCGATCGCCTTCAACTCGACCCGCTGGACGCGGATGCCCCAACGGCCGGTGGCCTCGTCCAGCACGCCGCGCAGTTGGCCGTTGATCTGGTCGCGGCTGGTCAAGGTCTGCTCCAGATCCATCGAGCCGATGACGTTGCGCAGGGTGGTGACGGTCAATTGCTCGATGCCGGTGATGTAGTTGGCGATCTCATAGACGGCCGCCACCGGGTTGGTGACCTGGAAATAGATCACCGTGTCGATCGACACCACCAGGTTGTCAGAAGTGATGACCGGCTGCGGCGGGAAGGACACCACCTGTTCGCGCAGGTCCACCATGGCGCGGACACGGTCGACGAACGGCACCAGCAAACGCAGCCCCGCCTCCATGGTCCGCTGGTAGCGTCCCAGGCGCTCGACCAGCCAGGCTTGGGTTTGCGGGACTATGCGGATCGCCTTCTTCAGGATCACCACCGCGAAGATGACGATCACCAGGGCGAACACGACTAGCGCCACCGTCTGCGGGTCGAGGCCGTCTTGGCTGGGCATGATTCAGTCCTCTCTGTCCCGGGCCGCCACAATCGCGGTGGCGCCGTCTATGGCCTTCACAACCAATTCCGCGCCGGGCCGCAAGGTCATGCCGCCCTCGCTCCGGGCGGTCCAGACATCGCCGCCGATCTTGACTCGGCCGCCGTGCTCATCGACAGCGCTGACCGCCTCCGCCGGCCGGCCCACCAACGCGGCCGCGCCGGAGACCGGCCGCGGGTCGGCCTTGACCTTGAGGAAACGCAGCATCAGCGGTCTGACCGTCGCCAACATCACCACCGAGACCACCGCGAAGACGATGACGGTCACCCACCAAGGGGTGCCCAACCAGGCCAGCCCGGCCGCCGCCAACGCCCCCACGGACAGCATCAGAAAGGTGAAATCGACCGTCATCAGTTCGATCACGCCCAGCACCAAGGCACCGATCAACCACCACAACCACAGCCATTCGACCACCGGACCGCCCTTCTACTCGATGCTCCCGCACCTGCGCCTGACGACAAGGTTAGCGGCTGGCGACCGCTCCCCAGCGGTCGCCGCGCGTGGAAACAAGCAGGTCCATGCCGAATGTCTGGGACAAGGAGGCGTCCGTCAAGGCTTCGGCCAGTGGCCCGGCGGCGACCAACCGGCCCTCGGCCATCAGGGCGGCGTCGGTGAAACCGGGCGGGATCTCCTCAATGTGGTGGGTGACCAAGACCATCACCGGCGAACGCGGGTCTGCCGCCAGTTCCGCCAGCGCCCCGACCAGCACTTCTCTGCCGCCAAGGTCCAGCCCGGCCGAGGGCTCGTCCAACAGCAGCACCTCTGGGTCGGCCATCAGGGCGCGCGCGATCTGGGTGCGTTTGCGCTCGCCCTCAGACAGGGTGCCGAACGGCCGATCCGCCAACCCGAGCACGTCGAAAGCCGCCATCAAGTCCCTGGCGCGGGCCTCGTCATCGGCCTCGTAAGTCTCCCGCCACCGGCCGGTGACCCCGTAGGCGCCGGTGACGACGGCATCGGAAACCTTCTCCGCCATCGGGATGCGCCCGGCCAAAGCGGCCGAGGCGAAACCGACGCGCGAACGCAACTCGAAGACGTCGACCCGGCCCAACTGCTTGCCCAAGACCCAGGCCCGGCCGCTGGTCGGGAACAGCCTGGTGGCGGCGATCTGCAGGAGGGTGGTCTTGCCGGCGCCGTTGGGCCCGAGCATGACCCAGTGCTGGCCCTCGCGGACCACCCAGTCGACGCCGTCGAGGATCGTCTTGGGGCCGCGCGTGACCCGGACTTGCTCGAAGCGCAGCGCCTCGTTGGTCACAGCCCCGCCACCTTCCGGTAGACGGCCATTGTCCGCAGTCCGATGGCGTCCCACGAGAAGTGGTCCTCGACGCGGCGGCGCGAGGCGGCCCCGAAGGCGGCCAAGCGGGCCGGGTCGGACAGCGCCCGCGCCAGCGCGGCGGCCATGTCGGCGACGAAACCGTCCGGGTCGAGGGGTGTGCCGGTGCCGTCGTCGCGCTGTTCGATCGGCACCAGCCAACCGGTCACCCCGTCCTGGACAACCTCCGGGATGCCGCCCGTGGCCGTCGCCACCACCGGCACGCCGCAGGCCATGGCCTCCAGGTTGACAATCCCAAGCGGCTCGTAGATCGAGGGGCAGACGAACACCGAGGCGTGCGAGACGATGGCGTCCAACTCCGCCTGCGCCAGCATTTCCTCGATCCAGATGACGCCTTGACGGTCCCGGCTCAGATCTTCGACCAGGCCGCGGACCTCAGCGGCGATCTCGGGGGTGTCCGGGGCCCCGGCCGCCAGGACGATCTGCACGCCGGGATCGAGCTGGCGCGCCGCCCTCAAGAAGTACGGCAAGCCTTTTTGGCGAGTGATCCGGCCGACGAACACCACCGCCGGCGCCTCCGGGTCGATCCCCCGCCGCCGGACCGCCTCGGCCGCCGCCGCGTCCCGCCGGGGGCGCCATTTGTCCAGGTCGATGCCGTTGTGAACGACCTCGATGCGATCCGGGTCGACGAACGGGTAAGCCTTGATGATGTCGCGGCGCATGCCGGCGCTGACGGCGATCACCCCGGCGGCGCCCTCGTAGGCGGTTCGTTCCGCCCACGACGACAGGGCGTAGCCGCCGCCGAGCTGCTCCGCCTTCCAGGGGCGCAGCGGCTCCAGCGAATGCGCCGAGAGCACATGCGGGACGCCGTGCAGCAGACCGCCCAGGTGCCCGCCAAGGTTGGCGTACCAGGTGTGGGAGTGAATCAGGTCCGCGCCGGCCGCGCCGCCGGCCATCTTCAGGTCGATGTCGAAGACGGCCAGGGCCGGATTGGGGTAGGCCCCCGGCGGCGGCGAGTCATAGCCGGTCACGCCGGCCTCCTCGCGCGGGCCGTCGAAGGCCAGCACGCGCACATCCGCCGACCGGCGCAAGACCTTGGCCAATTCAGCCACATGAACCCCGGCGCCGCCGTAAACATGCGGCGGGTACTCCCGTGTCAGCAGGTCGACACGGAGTCTTGTTTCCACCATGTGTCCAGGCTATCCGCCTTGGCCCCGGGCCAGTGACCGACCACGCCGAATCCTTCCGGTCCCGGGCGCGGGTCAGGGCGGGCTTTCGACCACCGTGCCGGATTGGTCGGTGCGTTTGACCTCGCCGAAGCGGGAATAGAGGTCGAGGGCGGCCTGGCTGGGATGGCCGTAGGCATTGCCCTCCCCGGCGCTCATGACGGCGACCCTCGCCGCCAAGGCCTCGGCCAGCGCCTCTGACTGGGAGGCGGACCCATGATGGGCCACCACCACCAGCCCTCCCTTGCCGGGAACAGAGCCGTCTGGCGCCGCCGATGCCGCGAGGGCGCTCAGCAGGGCCGCCTGGCCCTCCACTTCGAGGTCGCCAAGGGCCCACACCGCCAGGCCGTCGGTCTCAGCCAGGACGGCCAAGCCGGCGTTGTTGGCGGCCTGATCCTCGCCATCGGAGGCCTCATCCGGGCAGAGCGCCGCCAGCGCGGACGGATAGATCGTCAGCTTGGCGCCGCCAGCCTGCCCCGAAAGCGGTTCGGCCTGGTCGACCCGCCGCAGGACGCCGCCCGCCGCCTCGGCCGCGGCCAAGGTGGGGCCGGCCGCTTGGCCGCAAGGCGGCCCGTGGACCACCTCCCCGACAGCCCGCCCGTCCAGCGCCTCGCTCAGACCGCCAACGTGGTCGGCGTGAAAATGGGTCAACACGACCACGTCCAACCGCTCCACGCCCAATTCCGCCAGGCAGGCGCCGACGCCTCCGCCCCGCGGGCCCGCGTCCACCAGGATGGCGGAGTCCGTGCCTGTGCGCACCGCCACGGCTGTGCCTTGGCCGACGTCGCAGACGGCCGCGGCCCAGTCTTCCGGCGGCCCTCGGCCCAGCACCGCCCCCAGCGGGCCCCTGGCCGCGCCGACCCCGACTGCGGCCACCACGGCGGCCGCCGCCAGCGCGGCCATGGCCACCCGAACCCGGCCGCCTCGGCGGCGCAACCACCAGACGGCGGCGCCTAGCGCGGCCGTGGCCGCGACGGCGGCGGCGAATCCGCCCACACCCGTTGGCCAGGCGATCGCGGCCAGCGGCCACCCCGCCACCCAGGTGGCCACGCCGCCGATGTGGGCCGCCGCCACATTGCCCACGGCCGCCCCAACACCGGCGACGGCGCCGGACAACGGGGCCATCCCCACCGAAATCAGGGCGCTGATGGTGGCGACCGGCACCGCCGGCGCCGCCAAGAGGTTCGCGGGCAGGGCGGTCAGCGAGATCTGACCGGCGAAGATCACGATCACCGGGGCGCAGACCAACTGGGCCGAGCTGGTCAGGGCCGTGGCCTCGGCCAGGGCGGCGGGCAGGCGCGGCCAGCGCCGCCGCATCGCCAGCGCCAGCGGCGGCGCCAGGACGATCAGCGCCGCGGTGGCCAGCACCGACAGCAACAGGCCGTAGGACCGCGCCAGCCACGGGTCAGCCAGGAGCACCGCCAGCACCGCGGCCGCCAAGGCGCCCAGCGCCAAACGGGTCTTGCCGAAGGCGATCCCGGCGACCGCCGCCAACCCCATCGCCACCGCTCGCCAGACGGACGGCCCGGGGCCGATCAAAGCCACGAAGGCTGCCAGGGTGGCCACCCCCAACGCGCCCATCAGCCAGCGCGGGGCGCCGGCCAACGCCCCCACGCCCAGCACCGCGCCGAGCACTATGGCCACATGCGCGCCGCTGACCGCGGTGATGTGGGTCAGCGAGGTGGTCTTCAGGTCGGCGTCCAGCTTGGCGTCGATCCGGCTGGTGTCGCCGAGGGCGATTCCGGCCAGCAACGGGCTGGCCCGCGTGTTCAGGCCCGCCCGCAAGCGGTAGACCAGGCCGCGCCAACCGGTCGGCTGCGACACCGCCGCCGTTCCGATGGCCGTGGCCACCAGCCTTTGAGCGGCGCCCGGCTCGGCCAAGGCCAGGCGGGCGCGCAGACGCACCAGCGCCCCCGCCGCCGGCGGCGGGCCGTCGAAGTAGGCCAATGTCGGCACGCCGCGCCCCTCCAACTGGGCCTCGAGGGCCGCCCCCGATCCGGCGCCCGCGACAGCCTCCGGGCTCACCGGCCACGCGACGCCAACCGCTCGCACCGAGTCGGCGCCGCCCCAGGGCGAGGCCCGGGCTTTCGCCGGTTCGGTCAGCCGCAGGACCAGGTCGACGCGTTCTTCGGCCCGGGCGGCCTTGACCAATTCGGTCCGCTCCCACGCCAACGCTTGCGCCCCGGCGCCGGCCAAGACCAGGCCGGTGACCAGCGCGCCCAGGCTGACCGCGATCAGGGCCGGGCGCCGCCCGGCCCGCATCAGCCCGATCCCTCCCGCCGCCGCGCCGACCAGCCCAAGGCCCAGGCACCAGCGGCGCGGCCAGTCCAGCGCCAGGGCCAGCGCCGCCCAGGCGCAGGCGCTCGGCAGCGCCAGACGCAGGTCAATGGTTCGCCTCAACCGAAGGCCACCGCCTCGGCCAGCCCGGCCAGGATCTTCGGCCCGATGCCTGTGACCTCCGCCAGGTCGCTGAGCTGCCCAAAGGGCCCGTTGGCGGTCCTGAAGTCAACAATCCGCTGGGCCAGCACCGGCCCGATCCCCGGCAGCGCCGTCAGCGCTTCGGCGTTGGCGTGGTTGACGTCAACCTTCCCGTCCACCGTTGCGCCGGCCGCCCCCGCGCCCGCGTCGCCATCGCCGGAGCCGGCGCTGGAGCCGGCGCCGCCGGTCGAGCCGATCACCGGCGGCGGCGTCTCGCCGGGCCGGGGCACAAAGATCCGTTCGCCGTCGGCCACGCGGGCGGCCAGGTTGAGCACGCTCAGATCGGCATCGGCGGTGGCCCCGCCCGCCGCCGCCAGGGCCTCGAAGACCCGCGCCCCGGCCACCAACTCGACCACGCCCGGGCTCGCCACCGCCCCGGCCACATGCACCAGCAACTTGTCGGCGCCCTCGCCTAAGCCACCGCCTAAGCCACCGCCAGAACCGTCACCGGAGCCAGCGCCCTCGCCCCCGGCCGACGGCTCAGCCGTGGGCGCGTTGTCCCAGGCGACCGGGGCCGTCTCGGCCGCCGGGTCGTCCTCGCCGCCGCCGCCAGCCGCGATCACTGACGGCGCCACCAGCCCCAGGACGGCCAGGGTCAAAGCGGCGGCCACGCCGATCGCCGCCCATCGGCTCGGCGCCAGCCGCCAGCGCGGCCGGGCGTGGCTGGCGCCGGGGCGCTCGGCCGCCTCGGCGGCGGTCAGGCGGGCGCGCAGACGCAGCCGCGACAACACGTCATCGGCGGGGCCGAGGGGATCAGCCGCGGGATCGGGCTGCGGGCGGCCGGTCATCGCCCCAATCTAGGGCGAGCCGCCCCCCAGTCGCGGCCATAACGCTTCCGGCCTGTGGATCGGTGAAAACACTCAGCCGACCAACACGAGCCAACGCCGGCCAACAACCCCCGCGAAACCCGAGAACAACCGGGGGAACAACCCGGGAACAACCCCCGCGAAACCCCTAAACCACCAGGTTGACGAGCCTCGGCGGCCGGGCGATGACGCGCCGGACGGGGCGACCGCCCAAGGCGGCCGCGACGGCGGGGCTGGCCAGCGCCGCCGCCTCCAGGCCGGCGGCCGAGATGTCCGGCGCCACCTCCAGGCGGGCGCGGACCTTGCCCTGAATCTGGACCACGGCCGTGACCGTCTCGACCGCCAAGTAGGCCGGATCGGCCTGCGGATAGGGCTCGCGGGCCAGCGACTCGGCGTGGCCCAGGCGCTGCCAGAGTTCTTCGGCGATGTGCGGCGCCACCGGCGCCAACAGCTTGACCAGGGTTTCCACCGCCAAGCGCGGCGCCGCCGCCAGCCCGGTGAGGTGGTTGTTGAGGACAATCATCCGGGCGATGGCGGTGTTGAAGCGCATCGCGTCCATCTCCTGACGGACCTCAGCCACAACCCGGTGCATGAGCTTGGCGGTGGCCTCGTCCGGCGCCGCCTCGGACACCGCCGGCTCGCCGGTCGCCTCGTCGATGGCGTTGCGCCAAAGGCGCTGCAGGAACCGGAGCTGCCCTATCACCGCCCGCGTCTCCCACGGCCGCGAGACGTCGAGCGGCCCCATCGACATCTCGTAGAGCCGGAAGGTGTCGGCGCCGTAGGTCGCGTACATGTCGTCAGGGGTGACGATGTTCTTCAGCGACTTGCCCATCTTGCCGTACTCCTGCGTCACCGGCTGGCCGCTGGGGGCGTGGCGGAAGGCGCCGGGCGCGTCCTCCACGACCTCCTCGGCGGCGACGTATTGGCCGCGGGCGTCGGTGTAGGCGTGGGCCTGGATGTAACCCTGGTTGAAGAGACGCTTGAAGGGCTCGTTGCCGGAGACGTGGCCCAAGTCGTAGAGCACCTTGTGCCAGAAACGGGCGTACAGAAGGTGCAGGACGGCGTGCTCCACCCCGCCCACATAGAGGTCGACCCCTCCGGCCCGGTCGCCGTCCGCCCTGGGCGCCAGCCAGTAGTCCTCCTCGGCCGGGTCGACGATCCGCTCGGCCTCGGCCGGGTCCAGGTAACGCAGGTAATACCAGCACGACCCGGCCCAGTTCGGCATGGTGTTGGTGTCGCGCCGGTAGACCTGCTCGCCCTCGCCCAGGTCGAGCCGCACATGGGCCCACTCGGCGTTGCGGGCCAGCGGGGTCTCCGGCGCCGAGTCGGCGTCCTCCGGGTCGAAGGTCCGCGGCCGGTAGTCCGGCACTTCCGGCAGTTCCACCGGCAGCATCTCGTCCGGCAGCGCGATCGGCTGGTCGTCGGCGCCGTAGACGATCGGGAACGGCTCGCCCCAGTAGCGCTGCCGCGAGAACAGCCAGTCGCGCAGCCGGTAGGTGACCGTCTCGCGGCCCAGCCCCCTCTCGGCCAGCCAGCGCACGATGCCGTCGCTCGCCTCGCGCACGGACAGCCCGTTGAGCGAGATGGTGGCGTTGGCGGAGTTGATGGTGGCGCCGGGGCCGGTCCAGGCGCCGCCCTGCCAATCCTCGGGCGGTTGGACTGTGCGCACATGGGGCAGGTCGAAGGCTTGGGCGAATTCCCAGTCGCGCTCGTCCTCGGCCGGCACGGCCATGATCGCGCCGGTGCCGTAACCCATCAGCACGTAGTCGGCTGTGAACACCGGGATCGGCTGGTCGTTGACCGGGTTGACGGCGAACAGGCCGGTGAAGACGCCGCTCTTGCCGCGGCCTTCGGCCACCCGCTCGGCGGCGGTCTTCTTGGCGGCGGCCGCGGCGTAGGCCCTGACCGCCTCGACCGGTGTGGCGTGGCCGCCGGTCCAGGCGGCTTTGGCGCCCTTGGGCCAGGCGCTCGGAGTCGACTCGGCCAGCAGCGGGTGCTCGGGCGCGACCACCATGAACGTGGCCCCGAAGAGCGTGTCCGGGCGGGTTGTGAAAACTGTCAAGACGGCATCGGGCGCGGCCGCCTGAGGCGACCCCGTGCCCGGCGCTACCTTGAAGTCGACCGTGGCGCCGGTCGAGCGCCCAATCCAGTTGCGCTGCATGGCGACAACTTTCTCCGGCCAATCAACGCCGTCGAGGTCCGCCGCCAGGCGCTCGGCGTAGGCGGTGATGCGCATGTTCCACTGCCGCAGCGGTTTGGTGAAGACCGGGAAATTGCCGCGCTCGGACCGTCCCTCGGCCGTGACCTCCTCGTTGGCCAGGACCGTGCCCAGCCCGGGCGCCCAGTTGACGGGCGCGTCGGTGATGTAGGCGAGGCGGAATTGGTTGAGCGCGCGGCGGCGGGCGGAGGCGTCCATGGCGGCCCAGTCGCCGCCGCCGGGCACGGCTTTGCGCCCGGAGGCGAAGGCCTCCTCCAACTCGCTGATGGGGCGGGCCGCGCCCCGGCCGCCGTCCCGGCGCGGCGCGTCCCGGTCGTACCAGGAGTTGAACATCTGCAGGAAGACCCACTGCGTCCAGCGGACATATGACTCGTCGGTGGTGGCGAAGGAGCGCCGGGCGTCATGGGCCAGGCCCAGGCGGCGCAGCTGGGCGCGCATGGTGGCGATGTTGTCCTCGGTGGTGAGGCGCGGGTGGCGGCCGGTCTGCAGGGCGTATTGCTCGGCTGGCAGGCCGAAGGCGTCATAGCCGAGGGCGTGGAGAACGTTGTCGCCCTGCATCCGCCGGTAGCGGCCGACCACGTCGGTGGCGATGTAGCCGAGCGGGTGGCCGACGTGCAGCCCCTTGCCGGACGGGTAGGGGAACATGTCCATGACGTAGAACTTGCCGGCGGCCGGGTCCGCGTGGCGGCCGGCGGCATCGGTCAAATGCCCGGTCGGGTTGGCGGCCCAGAAAGTGCCGCGCCGCTCCCACTCGTCTTGCCATTTGGTCTCGATCTGCTGGGCCATGGCGGCCGTGTAGCGGAATTGCGGTTCGTCGTCCGCCGGCACTCGTGATTCAGGCACCGCTCTAGGGTACAAGCACGGCCCGCCGGGCCGGGCTAAGGTGGGAGGCGGCATTTGAACCGTGCCGAAATCATCCGTTCTTTAGGAGGAACCGATGCCCGCACCGCGCACCACCCCCATCCTTCAGGCCGCCTTGGTCGACTTGATCGACCTGTCGCTGTTGGCGAAGCAGGCCCATTGGAATGTCCGGGGCACCAACTTCCGCTCTGTCCACCTTGAGTTGGACGAGGTCATCGACCAGGTTCGCGTCAATTCCGATGACGTGGCCGAGCGTCTGGCCGCCGTCGGCGCCAGCCCGGACGGCCGGGCGTCGACGGTGGCGTCGACCTCCAAGGTCCCGTCGATCGAGCCGGGCCCGATCAACGCGGCCGTGGTCGTGGCCGAGTTCGCGTCCCGCATCAGCGAGGCCGCCCGCCGCATCGAGACCGCCTTGCCGGAGCTGGACGAGGACATGCCCTCCCAGGACCTGCTGATCGAGGTCGTGGCCGGGTTGGACAAGGCCGCCTGGATGCTGCGCTCCCAGACCCTGTCCTGACCTTGTCCTGACCCTGGTCTGACCCTGGCCTGTTCGGGGCTCCGCCGGACTGCGCCGGCTAGCTGCGCTGGCGGACTGCGCCGGCTGGCTGCGCTGGCTGGCTGCGCTGGCTGGCGCCGACGGGCCGGTCCCGCCGCTGCCTCAGCCGTCGTCCGGGCTGGACTGGCCCTCCAGGCCCGGTCGCAGGTCCGGCTCCATGTCCGGCTCGTGCGCCGGGTCGGCCTGGTCGGGGCCAGACGGATCGTCTGCGGGCGCCCCGGCGCCCCCAGCGTCTTCGCCGTCCGCGTCCTCAGCCGCGCCGTCGCCAGGCGGCTGCGGCCAGGCCTTGATGGCGGACAGTTTGGCGGAGGCGTCCGGGTAGATCGTCAGCAATTGCCAGGCGGCGATCCGCCGCTCCCGGTCGAACAACAAGATGGTCAACTCCGCCGGGGCGCCGAGCGGCCCGAAGGTGGTCGACTCGGCGTTGTCCCGCCCGGTCGAGGCCTGGGTGTAGAGGATGCCGCCGCCGGCGGCGTGCGGGTTGGCGCGGCTGTGCATGTGGCCGGTGAGGGCCGCCGGGACGCAGCCGCTGTCCAGCGCCGCCTCGGCCATGATCGGCCGATGCACCAGCAGGAAGTCGACCGGCCCGTCCTGGCAGGCGGTCTCGGCCAGGCGCCGCGCCACATCCTCGATGGTCTCATCGCCGGTCAGCCGCGTGCCGGCGCCGACTTCGGTGTGCGTCGGGTCGAGGTCGCCCAGGATGCGCCAGCCCGCCACTTCCTCGACGCCGCCGTCCAGCACCACGGCGCCGGCGTCCCGCTCCTGCTCGGCGGTCTCGCGGGTGTCATGGTTGCCGGGCGCGGTCACCCAGGCCGCGTCCGGGGGGATGGCGGCCGCGATCTGGTCGACGCAGTAGCGTTCCACCGGCGTGCCGTCCACGGTGGTGTCGCCGCCGTCCAGCACCAGTTCGGTCGCCAGCGCCGCCGCCGCCGCGGCCACGACCTGAACCATGCCGACGTTGCAGTGCAGGTCGGAGAAGAACAGGACCGGTTCGAGGCCGCCGTACGGGTCGGCGCCCACCAACCACGGCGCCGTCGAGGCGCCGCGCTCCGGCACGCCCTGGGAGGCGGCGCCCCCCGGCGCCCCAGTGTCCGATGCCGCCGTCCCCGACCCAGCGTCAGCGTCGGTGGCGCCGTCGTCAGAGCCAGCCGCAGACTCGCCACCGGAGCCGGCGCCGGAGCCAGCACCGCGGTCAGCACCAGATTCAGCACCAGATTCAGCACCAGATTCAGCCCTGGCGCCGCCGTCCCCCGGGGCGGCGCCAGGCCCAGGCCCGGACTCAGACTCCGCCCGCTGCGCCGCCGCCAACGTCTGCGTGGCGAAAGCCTCGGTCACATTCGCGGCCGCGGCCGCGTAGAAGGCGACGTTGTCCTCGTAAGCCTTCACCACCACCCCGCCGTACTGGGAGAAAAGCTGCCCCAGGCGACCGGTCAGGTGCGCCCCCTCCAGCGGCGTGCCGTCGAGCAGCGGCTCCGGCTCAAGCGCCGAACGCGGCTGGGCCGCCCACACCAGGCCGGCCCCGGCGCCCAGCGTCACCACCATGACCCCGGCCACGGCCGCCGCCGCCAGGCGGCGGCGGCGCCAAGCCCAGAACTTGATCTGGTTGCGCCGCGCCCGGCCCAGGGCCGCCATCGCCACCACACTCGCCAGCGCGGCCGCCGCCCAGATCGCGCCCGCGCGCACAAGGCCGTCCGTCACCAGCCCGGTCAGCGCTTGGCGCAGCGTCTGCTCAATGCCCAGATAGGCCTGCCCGTAGTCGACCAGGTCGCGGGCCAGGGTCGGGATCGACAAATCGGTGCTGGTCAGATCCGCGGGGATGGGCCCCACCGCCACCCGCGCGCCAAAGAACCCGAACGGCGCCGGCAGCGGGCTGGGCAGCACCGCCGAGCCCAACGGCCCCAGGTCCACGGTCACCCGCGAGTCGAGCGTGACCTCGTAGACCGCCTCATGCGGCCCGAACGGATAATCGGTCTCAGCCGTCGCCAAGCCCACGAACAGCGACGGCACGGCCAAAGCCAATCCGCCCACCGCCCACGCCAGCGCCCGCCGTCTCATGGTGTCCAGACTCCAATCCTGAGGCGGTCCCAGTCAAACCATTCCAGCAGTTCGTCCAAGCTCGCCCCGGCCGAAGCTCCGCCGTCCCAGCCGATCGACCGGCCGATCGCCCCCAGCACGCCGACCGCGCCGCCGAGCCGGTCGAACAGCGCCGCTCCGGCCAGGGCCGAGTCGCGTTTCGACAGACGCCGGCCGCTTCGGCCCATGACCAGCGGCAGATGAACATAGCTCACAGGCGGCAACCCTAACAACGAGCCGACATAACTCTGTCGGCCGGACGAGGACAGCAGATCGTCGCCGCGGGTGACCTGGCTGACTGATTGGGCGGCATCGTCCACCACCACCGCCAAGTTGTAGGCGCTGACGCCGTCCGCCCGGCGCAAAATGAAATCGTCCACCGGCTGCGGGCCGCGCCCGGCCCGCCAATCGCAAACCGCGAACTCGCCGACCCCCGCCCGCAAACGAATCGCCGGCGCCTTGACCCGGCGCCGCCGGGCGCGCTCGGCGGCGCTGAGGCGCCGACAGGTCCCGGGGTAGACGCCGGGCGGCTGGTGGGGCGCCCGGGGCGCCTCCAGGATGTCGCGCCGCGAGCAGAAACACTCATAGGTCAGACCGGCGCCGGTGAGGCGGTCCACGGCCGCGTCATAGGCCTGGCGCCGCTGCGACTGGACCATGACCGGGCCGTCCCAGACCAGCCCCAGAGCCGCCAGGTCCGCCAGTTGGCGCTCCGCGAAATCCGGCCGCGAACGGTCGTCAAGGTCTTCGAGGCGCATCTTGAACGCCAGCCCGTCGTGGCGGGCCGCCAAATAGGCCACCACCGCAGTTCGCAGGTTGCCCAGGTGCAGGTCGCTGGAGGGCGTCGGCGCGTAGCGCCCCGCTCCCGCGCTCACAAGTCCAGGGTCTTCGACAGCATCAACAGGGCCGCCGCCACCCTCGGGTTGACCTCCTCGTCGGCTATGTCGAGGCTGCGGTAAATGGCCAGCAGGTGATTCTCAACCGTTCGGCGCGACAGACCGAGCTGCTCGGCCACCTGCTGATTGGTGTAGCCGTCAGCGATCAGCCGCAACACCGCCATCTGCTGCCCGGTCAGACCGGCGAACGGGTCGCGGCGCTCCGGGTCGGGCGCTTTGGCCTGGGCGCCGTCCATGGCCACCCGCCTGACGACCTCGACCAGGCCCTCCCGGCCGATGTTCGAGAGTTTGGAGACGGAGGCCCACGGCCGGCGCAGGTGGCGCCGGCTGGAGGCGATCAGCGAGGTGACATCGTGGCGGGTCATGATCAGAACCCGCAGGCGCGGGTCGGTCCTTTGCAGTTCGGCGGCCAGCACCGCCCCCGAACCGTCCTTCTGCTCGACGTCCGCGATCAGCAGGTCGACCCGGCCCGGCAGGGCCTCACGGGCCTTGGCGACGGAGTCGAGCGAAGCCACCACCTTCAAGTCGGGCGCCTCCGAGAGCGCGTCCACCACCATGGTCCTGAACAGCGTCTCCTGGTCGACAATGGCGATGCGAGCGGTCCGGCGGATGGCGCCGCCACTGGCCGGCGCGGCATCGGCGGTCGAATAAGGCGGCCCGGTGCGGATCAGACGGCGGGGCGCCTCGCTGCTGCGCGGAAACTGGCCGCTGCGCGGGAACTGCCCCGAGCGCGGAAACTGGCCCGTGCGCGGGCGTGACGGGGCCGCCGGGCCGGAACCCGTGGCGGGCCGCAACGCCGAAGCCGGAATGCCCTGGTGAATGACGGCATGCGGCTTCGTCCGGGGGTCGACCTGCTCATCCCCCCCGTCCGGCTCGTTCTTCGATTCAGACAAGGAACCTCTCCCCTAGCACATCTCTAGGGATAGCCCGAGCCAGTTTTTCGGCACGCCCCCGCTTGCCCATCCCATTCAAGGCCGACACGGCCACCCGCCGGCACATGGCCAACCGGGTCGGAGCGCCTTCTCTCATCAAGAGCCGTTCCGCCTCTAAACAATACGACAAGGCTAGCGAGTGTTCACCTGACAACTCGTTGAAATACCCGGCCACCAGCAACGCCTCGGACAGCGAGTAGGGGTGTTCGCCGCGCGTGGTGGAGGCGTGGCGGTTGATTTGGGTGACGGCCTCGGATTGGCGGCCCGCCACCCACAGGGCCTGGGCCACATTGATCCGAACCTGCGCCCGGTAGCGGTCGGCCATGTCGGTCGGCACCATCACAAAGCCGTCATCAGGCATTTGGGCCTGCGCCCGCTCCATCGTGGTGACGGATTCGAACAACCGGTCCTGGCGGATCTCGATCAGCGCCCGCAGGTTCAACAGCAGCACCTGCATCGCCTCGGCGTCCGCCTCTGAGACGACGTGATGGCGCAGGGCCGAACTGGCCACCTTGGTCAGGTCCCGGATCAGGCTGAGAGCCGCCTCATAGTCATGCAGCCGCTTGATCAGCAACGCGATGATCCTGAGGTCGATCACGAACCGTGACACCGGGTCGCCGGCTATCGCGGCCGCGTGCTGAAACAGTTCGTAGGATCGGCGCGGGTCGGTCAGCGACAGCATTGTCGCCACCGCCGTGGCCAGGCGCGGCGTGTCGAACGGCTTCACGGCCGAGTCGAGCAGTTGGGCGAAGCTCGTGCCGGCGGCGTCATCGCCGGTGAAGATTGTCAGCGACTCGATGTCGGCGCTGATCTCGTGGCTGGCCCGGCGGTCGGACTCCCAGGCGCGGGCTTGGAGCACCAGGGCCTCGTCCTGGCGGTCGACCTCCGCCGCCCAGGCTTTCTTCAGCCCCGGCATCTTCCGCAGGGTGCCGTTGAACAGCACCTGCGGATCGCGCCAGCGGCGCAACCCCATGTCCATGAGGAAGGTCGGCGCCTCGATCGTGTTTTCGCTCGGCACCGCCGGCAGGGCCGCGATTTGGGCGCGGCGGGTGAACGGATACGGCAGTCCGGGCGGGGGTTCGTCCAGGACCTCGCGCGCGAAGGCGACGTGGGGCAGGATCAGGTCGCTCACCTGATGTCCCCGTGCGTCCACGCGGCCAGGCACTCGGCCACCCGCAGTTGGGGATTCAGTTTCAACCAGGCCACGATCTGATCCACGTTCATCGGTTCCATCTGCTACACCTTTCACGGCCTTTCTTGGGCGAGCCCCTCGCGGGGCTGGGGTATTTTTACGGTCAGACGCCACTGTGCGAGTTGCGGCGGCAAACCGCCGCTTTGATGTTAGCGGTACCGGCGCTGTTTCGCCGTCCACAGCATAAGCCGTCGGGGGGCGCCGTTTGACAGATGTCCGCTATAGGAGAAAGTTGGGTTGTGCCTGTTTGATCGCCAACCGAGGAGGTTCCATGGCCGCCACTCCCAAACTGACCGTCCGCAACGACGCCGAGGCCGGCCAGTACGAATTGATCGCCGATGACGTGGTGGTGGGTTTGGCGCAATACCAAGCCCGCCCGGGGCAGTTGGCTTTTGTCCACACCGAGATCGCGCCGGAGGTCTCCGGCCAGGGCCTCGGCCAGGTGCTGATCAAGGCGGCGCTGGACGACGCCCGCGCCAAGGGCTTGGCGGTGCTGCCTTATTGCTCGTTCGTCCGCCATTACGTCGAGACCCATCCCGACTATCAAGACCTCGTGCCGGCCGCCCGGCGCGCCGCCTTCGGGCTGGCGCCGGACCCGACCGGCACGCCTTCCGCTTGACCGCCGGCGCAGCTCCAGCGCCACAGCGTCCAACACCAGCGACTAACACCAGCGACTGACACCAGCGTCCAACACCAGCGTCCAGCGCCAGCCAGTGAGGAGCCACCCCATGACCGTGACCGAGAATCCCGACGCCGCCGCCCTGGCCAAGGCCGCCAAGGTCGCCGCCGCCAAGGCCGGAGGCGCCAAGGACTACTACGGCGATCACATAACCGTGCGCTTCGAGTTGGCGCGTTGCCTTCACGTCGGCGTCTGCGTGCGTTCGATCCCGGCTGTCTTCGACACCAAGCGCCGCCCCTGGGTGCTGCCGGACGCGGGCGACGCCGGTGAGATCGCCCAGGTCATCCGCCGCTGCCCGTCCGGCGCCCTGCATTACGAGTACACCGATCCGGCCGCCCAGGCCGAGGAGGGCCGCCGACCCGCGACCGTCCGCACTGCGGACGGCGAGCCCCTTTGGGTCGAGGGCGACGTGGTCCTGGCCGATAATGGCAGGGAGATTCCAGAGACGCGGGCGGCCCTCTGCCGCTGCGGCTCAACCGCGAATCGGCCCTTCTGCGACGCCTCCGGTCCTTGCACCGACTGGCGGCATCACTCGCACTGAGTTGCGGGGCCGGCCGCGGTCCGCCATAACTGAATCGCCTTGATCTGAGCCGACATCCCTGTCAAGGGGTCGCCAGGGTGGGTTTCCGCCTTTCTCCACCCACGCGGCCCCAGGGAAGTCCCTCGCCCTGCGGGTGAAGCGCAGCGGCGGCGGGTGTCCGCCCATTCGCCGCCAACTTGCGGCCGCGGGGGTTCGGCTCGGCCCGGTGGGCGGGCAACGCAGCCCGTCTCACCGGGCCATTTTTCGCGCCGCACGGCTCCGGCCGCCGCCCGCAGGGCCGTGACGCCCACCGCCGATGCCGCGCCGTCAGCCGGGCGCGTCGACCCGGCCCGCGTTCGCCCCGGTCGCGCGGCTCCTTTGAGCAAGAACACTGAAACCGTTGTGACGTGGGTCACATTCAGTGCTATCTTTCCTGGAGCGGTTTCCTCCGGCCGCCACCTCGGTGCCTCACTTCGCCGGGCACCGGCGTGACAGCCGGAGGAACCGCTTCTTATTGCCCGGGCGGCTCAGAACTCAGGCGGCGAAGAAGCCGCCACGCCGCATCACGTAGATGCCCAAGCCGGCCAGCCCAAAGACACCGATCGCCATCAGGCCGAAGCCAATCGTCCTTGACGATGCGCCCGCGGGGGGCTCTGGCAGACTCAGGTTCGATCCGCCGCCGCCTTCGCCGCCCGCCGAACCGCCACCGCCGGCCGAGGCGCTGGCGCTGGCCGAGGCGCTGGCGCCACTCGAGGCCTGGGTCGAAGACGGCCGTGTGCTGGTCGGCGAGGGGCTGGTCTCAGTCCCTTGGGCGGCATCGGAGTCCTCAGCCGTCGAATCGTCGCCCGGATCCTCGGCCGACTCCCCGCTCGCGGCGCTCTGGCTCGGCCTTGAGACCGCGTCCGGGGACCGCCCCTGATCTGTCGCCGACTGCGTCGGCGACGGGCTGTTCCCACGATTGGTCGGGGTCGGGGTTGGCGTGGCGGCGCTGCTCGGCCCGGCCGTCGGCACGGCGGTTGGCGCCGCCGAACGCGTCGGGGTCGGCTGCTGCGCCGGCGGCTCGGCGACTGGCGGCTCCGTCGGCTCCAGGGGGTTGTTCGGCGGCGTGCTGGCCGCGGCCGCGCTCGCGCGCAGCACCAACTGCCCGTCCTTGCCGTTCTCGAGGCTGACCTCCAAACCCGCGAGGGCGAACTCGATGGCCACCAGGGCGTCATCGGTCAGCGGGCTGGCCGGGTCCGCCACGCGCGCCGCCTGCCAGGCGTTCTCAGCCGTCAATCCGTCCACGGCTTCGACCACCAGCGACCCGGCGCCGGTGAAGCTGTTGGTCAGCACGACCGGCCAGCCTTGCTTCAGGAGCGCGATCCCGCCGCCGGCCTCGGTCAAGACATCGCCAGCGACCCGCAGGTAGGCGTCCGCCACCGCCACTCCGGCGCTGCCGGGCGTGCCCGCCTGGTTGGACGCGGACACCTTCACCGGCCCTTCCAATCCGACGGCCGAGCCGCCCATGGCCATGACCGCGCCGCCGGCGCCGGAAGCCTCGTTGGCGCCGATGACGCCATGCTCGAAGACCGCCGAGGGCACGTCCGCCGGCACCTGGGCGGCTGGGAGCTCGGTCGGGTTGCCGCCCCAGGCGGCGCTGTCCACCACCGCCAGGCCGCCGCCGAAGCTGGCACTGTTCTCGGTCAACGCAGGCCTCTCGGCGCCCGAAACGGTGGTGTAATACGCGCCCACGTCGAGGCGGCCGCCGTAGTCCGAGCCCGGCTCGCGCACAACCGCCACGCCGCCGCCGCCGCCATCGACCTGGTTGGCGTTGATCGACCCGCCGGCCAAACGCATCGACCCGGCGTTGAGGACGCCGCCGCCGTAGGCGCCGTCGCTGGTGGCCTCGACGGTGTTGCGGCCGATCAGGCCGCCGCTCATCCAGAAGACGCCGCCTGCCCGGTTCCAGACCCCGGCCCCGCCGAGCGGCCCCACAAGGCCGGTCAGCCCGTCCGCGTCGACCACGCAGTCAGTGATGGCGGCGTTCGCCCCGACCATGTCCAAGATGCCCGAATTGACCACTCCGAACGACTGGTTGGAGCTGATCTGCGAGCCCGTGGCGAGCACCAGGCGCCCGCCGGCCGCGACCTCGACCACCGGCGCGTAAGCCTGGGTGGCGCCATCCCAGGCGCCGTCGACTGTGATTTGCGACAGGGTCAGGGTCGATCCGGCCGGGACACGGATCATGGTGCCGGCGCTGGCGCGCACCAGCGGCCCGCCGGTCAAGGTCACGTCGATGCCGCCGCCGGCGGCGTCCGCCACCGTCAGGACGCCGTCCCCGGCGCCAAGGCCGGCCGGGACTTGAACCACGCCGCCGTCGCCGGCTTGGGCGATCAGTGCGCCGAGGTCGCTCGGCGCGCCTGGGGTCGGCTCCTCGGTGGGGTCCTCGGTCGGGTCCGGGTCAGGGTCGACTCCGGGACTGCCTGGCGTCAGCGTGATCCAGACCTCGCCCGCCGAGGAAATCGTTGTGCCGACTTCGCAGGCGGCGTCATCGCATTGAATTGCCCCGGTCCCGGCCGCTCCCAGCGACCCCTCGATCAAGCGCGCCACGGCGACCTCTGACCGCGGCGGGTCGAACCACAATTCCGAGCCGACGGCCAATTGGCCGAGGCTCAACTCGCCGGCGCCGCCGACTCCCGTGGTCAGCCCGCGTCCCTGCTGGCCCAGCCGGACCAGCCCGGAGGCCACGGTCCAGCCCTGGTTTATCAGGTCGGTGCCGGTGACACCGGCCGGGCCGACGCCCATGAACGTGGCCTGGGCGCCGGGTTGGACCCAGATGGCGCCGTCGGCGCTGGCGCCGCTGCCGACCAGGGCCAAGGTCCCGCCCGAGGCGACCGTCACCGGGCCGACTATGGCCGTGTCGTCCACCACCGTCAGGTTGGCGCCGTCCGCGACCACGAATCCGCCCGCGACCGTGACCGGCCCGCCGGCCAATTCGACCTTTCCAGAGACTGTGATCGGACCATCCTCTTGACAGCCCGCCGGCACGGCCACAAGGCCGCCGGTGTCGACGAGTGCTTGCAGATAACAGCCCTCCGCCGGCGCCCCGCTTGACGCCGCCGAGGACACCACTGTTAGCCCGCCCAGCAGGATGAGACCCGAAAGCCCGGCGCCAACGCGCCTAACCAGGGCCTGTTGTGGCTGCATACACCTGCTCCCGACATTCCCACCAAGGAGATATATGGACTGAATTCATTCCAAAGTTACCGGCCTGCGCCGCACGAATCCGGGAATCATGCGAATCATTAGGTAGAAATCAGCGCGGATTTGGCAAAAGGCTCCATTTCAGTTTGGAAATCGCCTCCAATGCCGCCCTCGGGGCCCGGAACTAAGGCCGCGTTCCGGGCCGCGGGCCGGCGCTGGCCCCAAGCGGCCGCGGATGTGTCAGAGTTGAAGACGTGTCCCAGACGCCGCCATCGACTCCAGCCACAGCCTTCCGCTGGCGCCGCCCAATGCGTCCGCGCCCCATCCACGAGGCCGGGCGCACCTCGACACCGTTGGAGCTGCTCTTTGACCTGGTGTTCGTGGTGGCGGTCGGCAGCGCCGTCAGCCAACTCGCCGCCGGCGCCGGCGCC
The DNA here is from genome assembly GCA_031278655.1 of Bifidobacteriaceae bacterium. Taxonomy (GTDB): domain Bacteria; phylum Actinomycetota; class Actinomycetes; order Actinomycetales; family WQXJ01; genus JAIRTF01. The sequence continues at coordinate 81,188 of JAITJZ010000064.1, forward strand.
GGAGACCTCGGCCGCTCACTGATCAGCTTCGCCATGGTCTTCTTCGCAGTCTGGTGGGCGTGGATGAACTTCACCTGGTTCGCCTCCTCCTATGACGTTGACGACGGCCCCTACCGCCTGATGGTCATGCTCCAGATGGCCGGCGTCCTGGTGCTGGCGGCCGGGCTGGTCCAAGCCTTCCGGGACCTCGACTGGACGGCCGGGACGGCCGGCTACGTGGTCATGCGGGTGGCCCAGATCGTCCAGTGGGCCCGGGCCGGGCGAGCCGACCCGGACCGGCGCCCGACCACCCGGCGCTACGCCATCGGCATCGGGCTGGTCCAAATCGGTTGGCTGGCGCGACTGGCCCTCCCCCACACCCTCTGCTGGACGGTGGCCTCCTTCGGCCTGCTGGCGCTGGCCGAACTGGCGGTGCCTGCCTACGCCGAACGCGCCCAGCGGACCTGGTGGCACCCCCATCACATCGCCGAGCGCTACGGGCTGTTCACCCTCATCCTGCTGGGCGAATTGGCCGCCGTGGCGGTGGCCGGCGTGCAGGTCGAACTCGACTCGACCGGCCTGACACCGGGCCTGACCGGGGTCTGCGTGGCGTCCCTGGTGCTGCTGTTCGCGCTCTGGTGGCTCTACTTCATCTCGCCGATGGCGCAGCACCTGGCCGACAACCGCCAATTGGCCTTCCCCTGGGGTTACGGCCACGTCTCGATCTTCCTGGCGCTGGCCGTCCTGGGGGCCGGCCTGGAGTTGGCGGTCGAGGCCTCGCACGTCAGCCACCTGCGCCTGAGCACCGTGGCGGTGGGCTACCTGGTCTGCGGGCCGGTGGCGCTGTTCGCCGGCGGCCTGTGGGGGCTGCAGGCCTGGGCCGAGCGTTCACGGCGCGGCTGGACGGCCGTCGCCGGGGCCAGCGTCATCCTGGCGGGCGCCCCCTGGTTGGCCAACACGCGCCTGGGCGTGGCCGGGGCCGTCGCCGCCGCCGCGGCCGTCGCAGTCGGGTTGACCGTCGCCGTCATCATCCGCGCCGCCGCCAAGGGGCGCACCGAGACCGACCACCAGGACCTCGTCGACTGCTGACGGACTGGCCGCGGCCTTGGGCTCAGAGGCGGTCGCCGGCGCGGCCGGCGAAGTCCGCCATCGACTCGTTGATGCCGAGCCTGTCGGCCACCCAATCGAAGGCGCCCACCGGCAGCAGGCGCAGCAGGGGCACGGTGCGCACCAGCGGCGGCGTGACGAGTTGCTTCGAGCCGCGCTCAACACCGCGCAAGATGGCCCCGGCCACCTGGCGGGGCTCAAGGATCGGCAGCAGCGCCGGATAGCGGGACTTGACGCCAGCGAACATGCCCGTGTCCGTGTAGAAGGGGCAGACCACCATGGTCCCAACCCCGGCGCCGGCCTCGCGCAACTCGTTGCGCAGGGCCTCGTTGAAGGCGATGGCGCCAGCCTTGGATGCGGCGTAGTCAGACATCTTCGACCCGGCCACCATGCCGGCGGCGGAGGCGATCGTCACAACATAGCCGCTGCGCCGCTCCACCATGGCGCCAAGGAAAGCCTGAGTCACCCAGAACAGGGCCCGCAGGTTGACGTCCAAGGTCCGCTCGATCGACTCCGGCGGGCTGTCCAGCAGCGGCCGGCCGGAGACCACGCCGGCGCTGTTGACAACCACGTCGACCGGGCCGGTCAGCTCCGCCGCCGCCAAGACCGCCTGGCGGTCGGAGACATCGACCCGGTGGGCGGCCGCAAGGCCGCCAGCGGCCGCGACCTCGGCCCGGACCGCCTCGGCCCGGTCAAGGTCGCGGTCCCAGATGGTCACGGCCGAACCCTTGCGACCCGCCCCGATCGCCAAGCGCCGCCCAATCCCGCTGCCGCCCCCGGTGATCAAAACACGGGCGCCGTCCAGCGCCATGCCCGCCTGCCGGTAGCTTCTCATGGCCCCATCACCTTCCTGGCCAACTCGCCGGCGGTGCTGTAGAGCCAGCGCGAGCCGGCCGTCATGACCTCGGCGTAAGCCGGGCGCGACAACCAGGCCGGCGGCCCGATCGCCATCAGCCGCTCCGTCGCCACCGTCTGCGGCTCGGTGTACTTGATCAGCCCCTCCGGGCCGCGCCGGCGGCCCAAGCCGGAGATGCCGAACCCGCCCATGGGGGCGTCGACCGACCCGTACGCGGCCGCGTAGCCCTCGTTGATGTTGACCGTGCCGGCTCGCAGGCGTTCGGCCACGCGCCGCCCCCGGGCCGGGCAGGAGGTCCAAACCGAGGCGTTGAGGCCGTATTCGGTGTTGTTGGCCAACGCGATCGCATCCTCGTCGGAATCGGTCGGGTAGAGCGAGACGACCGGCCCGAAGGTCTCCTCGCCGGCCACCACCATGGCGTCGGTGACGCCGGTCAGCACGGTCGGCTCGTAGAACAACTCGCCCAAGTCCGGGCGGCGCCGGCCGCCGGTCAAGACGGTGGCGCCCTTCGAGACGGCATCGTCGACGTGGCGCTCCACCTTGGCCAACTGGTCCCGGCTGATCAGCGGCCCCATGTCGACGTCCCAACCGCCGCCGCCGCCAAGGCGCAACTCGGCCGCCCGCGCCGCGAAGGCCCCGGCGAAGCTCTCGAACAGCGCCCCCGCCACATAGACGCGCTCGATCGACAGACAGAGCTGGCCGGAGTTGGCGAAGCAAGCCTGGACGGCGCCGGCCACGGCCCTGGCCGGGGCGTCATCCAGCACCAGCAGCGCGTTCTTGCCGCCGAGTTCGGCGCTGCAGCCGATCAGCCGCTGGCCGCAAAGGGCGGCCACGGCCCGGCCGGTCGCCGTCGAACCGGTGAACATGATGTAGTCCGAGGACTCGATCAAGGCCGGGCCAAGTTCGCCGCCCGGCCCGGTCACCACCTGCAACAAGTCGCGCGGCAGCCCCGCCTGGCGCGCCAGGCGCACCAGGCTGAGAGCCGTCAGCGGCGTCAGCGAGTCGGGTTTCAGCACCACGCCGTTGCCGGCCGTCAGCGCCGCCACCGCGTCACCGATCGCCAAGGTCAGGGGGTAGTTCCAGGGGGAGATCACCCCGACCACGCCTTTGGGCACGTGATGGACATAGGTTCGGGTCAGCCCCGGCAGGGCCCCCCGCCGCCGATGCCGCGCCAAGACTTTGGGGGCCTTGGCGGCGTAGTACCCGGCCGTCAGCACGGCGTCGAGGAACTCCTCGAGGGCGTTGGTGCGGGCCTTGCCGGTCTCGGCGTGGACCAGGTCCAGCAATTCGTCGCGGTTGGCCACCAGCAGCTCCTTGAACTGCTCGATGCCGCCGCGCCGCCGCGACAGCGGCTCCGCCGCCCAGCGCCGTCCCGCCGCCCTGGCCCGCCTCGCCGCCTCGCGGACATCGTCAGGGGCGCAGATCGGCGCCCGCGCCAATTCGGCGCCGTCGATCGGGCTCACCACCGGGCGGCTGGGCCGCGCCTCGGTGCGCGTCACCTGCTCGACCAAGTCTTGCCAGGCCGGGCAAACCCGGTACGGGGTGGCGGCGCGGGCAGGGACGTCAAGGCTCATCGAACTCTCCTTCGTTGCAGGGCGAACCCCACCAGCATAGAGACGTTCGCGTGACCGGACTTAGTCGCCGGGCCGGCCCCGGCGCCATCAACCGGCGTGGAAGCGGGCCAGGAACTCCTGCGTGCGCGCCTGCGCCGGGTGCGCGAAGATCTCCGCCGCCGGGCCGGATTCGGCGATCACACCGCCGTCCATGAAGGCGACCCGGTCAGAGACATCCCTGGCGAAGGCCATCTCGTGAGTGACCACCACCATGGTCAAGCCCGACTCAGCCAGCTCCCCCATGACGCTCAGGACCTCGCCGACCATCTCCGGGTCGAGGGCCGAGGTCGGCTCGTCGAACAGGAGCGCCTCCGGCTCCATCGACAACGCCCGGGCGATGGCCACACGCTGTTTCTGCCCGCCGGACAGTTGCCTCGGCTTGGCGTCGACATGGCGCTCCATGCCGACCTTGGCCAGGTAGCCGAGCGCCCGCTCGCGGGCCTCGGCCTTCGGCCGCCCAGCCGCCCTGACCTGCCCGATCACACAGTTGTCAAGCACGTTCAGGTTGTTGAACAAATTGAACTGCTGGAAGACCATGCCGAGCTTGGTGCGGTAGCCGGCCACGTCGTAGCCGCGCTCCAGGACGTTGCGGCCGTGGTACAGGACCTCGCCGGCGCTCGGCCATTCGAGCAGGTTGACACAGCGCAGGAAGGTCGATTTGCCGGAGCCCGAGGCACCGATGACGGAGACGACCTCGCCCGGGCGGACGGCGAAGTCGATCCCGCGCAGGATTTCGTTCTCCCCGAAGGACTTCGCCAATCCGCGCGTCTCGACCACCGGCGCGTCCTGGGCGTCGCTGGGAGGCGGCCCGGCGGCATCGGCGGCGACGTCGGCGGCGGCGAGCGCGGCTGCCTCGGCGGCATCGGCGGCGGCGGCGACGGCGGGCGGCTCAACGGGTTCGGCCGGCATAGTTGCCTCCTCCCGGACGCAGGATCGACTCTGGGGTGGTGGACGATGTCGCCAGGACAAAGCTGTCCGGGCCGTCGAGGCGGCGCTCGAACAGGCGCAGCAACCGCGTCGTGGAGAAGGTCAAGACCAAGTAGATCGCCGCCACCAGCAGATAGACCGGGAAGGTCTGGTACAAGATGCCGTCGATGGTCCTGCCTTCGAAGAACAGTTCCGAGGTGCCGATCACCATCAGCACCGAGGTGTCCTTGATGTTGATGACGAACTCGTTGCCGGTGGCCGGCAGGATGTTCCGGATCGCCTGCGGCAGGATGACCCCGCGCATGGTGGCCCAATGGCCCATGCCGACCGCCTTGGCGGCCTCCGTCTGCCCCGGGTCGACCGACTCGATGCCGCCGCGGACGATCTCCGCCATGTAGGCGCCGGTGTTGATCGAGACCACCAGCAGGCCGGCCGTGATGACGTCGAGGTTGATGCCGAAGGCCATGCCCAGGCCGTAGTAGACAACCATCGCCTGAACCATCATCGGCGTGCCCCGGAAGACCTCGACGTAGATCGCCAGCAGCGCGTTGACCAGCTTCAAGGCGGCGCGTTTGACCGGGCCGGCGCTGTGCCGGTCAGACGGCAAGGTCCGCACCACGCCAATCCCCAGCCCCAGAGCCATCCCGACCACGGTGCCGGTCAGGGCCAAGAGCATGGTCACGCCGACGCCTTGGGCCAGCCACGGCCAGTACGTCGCCACCACGTAACCGATCCAGCCCCAGAAGCTCCAGTCGCCGGCGTCCGCCGGCAAAGAGTTCGTGTCAGAGGCGGGCTGGTCCTCGACCGCCTGCTTCATCAACTCCTGGCGATCAGCGTCTGAGACTTTCGCCAGCGCCGTGTTGACGTCCGCCAGCAGGTCGGAGCCCTTCTTCAAGCCGACCGCGATCGAAGTGTCGGCCTCGGAGTAGTTGAAACCTTGGCCTTCGGCGAAGGACACAAAGGCCAGATCGGGGTTCGAGGCCACCGCGCTCAGCGCCCCCGGGCGCTCCGAGATGTAACCGTCGATCTTGCCGGATTTGACCGCCAGGATCATGGTCGGGAAATCCGGCAGCGCCGTCTGCTTGTCCACGCCGGGAATCTGGCCTAGGAACTGGTCGTAATGGATGGTCGAGATCTGGGCCGTGATCTTGGCGCCCTTGAAATCGGCCAGCGACTTCGCGGACGTCCACTTCGAATCCTTCTTCACCACGATCACGATGTCGGACGTGTAATAAGGGTCGGAGAAGTCGATGGCCTCTTTGCGCTCGGCGGTCGGCGTCATGCCGGCCACGATCAGATCGATCTTGTCGGCCTGGAGGGCCGGGATCAACCCGTCCCAACTGGTCTTGACCACCACCACGGAGCGGCCCAAGTCCTCAGCCACCCGCTTCGCCATCTGAACGTCATAGCCGCCAGCCCAACCGCCGCCCTCGATCTGGACCGCGCCGTTGGCGGAATCCTTCTGCGTCCAGTTGAACGGCGCGTAAGCGGCCTCCATGCCCACCCGCAGCGGCCGGTCCGCGACCTCGCCGGATTGGCTGCATCCGGCCAGCGTCACCAGTCCCGCCGCCGCGACGACGATCAGTTTCTTCATCGCACCACCCCATTGACGCGCAGTCTGTTGAACTCCGCCCTGTCACCGAGAGGTTATCACTCGCCACCGCGCCAGGCTCAGTCCCACGTCCGCACCCAGACGGTCACGCGCCGGTCAAGGCCCTCGGCGTAATCCAGCGACCAGCGGCTGGCGGCCTCGATCGCCAGCAGGCGGAACTGGTCCATTGTCAACATCAGGTCGTGGCGGGCAGAGGCGGCGTCAAGGTCGCCGAAGGTCCCCGCCAGTGCGGTCAGGAAGCGTCCGCCCGCCCAGCGCTCCAGGCGGCGCCCTTGCCAGAAGGTGTCCGCGTCGCCGCCCCGGAAGGCCCGCACCGTCCAAGCCTGCAACTCCACCAGCGCGGACTTCATCGGCCCGTCGATGATCCGCCTGGCCGACCACACCTCCTGGCGGCCAAGCCGCCTGGCAGCCCGCACGCAGTCAATCCAGAACCCGGCCACCAACTGCGAGAACTGCTCCTGCGACGGCCGCGCGCGCTGCGCCGCGCGCGCCCGCTCGGCCAACTCCCCCAGGCCGTCCGGCACCGGGCCGCCCTCTTTCAGGGCGGCGAAGCCGCGCCTGGCGATGTCCGCCAAGACCGCCTCGGCGCCGGGCGGCGACTGTTCGACAGCGTCCGGCGGGAGGACCAACAAATCCAACTGCGCGGCATCGTCCAAGAGCAGGCGCTTGACCGGCAGCGACGGCGCCGACCGGTCGACGGCGGCGGCCCAAATCCGGCCCAGCGGGCTCAGCCAGCCGCTGTCCGCGAGCAGTTCTTCTGTCTGCGGCGTGAACACGACCACGTCCAGATCGGCGGAGGCGTCGGCCCCGTCCCGGGCCCGCGAACCGATCACGGCCGCGCCGACCACCGGCTCGAAATCTGCCAGCAGAGCGCCGAATCGGTCACGGAGGTCGGTGTAGTTCGTAGGCACGGCACGACCTTACCGGACGCGGGCGGCCGGGACGCGCGCCCGGCCCGCGGCCGGAATCTGCCCATCGGATCGGCCGTAGGCGCGCGGGGTCTTGGCGCCGCCGCGCCATCTGCGACAATGGGCCAATGACAAGTGACAGCCCACATCTGCCGCCGCCCGCCGAAGTCAGACTCGACCAGCCCTATTACGGGGCGTCGCTGGGGATCGCGGTGGCGCGCTTCTTCCGCAAGTACGCCACCTTCTCCGGGCGCGCCTCGCGTTCCGAGTTCTGGTGGTCGTATCTGTTCTACAGCGTGGTCACCACGGTGCTCTACGGCCCGCTGTTCTACTGGATCACCAGGGTCTACATCGACTTGTTGCTGTTGGCGCTCGAGTCGGCCGAGTCCGGCAGCTCCTCCTACTACTACGGCGGCGAATACTCCTACTTGGCCGAGCAGGGCCCATCCGGCCTGGTCATCGCGTCGTTTGTGGTCGGGAGCATCTGGGGTCTGGCGACCGCGGTCCCGAGCATCGCAATTCACTGGCGCCGCCTTCACGACGCCGGCTTCTCCGGGTTGTTCTGGCTGTTCAACCTGGCCAATTTGGGGATAGTGCCGCTGATCATGTGCATATTGCCGTCGAAGCCCGATGGCGCGCGCTACGACAAGCCGGGCGCGCCCGGCCACGCTCAGGTCGCGCCGGGCGGTTACGGGCAGCCCGGCGCCTACCCGGCCCCCGGCGGGGTCCAGGGGCCGGCCTACGGCCAGCCTTATGACCAGCCCTACGGCCAGCCGGCCGGCTATCCGGCGCCGGAGCCCCCGGCGGGCGGCGCCTACGCGCCGCCCGGTTACGCGCCGCCGGGTTACGCGCCACCGGCCACCCCGGCCGAACCGGCGCCACCCGTCATCGGACCCGACGGCCTGCCCCGCTACCCCGGCTGACCTTGCCCCGCCGGCCACACCGGCCGAACCGGCGCCATGCCATCGGACCCGACAGCCTGCCCCCGGCTGACCTTGCCCCGCCGGCCCCGCTGACAAGGCCCCCCTGACAAGGCGTCGTCCGCGCCGCCGGCCACCCCGGCCGGGCCGGCGCCATGCCATCGGACCCGACGGCCGCCCAACAAACCCCCTGGTGCCGACCCTTTAGCGGTGCGACACCCGCTCCGGCGCCGGCGTCCAAACGAAGCGGCGGCCCTTCAAGGAGATCGCCTCCAGCGCCGACGGCTTGACGTTGTTCTTGGTCAAGTCCGGGTCGACGGACAGGTAGTGCTTGGTCTCGCGCGCGATCATGCCGCTCAGGATCAGCAGGCCGATCAGGTTCGGCAGGGCCATCAGGCCGTTGAGGATGTCAGCGATCTCCCAAATGGTCGCGGCCGGCACAACCGCCCAGACCACGATCAAGGCGGTGAAGACAACCCGGTAGGGCATCTGCGCCTTGATGCCGAGCAGGCGGACGGCGCAGCGCTCGCCGTAATAGGACCAGCCGATGACCGTGGACAGGGCGAAGAAGACCACGCAAATCGCCACGATGGCGGGGCCGAAGTTCGACCCGATCGTGTCGGCGAAGGCTTGTCTCGTCAAACCTCCGTCGTCGCGGATCATCTTCCCGGCGTCGGTCAGCTCCGGCGTCCCGTCCGACTTCAGGACCACGTCGGCCGCCTTCCAGACGCCGGTCGAGATGATGACCAGGCCGGTGAAGGAGACCACGACGATCGTGTCGATGAAGGTCTGGGTCATGGCCACCAGGCCCTGGCGGACGGGGTGGGACGTCTTGGCGGCCGCGGCCACGATGGCGGCCGATCCCATGCCGGACTCGTTCGAGAAGATGCCCCGGGCCATGCCCCTCTGGATGGCGACGCCCATGGTGGCGCCGAGGAAGTCCATCAGGCGCTCCTTGCCGGAAGGATCGCCGGTGACCGCGTCCGTGCCGGTGAAGGCGTCGGTGAAGACCAGCGCGAAGGCATCGGGGATGGCGGTGATGTTCATCGCCAGCACCACGATCCCGGCCAGCAGGTAGACCACGATCATGAAGGGCACGAAGGCCGCCGTCGCCCGCCCGATCGCCTTGATCCCGCCGATCAGCACCAGCCCCACCAGGATCATCACGATCACGCCGGTGGCCAGAGCTGGCACGTGGAAGGCGCTGTTCATGTTGTCGACCATGGCCTTGACCTGGGTGCCGTTGCCGATCCCGAAGGCCGCCAGGGCGCCGAAGACCGCGAACAGGATCGCCAGGGTCTTGCCGACGGGCCCGACGATGGCCTTCTCGAGGTAGACCTGCGGACCGCCAACGACCTCGCCGCGGGAGTCCTTCTCGCGGTACTTCGAGCCGAGGAAGGTCTCGGCGTACTTCGAGGCCATGCCGAGCAGGCCGGTCACCCACATCCAGAAGAGCGCGCCGGGGCCGCCAACGCCGATGGCCGTCGCCACGCCGACGATGTTGCCGACGCCGACGGTGGCCGCCAGCGCCGTCGTCAGCGCCTGGAATTGCGTGATGTCGCCCGCCGAGCCCGGGTCCTGCCGTTTGAACAGGCCCAGTTTGAGGGCGGGCCAGAGCTTCGTGAATTGGACCCCGCGCAAGCGGATGGTCAGGACCAGCCCGGTCACGGTCAACAGCGGGATGAGCAGCCAGACGCTCCACACGAAGCTGTCGATCACACCGACGATGTTGGAGAAAGCTTCCATAGTTTTGGCCTTCCGATTGGTCGCCCCGCCGGCGGCGGGACGGGGAACTCGGCGCGGGGCGCGAGTCCGGGACGAACGGTTGCACGCCCCACAATAAACGTGTCCAAAGTGTGAAGACGACCCCTCTGGCGGTTACGTAACCTGCCCGTAACAAACTTTTTGCGGCCGCGCGACTTTTGCCAGCGCCCGATGCCGTCCGGCCGGTTCGCGCTCGACGCCCGCCGCCGCCTGGCCGCCTCCGGGAGGCCGCCGCGCGGAAGCCATCCGCCGGATCGCTGCGGGCCCAGACCCCGCCGCGGCGCGGCATCGTCCAAATTGGCCCCCGCCTCCGGCTACTCCCTCATACCCCAAAGACGGGCTTTAGGGTGTGATGGGGTAGGCCGGAGTCAAGCCAGCCGCCACGTCGCTTGCGGGTCGCTGGCGGAGGCGCCCGCCCAGCCGTACGAACGGTGGATGACCGCGTTGACCAGGCCCTCTAGCCACGCCTGGTCGGGGATCAACGGCATCGGCCCGAACCTGCCCTCGGCGGTGAGCGCGCGGCGCTTCGGCGTCCACTGGGAGACGGCCTGCCCGGCGGCTCGGATTTGGTCGGGGATCGGCCCCTCGAACCTCAGGTCGCCATCGTCGTAGAGTTGAAGATCTGCGCCCACGCCCCGGAACGTGTCGGCGTAGCGCAGCATCTGCGGGCAATGCCTCGACCTCCGGTATTTGCACAGCGCTGCTCTATCAGTTTTAGGGTATGAGGGGGTAGGCCACGACAAGACTCAGGGTTGATGCCCGTGTGGCGGGGGTTGGCGCCGGCGCTCGGCTGGGGCGCCTGGCGGGCGGGGCTACTCCAAGTCGAAGGCGTTGGCGATCGCCCTGGCCAGGGCTGGCTCTTGGTCGGGGCGCAGGAACCCGATCTGCCGGCCGAGGTCGGCCGTGGGAATGGTGACAATGTTGTCGAGGCTGATGACGCACGCCTGGTCCAGGCCGTTGCCAAGGCCCACTTCGACTTCGGTCGACAGCCCCCGGGCGCGGGAGGTCAGCGGGGCGACGGTGACGCGGCGAAGGTGCGGCCTGACCAGTTCGCGCGTCAGCACCAGGACTGGCCGGGTCTTGTCGAGGCGGGCCAGGTGGATGGGCCGCACGGTCTCACACCAGGTCGATCTCGAGCCGGGCGGCGTGCTCGGCCAGGCGGTCGAAGCCGTCCGCCCGGGCGTCTTGCCCGGAGCGCTTGAGGATCTCGGCGTCCGCCAGCGCCAGCCGGCGGCGGCGCTCGCGCTCCAGGGCGCGCGCGACCACAGCCGCCCGGCTCGGCGCCCGTTTGGCCGCCACTTCCAAGTCCACGAACTCGACAATTTCATCAGGCAGCCTGACGGCGATCTGCGTGCTCACGAAACAACGGTACCAAGCCGGGATTCACTCTGCACCCAGTCGCGCCATCCGGCCAGCCTTCTGCCGCGCCGCCCGCGGCGAGGGCGCGTCGTGGCACAAGATCGGTTTGGCGCTCGCACGCCTCCTTCCGGCGGATTTCGAGCACGACGCAGACGTCCGCACCTTACGCGGTCAGCAGGCGGTCCAGACGGCGGAGATCGGCACCGCCTTCAGGTTGGGGCCGAAACTCAAAGTCGACCGCCCCGTGTAGAGCACGATGCCGCCCAAAAAGTCGCCGCCGAGCCGCGCCGCCAGGTGCCGCAAGCCCCGGAAGTCCTCGCCGCGGGCGGTCGCGGAGGCTTTCACCTCGATGCCGACCACCCGCCCCTGGGCGTCCTCCAAAACCAGGTCCACTTCCATCTTGTCCTTGGTGCGGTAATGGAAGACGCCAGGCCGCGCCGCCGACCAGGTCGCCTGCCGGGCCAGTTCCATCGCCACAAAGCTCTCCAGCAAGCCGCCCAGGGGCGCGCCCGGGCGAACCAGGGCGCGCTCGTCGAGCCCCAGCAGTTGGCAGCCCACCGCCGAGTCCACGAAGGCGAGCTTCGGCCGGCGCGAGACCCGCCCGGTAAAACCCCGGGTGTAGGCCGGGATCAGCTTGACCAGGAAAACCTCATGGGCCACCGCCAGGTACTTCGAGACCGTGGCGCCGGCCAGGCCGACCCCCTGGGCCAGGCCCGCCTGGCCCAGGGGCGCGCCCAGGCGGGCGGCGGCAAGCTGGAGCAGCGCCCGGAATTCCGGGCCGCGCTGGACCTCGGCCACCTGGGCGACTTCCCGGTTGACCAGGCCCGCCAGGTACTCGCGCAAGAACGCGGCGCGGCGCCGCCCCTCGCGCCGAACCGCCTCCGGGAAGCCGCCGCGCGCCACGCGCCTGGCGTAGTCGGCTTTGGCCAGCTCCGACTCGACCCGCAAGGAGCCGAGATCTTCGAAAACCTGGTCGATGAACCCGTCCGGCTGGCCGTCGATCTCACCCTGCGACAAGGGCCACAGCTCGATAGTCTCGACCCGTCCGGGCAGCGCGTCCGGCGCCGACCGCATCCCCATCAGCCGCGTCGAGCCCGTCAGCAGGAAACTGCCGGGACGCGGGACCTCGTCCACCCTGGCCTTGATGGCCAGCAGGATCTCGGGATACCGCTGGACCTCGTCGATCACTATCAACTGCTCGGACTGGACAAACTCCTCCGGGTCGAACCTGGCCGCCTCCCGGTCCCGGGCCTGGTCGAAGCTGCGCCACACCCCCTGCCGCCGGCCCGCCACCAGGCGGGCCAAGGTGCTCTTGCCGACCTGTCGGGCCCCGTTGACCAGCACCACCCGGGTATCCTCCATAGCCTCAGCCACCAGCGTCTCAGCGCGGCGCTGCAAGATCGCATCCGAACCCCCCAAATTAGCGTTTGACATGCTGTTACGCTATCACACCGTGAAGCTTGGCCGCACAGTAGCGTGAAGATTAGACGCACGGTAGCGTGAAGATTGGCCGCACGGTAGCGTGAAGATTGGCCGCAACTCTCCGCGAAGCTGTTCTGCCCACCCGGCGGAACCGTCCTCGACCCGTTCGCCGGCACCGGCACCACCATGGAGGCCGCGTGGCAACTCGGCATGAACAGCGCCGGCGTAGAACTCGACCCGGTCAACCAACGACTCGTCCGCGCGCGGCTGCGGGCAGCCGTCAAAGGACAAGCCGCGGCCCTGTTCTGACGACCCCGAACGCGCGGCGTCCTCCGGCGGACGCTCAGCCGCCGGTGACCTCGCTGGCGGCGACCATGCGGTCGCCGAGCCCCCACACGCGCCAGGTCCCGTCGCCCAATTTGACGAGCGTCATGAAA
>JAITJZ010000070.1 GCA_031278655.1 Bifidobacteriaceae bacterium
ATCGCGGAAATGAAAACCGGTGAGGGCAAAACCCTGGTGGCGACGCTGCCGGCTTATCTGAACGCGCTCAGCGGCGAAGGCGTGCACATTGTCACGGTCAACGATTATCTGGCCTCATATCAAAGCGAATTGATGGGGCGCGTGTTCCGTTTCTTGGGGCTGACGACCGGCTGCATTCTGGTGGGGCAGAATCCGGCGGAACGCCGACGCGAATACGGCTGCGACATCACTTATGGCACCAACAATGAGTTCGGGTTCGACTATTTGCGTGACAACATGGCCTGGAAAGCCTCGGACCTGGTTCAACGCGGGCACAGTTTTGTGATCGTCGACGAGGTCGACTCGATCCTGATCGACGAGGCGCGCACGCCGCTGATCATCTCCGGGCCGGCCCAGGGCGACATCAACAAGTGGTATTCGGAGTTCGCGCGGGTGGTGCGCGGCCTCAGACGCGAGGTCGACTACGAGGTCGATGAGAAAAAGCGGACAGTGGGCGTGCTCGAGTCCGGGATCGAGAAAGTCGAAGACTACCTCGGCATTGAGAACCTTTATGAATCCGTCAACACCCCGCTGATCGGGTTCCTGAACAATGCCATCAAAGCCAAGGAACTGTTCCACCGCGACAAAGACTACGTGGTGCTGCAAGGCGAGGTTTTGATCGTCGATGAGCACACCGGCCGCGTGCTGCCCGGGCGGCGCTATTCGGAGGGCATGCACCAATCGATCGAGGCCAAAGAGGGCGTCGACATCAAGGCCGAGAATCAAACCCTGGCGACCATCACGCTGCAGAATTACTTCCGCCTGTACAAGAAGCTGTCCGGCATGACCGGCACGGCTGAGACCGAGGCGGCCGAATTCGCCTCCACCTACAAGATCGGCGTGGTGCCGATCCCGACCAATATGCCGATGATCCGCGCGGACAAATCCGACCTGGTTTACAAAGGCGAGTCCGGCAAATGGGCGGCTGTGGTCGAGGACCTGGTCGAGCGGCATCGGCGGGGCCAACCGGTGCTGGTCGGCACGGTCTCGGTGGAGAAGTCCGAAGAGCTGTCGAAACTGTTGAAGAAGCGGGGCGTGCCGCATGAGGTCCTGAACGCCAAGCAGCACCGGCGCGAGGCGGCGATCATCGCCGAGGCCGGCCGCAAGGGCGCCGTCACCGTGGCGACCAACATGGCCGGGCGCGGCACCGACATCATGCTCGGCGGCAACGCCGAGTTCCGGGCTGTGCAGGCGCTGGCCAAGAAGGGGCTCGACCCGGAGGCGAACCCGAGCGAGTATGAGGCGGCCTGGCCGGCCGAGCTGGCGGCCGAGAAGGAGTCGGTGGCGGCGGAGCACGACGAAGTCGTGGCCCTTGGGGGCCTCTACGTGCTCGGCACCGAGCGCCACGAGTCGCGGCGGATCGACAACCAGTTGCGCGGCCGCTCGGGCCGCCAGGGCGACCCGGGCGAGTCGCGTTTCTACCTGTCGCTGGAAGACGACCTGATGCGCCGCTTCAACTCCCAGCTGACCGAGCGGGTCATGTCGATGACCGGCTTCCCGGACGACCTCCCGCTCGAATCCAAGCTTGTGACCAGGGGAATCGCCTCCGCGCAGGGCCAGGTCGAGTCGACCAACTTCGAGATTCGCAAGAACGTACTGAAATACGACGATGTCATGAACCGCCAGCGGACCGTGGTCTACGACGTCCGCCGCGCCATCTTGCACGGCGAGGACCTGCAAGGCCGGGTCCAGGGTTTCTTGGACGAGGTGGTCCGTTCCTTCGTTGACGAGGCGACAACTGCCGACGCCCCCGAGGAATGGGATTTGGCCCAACTCTGGTCCCAGTTGAAGGGCGTCTTCCCGGCCACGGTCACACCCGAGGACCTGATCGCGGAGGCGGGCTCGCGCCGGGCGCTGACGGCCGAGATGATCCTGCGCGAGCTGACGGCCGACATCCACCTGGCCTATGAGACGCGCGAGGCCGAACTCGGGTCGGACGTGATGCGCGAGTTGGAGCGCCGCGTGCTGCTGGCGGTGTTGGACCGCAAGTGGCGCGAGCATCTTTACGAGATGGATTACCTGAAAGAGGGGATCGGGCTGCGGGCGATGGCTCAGCGCGACCCGCTGGTTGAGTACCAGCGCGAGGGCTACCACATGTTCCAGGCCATGAACGAGGCCATCAAAGAGGAGACCGTCGGCTATTTGTTCAATTTGGAAGTTCAGGTCGAAGGGTCCGATGCCGTCGGGGCGGCCGCCGCTGTCCGCTCGGCTGGCGCTGCGGCCGGTTCGGGCGCGGCGGCCTCGATCACGGCCGGGGCGGCGCCGAGCGGCGCCGCCACTGTGACGGCGCCGCAAGCCGGGCCGCAGGCGCGGCCGAGCCCGGCGCCGGCGGGCGGCGCGGATCGCCCGGCGCGGCCGAAGGCGAGCGGGGCCGCGGCTGGCGCGACGGGGGCTGGCGGGACGCCGACGAGCGGGGCCGCGGCGGGCCCCGAGTCCGCTGGCGGCGCCCGCGCGCGGGTCGTGGCCAAGGGCCTCGACGCGCCCAGCCAGGACGCCGGGTCCTTCCAATACTCGGCGCCGTCCGAGGACGGCGGCGATCAACCGGTGGTGCGCGGCGCCGCCGCCCGCGTGGCGGGCGACGCCGCCAAAGCCCAGGCGCGGGCCTACCCCGGCACCGGCCGCAACAAACCCTGCCCCTGCGGCAGCGGCAAGAAATACAAGATGTGCCACGGCAAAGAAGACTGACCCGCCCCGCGACCAACCCCGCCCGCGTTGATCACCCAAGCGTTGAGCGCCATTGCTCGATCCGGCAACGTGGGTGATTCTGTTCAGCGGGCGCCCAGGGCGTAGCCCTGGTTGAGGTAGTGGGCGACGGCATCGTCGGAGTTGGCGCCGATGACGGCGCCGGCGGCGGCGCGGACTTGGGGGATCGCTCCCGCGACGGCGACGCCCAGTCCGGCCAGCCGGACGGAGGCGAGGTCGGTCTCGGCGTCGCCGAAGACGATTGTCTGGTCCGGGCTGACGCCCAAGCGTGCGAGCAGCCAAGTCAGCGCCGAGTCCTTGCGCGCGGCCGCGTCCGTGGCCTCGATGAAATGCGACAGCGAGCGCTGGATGAGCGGGTAATCGGCCAGGTCGAGGGCGTCGAGCAGCGACGGCTCGGCCCCGAACAGGACCTTGACCACGCCGTCGGAGGGCCATTCGGCGCGGGGCCGGAAGGTCACCGGACGCTCGTCGGCCAGGTCCATCAGGTCCTTCATCAGCCCCGGCCCGGCGCAGATCAGGTCGTCGGGCGTCCAGATCATGGCCTCGACCCCGGGCCGGTCCGCCAACGTCAGATAGTGCGCCACCAGGTCCGGCGCCAACCCGACCAGCCGCAGCCTTTGGCCGGTCCGAAAATCAGCCACCACCGCCCCGTTGGCTGAGATGACCGGCGCGTTGGCGCCCACCTGAAGCGCCAACCGGGTGGCGGCCAGTTGGCTGCGGCCGGTCGAGATGATGACCTTCGGCCCGGCGGCGGCCAAACGCCGCACCACTTCGGCGGCGAAGGGGCTGACCCGGTGGTCGGCCCCGGCCAAAGTGCCGTCGATGTCGAGCACAACGGCCCGGAACCGGCCGAGGTCCGCCGCGGGGGCCGTGACCATTCAGCCCGCCGCCAAGCCCGCAGGTGCCAAGCCCGCAGGCGCCAAACCCGGGTGCGCCGCCGCCAAGCCCGGGTGCGCCGCCGCCAAGCCCGCAGGCGCCAAGCCGGCCGCCAAACCCGCCGATGCCGCGCCCGCCGTCCGCGCCCGGCGCCGCCACGGCATCGGAAGCCGAGGCGTCACTTCAGCCCTTTGCCGTGCAAATACGGCGTCACCCGCTGGTGCAGGCGGCCGTTGGTGGCCAGGGCGTCCGCGCCGAACGGCCCGACAACTTTGCCCCTGGTGTCGGTGAAGACCCCGCCGGCCTCGGTCACTATCGGCGCCAGCGCCACCATGTCATGCGGCGCCAAGTCCGGCTCGGCGGCGATGTCGACGACGCCCTCGGCCACCAGCATGTAGCTCCAGAAGTCCCCGAAGGCGCGGCTGCGCCCGACGTCGCCGATCAGACGGATCAGCCCGGCCAATCGCCCCTGGTCCTCCCAGCGGGCAAGCGACGAATAGGACAAGAACGCCTCGCCGAGTTTCTTGACCTTCGAGACGCGCAGCCGCCGGGCCGAGTCGAGGCCGGCGCCCGTCCAGGCGCCTTGGCCGGCGGCCGCGAACCAGCGCCGGCCGAGCGCGGGGGCTGAGACCACGCCGACGGCCGGGCGGCCATCGGCCACCAGCCCGATCAGCGTCGCCCACACCGGCACGCCTCGAACGTAGTTGGCGGTCCCGTCGATCGGGTCGAGCACCCAGGCGCGCTTGCGCCCCTCCTGGATCTTCAGGAGCTTGGCGATCTTCGAGCCGCCGAACTCCTCGCCCAGCACCTGATCGTCCGGGCGCGTCCGCTTCAACTGCTGGCGCAGCAACTCCTCCGCCCTCAGATCGGCCTCGGTGACTAGGCTCTCGTCCTGCTTCTGGTCCACGTCCAGGTCCTTGGCGCCGAAGCGCGCCAAGGTGATCTCATCGGCCTGGTCCGCCAGGGTCAAAGCCAGACGCAGATCGCCCAGATAGGTGTCCGGCTCGACCGGCGCCGCCTGGGCGGCGGCGAGTTGTTCCAGGAAAACCCGGCGTGACTTGTCCTCGGGTTCCTTTTCGCGTGACTTGGCCAACGTTCAATCCTTCCGGTCTGTCAACTCGCTAATAGCCCTCACGGCTGGCAACGATACGCAGATACGAGTCCAGGCGCATTCGTCGAGCCGCCGAGGTCTGCGCCCATTGTCTCAGGCCGCAGTCGGTCGAATGCGGGCCATGGTCGCAGCCTCTGTGGCAGTCGGCGGCGGCCGCCGCCAGGTCCGGGAACCCGGCCAGCACCCGCTCCGGCCGGACATGGCTGAGCCCGAAGGAGCGCACCCCGGGCGTGTCGATCACCCAACCGCCGCCGGGCAGTTCCAGCGCCACGGCCGAACTTGACGTGTGCCGCCCCTTGCCAGTGACGGGGTTGACCGCGCCGGTCGCCCGCGCCGCCCCCGGCGCGAGCGCGTTGATGAGCGTCGA
This sequence comes from Bifidobacteriaceae bacterium, assembly GCA_031278655.1. GTDB lineage: Bacteria > Actinomycetota > Actinomycetes > Actinomycetales > WQXJ01 > JAIRTF01. The sequence continues at coordinate 5,097 of JAITJZ010000070.1, forward strand.
TTTGCCCACACCCGAGTGTCCCACCAGCACAGACACCCGCCCGGCGAGCAGGCGGCGGACCTCGTCAAGCCCAACAATCCGCCGCCCGATGCCGTCATCCCCGCCGCCCGCAGCCGCGTCATCGTGCCCGCCACCGTGCCCGCCGTCAGGCCCGGCATCGTCCCCGCCGCCCGCCGCCGCGTCATCGTCCGCGCCGCCCGCCCGGCCGACGACGCGACCGGTCGTGACCATGGCGACGCCCAACGGCCCATACAGCGCCCGCAGCTCCAGGTCCGAGGCGAGGTCGGACTTCGTCAAACAGAGGACCGCGCCCATGCCCGCGTCATAGGCCGCCACCAACTGCCGGTCGATCATCCCCGGCCGGGGCTCGGGCGAGGCCAAAGCGGCCACGATCACCATCTGATCGGCCCCGGCCACGATCACCCGCTCGCGGCCGCGCCCCTCATCGGTCGCGCGCCTGAGCTCGGTCCGGCGCGGGCCCAGCCGCACGATCCGCGCCAAGGCGCCCTCGCGTCCGGACGTGTCGCCCACCAAATAGGCCTCGTCGCCCACGACGACGCCCCGGTGGCCCAACTCGCGGGCCTTGACCGCAACCACCTCCCGCCCCTCCAACCGGGTCAGATAGCGTCCGCGATCAACCGCCACAACCATCGCCGGCTCGGCCTCGGCGTGGGCGGGGCGGCGTTTGCTGCGCGGCCGCGACGCCCGGCGCCGGCCGGGCACGTCATCGGCCGTGAGATGGTCCCAGGCCCCGGTCACGCCGCCACCATCGCCTGCCACAGACCGGTGAACGCCGGCAGCGTCTTGGCCGTCACGGCCACGTCCTCGACCTCGACGCCGGGCGTCGCCAAGCCGATCAGCGCGCCGAAGGCGGCCAGGCGGTGATCGCCGTAGGTCCGCACCAGGGCGCCGCGCAGCGGCCGGGGGCGGATCTCGAGGCCGTCCGGCAGTTCCCGGGCATCGCCGCCGAGCCGGTTGATCTCGGCCGTCAGGGCCGCCAATCGGTCGGTCTCGTGTCCGCGCAGATGCCCGATGCCGCGCAAGCGGCTGGGAGCGGACGCCAGCGCCGCCAGGGCGGCCAGGACGGGCGTCAACTCGCCGGCCGCCCCCAGGTCGAGGTCGACGCCCCCGATCCGCCCCGCCTCGGCGCTGACCGTCAGGACGCCGGCGCCGGCCGGCGCCGGCCCGCCGGGCGCCGCCTCGCCCAGCGGGCGCCAGTCCACCGCCGCCCCGAACGCCCGCAGGTGATCGCGCAGGCGGTCGCCGGGCTGGTCGGTCCGCCCCGGCCAGCCGGGCACGCGCACCTCGCCGCCCGCCACCAAGGCGGCGGCCAGGAACGCGGCGGCGTTGGACAGATCGGGCTCCACAGCCAGATGGCGGCCGGCCAGGCCCCCGGGCGCGACCTCCCAAGACCATTCGCCGGTGGCGCGGGCCCGGGCGCCGAACTCGTTCAGCGCCCGAATGGTCATGTCCACATGCGGGCGGCTGGGCAGCGACGGCGGGCTGAGTTCGACCCGCAAGCCGTCCTCGAAACGCGGCGCCGCCAGCAGCAGAGCCGACAAGAACTGGCTCGAGGCGCGCGTGTCCAGACGCGCCCGGCCGCCCCGGAGGCGCCCGCGCCCGGTGATCGTGAACGGCAGCGACTCGCCCTCCGGCGGCCAGCCGACGTCCGCCCCCAGGCCGCCCAGCGCCGCCAGCAACGGTCTGATCGGCCTGGCGGCCGCCGCCCGGTCGCCGTCAAAAGTGAACCGGCCCTCGGCCAGGGCCGCCACGGGCGCCAAGAAACGCATCACCGTGCCCGCCAGCCCCACATCGATGCCGCTGGCGCCCCCCGCCGCCGCCCGGGGGGCGCCGGCGGCTGGGACAGCGGCGGCGGCATCGGGCGACCGGTGCTGGGCGCCAAGGCGACGGGCGGCTGGGACCACCTCGACGGCATCGGGCGCTGTGTGGTTGAAACGAGCCCCGAAAACGCCCAGTGCCCGCTCCATCAACCGGCTGTCGCGGGCGTCCAGAACCCCGGTCAGGCGGCTAGGCCCCTCGGCCAACGCGGCCAAGACCAAATAGCGCGCGGTCAGCGACTTCGACCCGGGCAGGCTGACCGTGGCGCTGAGCGGACCCCGCGCGCGGGGTGCGGGCCAGGGCGCGCTCACGCGCCGGACGCGGCCTTGGCGACCGCTCGATCGACCGGCCCCCGGGACCGAATCCCGGACCCGCCGCCCGCCTGCCCGCGGCCCCGCCTCAACACGGCCGGACCGGCGTCATGCGCCCCGGCCCTTGGCGGCTTTCGCGGCCTTGGCGGCGCGGCGCTTCGAGCGGCCCGTCGGGCCGGCCAAGACCAGCAGGTCCGCGCCGATCACCAGCAGGTGGAAGAAGAATCCGGCGCGCAGGCGGGCGCGCTTGTCGTCGTCGTCCTTGACCTGCCAGAAGCGGTAGCCCAGCAAAGCGGCCGGCGCCGTGGCCGCCAGCGAGGCCAGCGCGCCCAGGCGCGGGGCCAGCGAACTGGCGATCAGGGCGCCACCGATGGTCTGGCTGGCGCCGGTGGCGCGGACGGCCAGGCTCGGCGAGACTGTCTGACCGGTGGTCTCAGAAATCCAGTCGAGGGCCTTGGCGGCGGTGGCCTGATGGGGCTCCGGCCGGCGCAGAACGTCGAGGCCGTCGGCGATGATGGCGGCGCCGATGAGGGCGCGGGCTTTGAAACGGATGAGGCTCATAGGTAAGTGTTTACCACGTTTCGGGAACAATGCGGCCCGCCGAAATGTTAATGATCAACATGGAGTTGTGCGTCCAAACCCGACCGTTGCCCGAGTTGTCTCTCGCCGATTGGCCCACGCTGCCGCTAGAGTCAGTTTCTGTGACAGCAGACAAGGCGGTCGACGACCCGCGCTTGGACGAGAGCCCAACCGACCGGGCTGATCGATTTGAGCGGGACGCGCTCGAATACATCGACCAGCTCTACGCCGCCGCCATGCGCATAACCCGCAACCCCACGGACGCCGAGGACCTGGTCCAAGAGACCTACGCGCGGGCTTTCGCCAACTTCCACCAGTACCAGCCGGGCACCAACCTGAAGGCGTGGTTGCACCGGATCCTGACCAACTCATACATCAACGATTACCGCAAGAAGCTGCGTTCGCCGCAGCAGGCCAACACCGATGAGATCGAAGACTGGCAGATCATGCGGGCCTCCGAGCACGAGGCGGTCGGCTTGCGTTCGGCCGAACTGGAGGTTCTGGACCGGTTGCCGGACTCGCGCGTCAAGGACGCGCTCGGCGATTTGCGTGAAGATTATCGAATGGCGGTTTATTACGCCGATGTCGAGGGGTACTCTTACAAGGAAATCGCCGAGATCATGGACTCGCCCATCGGAACGGTCATGTCGCGTTTGCACCGCGGCCGGGCTCAGCTGCGCGAGGCCCTGACCGGCCAAGGATTCGAACCTAGCTCAACAGGTGAGGGGTGAGGCAGATGAGAACATTGTTCGCGCAGTTTGATTGCGAAGAGGCGCTGCCGCGCCTGTATCACTTCATAGACGAGGAACTGCAAGCCCACGAGCTTGAGGCCATGCGCGATCATCTCGACGGCTGCGACAATTGCGCCTACGAGCATGAGGTTCGCTCGAAGCTGAAAAACGTCATCCGCGAAGCCTGCGTCGACACGGCTCCGCCGTCGGTGCGTCAGCGCGTGGTCGCCCGCCTGGCGGAATTGCGGCAGGCCCTGGCGGAACCCGCCTGAGGCGCGCCAACCGGAAGGCGCGCCAACCCCGGAAGGCGCCTTAGCTGGAAGGCTCGCCAGCTGGAAGGCTCGCCAGCTGGAAGGCGCGCCAGCTGGAAGGCGAGACAGGGCGGCGGCGTGACCAGGCGGCATCGGCGGGGCGGGCTGGGCGGGCTGGGCGCTGGTGAACCCGCGCTGGTGAACCCGGCTTAAGCGTTCGGGCGGTGGCCGTGGTTGGCGGCGGACTTCTTGCGGGTGCGGCGTTTGCGGGCGCGTTTCGACATGGTCGCTCCTTAGATTCTGATAGGCAGGCCGCCCAGTCTACCCCGGCGCCCGGCGTGTCACCTCCGGGCCGAAGCGAGGGCCGGGTTACGCTGGGCTGGCCAGATTGCCAGCAGACGATAGAACGAGCCGGTTGAGTACCCAGTGATCACATTCCAGAACGTAACCAAGATCTACGCCAGGGGCGCGCGGCCCGCGCTCGACGCGGTCAGCTTGGAGATTCCCCGAGGCCAATTCTGCTTCCTGGTGGGGGCCTCCGGGTCCGGCAAATCGACGCTGCTGTCACTGGTGCTGCGCGAGGAACACATAACCTCCGGGCAGGCTTTTGTGCTCGGCCAAGACATCGCCAAGATGCCGCAACGGCGGATTCCGCGCTTCCGGCGCCAAATCGGCTCGGTGTTCCAGGACTTCCGCCTGCTTGAACGCAAGACCGTGTTTCAGAACGTGGCCTTCGCCATGCAGGTGATCGGCCGCCCGCGTCACGCCATCATGCGAACCGTGCCGGACGTGCTCGACCTTGTCGGCCTGGCGGGCAAGGAGAAACGGACCCCGCACGAACTCTCCGGCGGCGAGCAGCAACGGGTGGCCATCGCCCGCGCCGTCGTCAACCGGCCGCAGATCCTGTTGGCCGACGAGCCGACCGGGAACCTCGACCCGCGCACTTCGGAAGGGATCATGGCGGTCCTGGAGCGGGTCAACCAGACCGGCACCACCGTGGTGATGGCCACGCATGACGTCGGCCTGGTCGATCAGGCCCAACAGCGCGTGGTCGAACTGGTCGAGGGCCGGGTGGTGCGCGACGAGGCTTCCGGCTACTACGGGGGGGAGGGCTGATGCGGCTGCGTTTTGTGCTGGCGGAAATCGCCCATGGTTTTCGCCGCAACGCCTCCATGATCAGCGCGGTCATCCTGGTCACGTTCGTGTCCCTGACCGCGGTGGGCGCCGCCCTGATGCTTCAGATTCAGGTCGAGCGGATCAAGGGGGATTGGTACGACAAGATCGAAGTGTCGATCTACATGTGCCCGGCGGACGCCGTCGACCAGGGCAACTGTGCCGCCGGCGCGGTCAGCGACGACCAACTCCAGGCCGTCGAGGATCGGCTCGAATCGGAAGTCCTGGCGCCCTACGTCGAGGCCTTCTTCTACCAGGACGCCGAATCGGTGTTCGAGGAATACCAAGAGCGGTTCGGCGGCAGCTACATGACCAACGAGGTCTCGGTCGAAATGTTCGGGCCGGTCATCCACGTTCAACTGATCGACCCGGACAACTTCAAAGTCGTCACCGACGCGGTTGGGTCCATGCCCGGCGTCTGGCAGGCCGTCGACCAGTCGGATCTGTTTGATCGCTTGTTCGACTTGCTGTCGAAGGTCCGCCTGGCGGCCCTGGCCGTGGCCGCCGTGCTCGGCCTGGCGGCGATCCTGCTCATCACCACCACGATCCGGCTGTCGGCGCTGTCGCGTCAGCGCGAGACCGGCATCATGCGCCTTGTCGGCGCCTCCAACCTGTTCATTCAGCTCCCGTTCATGCTGGAGGGGGCCGTGGCGGCGCTGACGGGATCGGTGCTGGCCGTCGGCACGCTCTGGGGCGTGGCCCAATTCTGGCTGGCCGGCTGGGTCGAGCAGAACTTCGTCGTGGTGATGGGATCGATCAACCCGGCGGACGCCATCATGGTGGCGCCCTGGCTGGTGATCGCGGCCGTGGTGCTGGCCGGGGTGAGTTCGGCCCTGACGCTGCGGCGGTTCACGCGCGTGTGACCGCGTGGGCGGCGCCGCGCCGGCGCGGCCGGGCGTGTCCACATGCCCTGCTCAGTCGCGGCGGCTATTGTGATAAGGCCTGCTGGCTCGCAAAGCCGCAGGCGCAGTCATAGGCAGCGTCAAGACAGTGGGGGTTTGAGGTTTGAGACGAGCGGCGTCCAAGTGGCTCGCGGCCGTGGCCGCAGGCCTGGTGGCGGCGGCCCTGGCGGTGGCCGGCTCGGTCGGTCCGGCCGTGGCGGCCAAGGACCGGGACGAACTCGAGAAGGAACGGGCCGCCAACGAGCAGCAGTTGGCCCAGTTGCGGGTGGAACTCGAAGGCACCTCGGCCGAACTGCAAGAGGCCTACATTGCGCTCGAGGCCGCCAACCTGGAGCTTCCCCTGGCGCAGGCCGCGCTGGCCGTGGCGCAGGGCGAATACGCCGCCGCCCAGCAGGAACACCAAGAGATCACCGAGGCGTTGGCGCAGGCCGAAACCCAACGTGACGAGGTCACGGCGCAGTTGGCGGCCGATGTCGAGTTGATCGAACAGTCACGCAAGTCGTTGGGGGCGCTGGCCCGCGACGCCATGATCGGCAACGCCGCCGCCAGCTCGGACCTGATGGTGCTGCTGGGAGCGACCTCGATCGACGAGGCGGCCGATGATCTGATGGCGGCCGGCGCCGCCGCCCGGACCCGTGAGGCGGTCATCGCCAGATCGCAGCAGTCGGCGGCCGCCAACAAGAATCGCAAGGCCCGCCTGGAGACCGTGACGGTGGAGATCGCCGACCTCAAGACCAAGGCCGAGGCGGCCCTGGCGAAGGCCGAGGCGGCCAAGGCGGCGGCGGAGGAGGCCGAGCAGGCGCTGGCGGCGCTGAAGTCCTCGCTGGAGGGCCTGACGGCGACCCTGGAGGCGGAGAAGGTCGCCGCCGAGGCCCAAGCGGCCGAACTCGAAGCTCAGGACCTGGCACTGAAAGCCGAACTCGACCAGCTTCTGGCCGAGGAGGCGCGCAAGGCCCAGGTGCCGATCGGCGGCGGGGGCGACGCGCCCCCGCCGACTCCGGGATTCTTCGGCCGGCCGCTGTCATCGATCTCGGTCTCATCGCCGTTCGGCTGGCGGATCCACCCGATCACGGGCACCCGCCGCCACCACGACGGCGTCGACCTCAGCGCCGGCTGCGGCGCCGCGATCTTCGCCAGCGCCGCCGGCACCGTCATCTACACCGGCTACGCCGGCGGTTACGGCAACCGCACCGTCATCTCGCACGGGAACGTGGGCGGGCAGTTGATGTTCTCCACCTACAACCACCAGCTCAACGGCGGCATTCTGGTGTCCGTTGGCGAATCGGTGGCCAAGGGCCAGAACATCGGCCTGGTTGGCACCACTGGCGCGTCCACCGGCTGCCACCTGCACTTCGAGATCGGCATCGGCTCGGCCACCGGGGTGGTCAACCCGATGAACTACATCTCCTGACCGGCGGTGCTGTGCCCGCGGCGGTGCTGGGCCTGCGGCGGGGTTGGGCCGGGCTGGCGGCGGGGCTGGGGCAACCCGCCGCCGGGCGCCGCTACGGGCGGCGGGCCAATTCGGCGCGACCTGCGGCCAACGGATTCTGGTAGTCGCGGTGGAGCGGGTCGAACCCACCGCGAGACCGGCGCAGGGCCACCAGCAGGATGACTGACACCACCAGCGCCACCGCCAGCATGGCGGCATAGAAGACCATGGCTCGCTGGTAGTTCTCGTGGCTGCCCTTGGCCCACACCAGGATCGATGGCCCGGCCACGCCGGCCAGCGCCCAGGCGGTCAGCACCCAGCCGTGGATGGCGGAGACGTTGGCGTTGCCGAACAGATCGGACAGGTAGGCGGGGATGGTGCCGAAGCCGCCGCCGTAGCAGGTGGCGATGGCGTAGATGAGGAGCAGGAAGATCGCCTGGCGGGCGTGGCCGGCGGCCAACAGCACGCCGAGGGAGCTGAAGGCGACGACTTGCAGCACGAAGAAGGTGGCGAAGGTGAATGGCCGGCCCATCTTGTCCGAGAGCGAAGCCCACACGAACCGGCCCAGGCCGTTGAACAGCGCCACGCCGGAGACGGCCAACAGCGCGGCGGACTGCGGGTCGACGCCGACCTTGTCCTGCATCATCGGCGAGGCGGTGTAGATGATGGCGATGCCGCAGGAGATGTTGACGAACAGCATCAACCAGAGCGCGTAGAACTGCCAGGTCCGCAGCGCCTCGCTGGTCTTGTATTGGCGTTGGCGGGGGACGGTCACGCCTTTGGCGTCGACCACCTCGCCCCACTGCGGCGGCGGCACCCGGATTATGAACGAGGCGGCGATCAGGATCACGCCGTAGACGGCGCCCATGATGAAGAACGCCGGGGCGACGTGGTAAGCGCTGATCGCGCCGGACGCGTCGTGCTCCGAGAACAGCCCGATCAGCCAGGCGAACATTGGCCCGGCGATCACCGACCCGAACCCGAACCCCATCACCGCCAGGCCGGTGGCCATGCCCTTGCGGTCGTGGAACCAGCGGATCAGGGTCTTGACCGGGGTGATGTAGCCGGTGCCGAGCCCAACCCCGCCGAGCACGCCATAGGACACGAACAGCCAGGTGACCGAGTGGTTCAAGATCGCCACGCCGCCCAGGATCATGCCGCCGCTGAAGCAAGCCCCGGCGATCCTGGCCGAGACCCGAGGCCCGTAATCCTGGACGAACTTGCCCAGCCCGGCCGCCGAGCAGCCCAGACAGAAAATGGCGATGGAAAAGGCCCATTTGATAGTGGATTCCGGGGAATCCATTTCCGCCATCAACGGCTTCGTGAGAGTTGAAAAAGAATAGACCGAACCTATTGAGATATGAATCATTACTGCGGGCAATGCGCCGACGAGCCAACGGTTGTGCATGGAAACTCCAATTCGATGAGTTGAGCCGCGCGCCGGGCCGCCCGCCGTCGAGGGGCCATCGCCGGATTTAGCGGATTGGACCGCGTTTCGCTTGAGCCGGCCGCGCCGTGAAGTGTCTGACTGTGCGTGCCGCGACCCGCGCAGAATAGTGATGCCGCTAAGCACCATAACACGGCGCTAATCGCCCGCGCAAGGCGGCCTATTCACGTTCCACTAAATAAGAGGCGCATTTGGGGGAAAGCCGCGCTATTCACGCGCGGCTAAATAGGGCGGCGCTCCAGCAAATTGCGGGAATGGGCATTCTGGGTTAGCCGCATCAATGGTCTGGGCCCGCCTGGGCGGGCCTCGCGAGTATTTCTGTCAGGCCGGCGCGCAGCTGGCGCGACAATCAGGCCGGTCATCCGGGAGGCGCTGTCGCGGCGCCGCAGGGGCCCGGTGCTCAGGCCGCCGCAGCGCGCTGACTAGGCAGGTCATTTCCGATGCCGTGGCCGTGAGGGCACCGGCCCGGCAGCGGGCGACGGGCCGCGCGCGGTTGGCGGCGGCCGTCCGCCGCCCTTGCGAACGGAGCCGACCGGTATTACTACTCGGTTTCAGTAGTAGTACTGGATTGACACGCCGACGAGTTTGTGAGCGACGTCAGGTTATTCGGCCTGGGAAACCGAGGAAATAACGCGCCCGATGACGCGCGGGAAGTCCGGGGAAGCAGTTTGGGGGATCTGCCGGTCGTTCTCAACTTGACGCCTCTCGGCTTGCCCGCTAACGTTTCTGGATAACGATCCGAAAGGCACGCTATTTACGTCAGACTAAATAGGGACGCGGTTCCAGGAGACGCCTTGACTTGGCGGGGGACAAGGCGGGACCGCGTGTCTGGACGATCACGGCAAAACATAAGGACGCAGCCGTCCTAATAAGGATTGATGGCGGGCCGGGGGCTGAGGAAGCGCTCGGCGGCCCGGCCCGGCCATTAACGGGAAACTGAATATAACTGGGGCTTCCAGTCAGGCAGTGCGGCCGAACCGCGGTCGCAATAGCTGCTCTATCAAGGCAGGCGCTGGCCGAAGATGGCCGGCGCCGCTGGTCAAAACGAAAGGAAAACGCAGAATGGGAAGCGTTGGACTTCTGTACGTCGGCGCCATCTTGTTCATCAACGGCATCATGCTGTTGGGACACATCTCGCCGAGAGGCGCCGCGCCGCTGAACTTCTTTGTCGGCGCCGTGCAAGTGTTCACCCCGACCTACCTGATTGTGTCCGCGAATGGAGATGCGGATGTGATCGCCGGGGCGGCCGGGCTGTATCTGTTCGGGTTCACCTACTTGTGGTGCGGCATAAACAACATCATGGGCTGGGACGGGCGCGGGCTGGGCTGGTTCTCACTGTTCGTCACCGCCGCAGCCATAGGCTTCGCGGCTTATGACTTCTTCCAGTCCGGGAACCTCCCCTCCGGGGTCATGTGGCTGATGTGGGCCGTGCTGTGGTTCATGTTCTTCATGTTGCTCGGCCTCGGCAAGTCCAATTGGGGCGCCGCAACCGGCTGGGTGGCGGCGGTCGAAGGGATTGTCACCGGCGGCGTGCCGGCGATGCTCATGCTGACCGGCCACTGGGGAACTGACGCCCCCTACGCCATCGGCCTGGCCGTTGTCGCCGTCATCATGCTGGTGCTGGCCGCCCCCGTCTCCAAGGCCGTGGCCGCCAAGAACCCCGCTTGAACCGCTCAGGGCCGCGGCCAACCAAAGAGTCTCCAAACGCCGCGGCCCAGGCTCAAGCACCCGCCGCCAATGCACCCGCCGAACCGCCAATCACAAACCAAAAGGAGGTGACAACCAGACCATTCGTTCAACGCGACCCTCGTGGTGGTGATCGCCAACGCCAATAGCCGCGGCCGACGGCCGCGGGACGCAAGCGGCCAGGACGGCCTCTTGCGCCAACCCTCCATCAAAATCTCTAGCAAAGGAAACAGAAAATGCCAGAAGTCATTTTTGAGCTCGATTCCACCAAACCGTTCAAGGATCAAGAAAAGGTCGGCCACAACCGTTGGCACCCGGACATCCCTCCGGTCGCCGAAGTGCCGGTCGACACCCCCGTCCGGGTCAAGGTCCGCGAATGGTTCGACGGTTGGATGAAGAACGATGACTCCGCCGAAGACATCTTGACCGCGCCGTTGAACTCGGTGCACAAGCTCTCGGGCCCGTTCCGAGTCAAGGAAGCGAAACCCGGCGATCTGCTGGTAGTCGACATCCTCGACATCGGACCCCTGCCCCAAGAGGACCGCGGCCCCCTGGCCGGCCAAGGCTGGGGCTACTGCGGCGTCTTCGCCAAGGAGAACGGCGGCGGCTTCCTGACCGACGTGTTCCCCGACGCCTACAAGGCGATCTGGGAATTCAAAGGCCAGATAGCGACCTCGCGCCACATTCCCGAGGTCAGCTTCGCCGGAATGATCCACCCCGGCCTGATGGGCACCGCGCCTTCGGCGGCGCTGCTGGCCAAGTGGAACGCCCGCGAGCAGGCTCTCATCGACACCGACCCGACCAGGGTGCCGCCGCTGGCGCTGCCGCCGGAGCCGGACAGCGCGTTGATCGGCAAACTGACCGGTCCTGAATACGATCGCATCGCCCGTGAAGGCGCCCGGACCGCTCCGCCGCGCGAGAACGGCGGCAACCAGGACATCAAGAACTTCACCAAGGGCACGCGCGTGTTCTATCCGGTGTTCGTAGACGGCGCCAATCTGTCGCTGGGCGACCTCCACTTCTCCCAGGGCGACGGCGAGATCACCTTCTGCGGCGCCATCGAAATGGGCGGCTACGTGGACCTCAGCTTCAACGTCATCAAGGATGGCATGGCCAAGTACGGCGTCCGCGAGAACGCCATCTTCATGCCGGGCACCGTCGACCCGCGCTTCGAGCGCTGGCTGGCCTTCTCCGGCACGTCGGTGACGCTCGACGGCGAGCAGAAGTACCTCGACTCGCACCTGTCGTATCAGCGCGCCTGCCTGCACGCCATCGACTACTTGACCAGCTTCGGCTACAGCCCCGAGCAGGGCTACCTGCTGCTGGGCTCGGCGCCGATCGAAGGCCGCCTGTCCGGGGTCGTGGACATCCCGAACTCGTGCTCGACGGTCTACCTGCCGGTGGAGATGTTCGAGTTCGACGTGCGTCCGGGACCGGGCGCCCCGCATCAGATCGACCCAGGCATTGGCGCTCCCAAGGCCCTGTCGATCTATTCCCGATAGCTTCCCCGAAAGGCCGCGGTCGGGAGGCGCATGGGTTACTGGCGCCCCCCGACCGCTGGTCCACACCTTGCCCCGGGGCCTTGAAAAAGGCCCCGGGGCCGTACGACGCAAAGGAAGGTTCGCGAAAGATGGTTTCTTACACATACCGCTGCAGCGTTTGCGGCGAGTTTGACCGGCGCGCGCCGATGGGCGGCGGTGGGGCGAATGCGCCCTGCCCCACCTGCGACACCAAGGCGAAGCGCGTTTACCGGCCGCCGAGGATCGGCCGCAGCCCCTCCGACCCGCGCATGAGGCTGATCGAAGACACAAAGCGCTCCGCCTGCGAGCCGCAGGTGGTCGACTCCCTCCCGGCCGCCGGCCGACGCTCCCGCGGCGCCTCCGCCCGCGACCCGCGCCTCGCGGCGCTGCCCAGGCCATAGCCATGACTATCCAAGAGTTAAGACTGGTTTCAAGCGGGGAATCGTTGGCCACGGCCAGACGAGGACGCCCCCGCCGACGGCTGAGCCCTGAAGCCCGCAGGCAACAGATCGTCGAGTGCGCCAGTGAGTTCATCGGGGAATTCGGTTACCGGGCGTTGACCTTCAAAGCGATCTCTGATCGCTGCGGCATGACGGCGCCGGGTGTCATGCACTACTTCCAATCAACCGACGCTCTGCTCAGAGGCGTCCTGGAGCACTACACCTTGGTGTTGCGCAGGAGAGTTGCCTTGCTGGCCGATGACGGCCTGGGCGCGCGCGGCTGCCTCGACGAGGTTGTCCGCGACGTCTGGGAACACCCGATGTGCATCCAGCTCTACGTCCACCTCAGCGCCGAATCGACAGATCCCGATCACGTCGCCCGCAGCTACCTGTTGCAACGGCACGACCTGGGCATCATCTCCGTGGCACGCCTGATCGGTGACTCCCACCCGGACCCGACCTGGGCGGCCGAAGCCTTCTACACCATCCTCGATGGCCTCAGAATGCGCTGGATTCGGGACCCCGGCCTTGACGCCATGGCCGAATGGCGGCGCATCGCGGACATCATCTACGCGGGCACAGCTCTGTCCAACCGCAACAGTCCGGCCGCCCGCCAAGTCTGCGTAGGCCGCTGACCTGCGCTTGTGGCACCTAGCCGCAGCGGTCGAGCGCGGCGGGGCGGACGGCATCGGGCAACCCGGCCGACCTCAACCCCGCCGCGCACCGGCCCCCGGTTCGGTTCGGACGCCGCCCGCGCCGGCGCCGAGCTGAGAATTCGGGCGCCGGCGGCGGCAACGGCCTGGTGATGACCGCCGGGCGGCGGCCGAGGCCAGTTAGAATGACGGTCTTATGACCAAGCAGCCCGGCAGGGTGGTGGTGGCCACCAACCGCAAGGCCCGCCACGAATACCACCTCGACGCCACCCTTGAGGCGGGTTTGGCTCTGACTGGCACCGAAGTCAAGGCCCTGCGGGCGGGGGCGGCTTCGTTGGTTGACGGGTGGGTCTCGTTCGACGGCGGCGAGGCCTTCTTGGAAGGCGTGCACATCCCGGAATATGTGCAGGGCACATGGACGAACCACGCTCCGAGGCGCAAGCGGAAACTGTTGCTGCACAAGGACCAGATTCGCAAGTGGGCCGCCAAGACCGCCGAGGCCGGCGTGACCGCGATTCCGCTGCAGCTATATTTCAGCGGTGGCCGGGCCAAGGTCGAGATCGCCTTGGCCCGCGGCAAACGCGATTGGGACAAACGCCAAGCATTGCGCGAGCGCCAGGACAACCTTGAGGCCCAGCGCGCGATGCGTTCGCGCACCTATCGTTGACCGGCGCGTCCCGGCGGCGCGTGGCGCTAGCTGGTGTCGGCCGGCGGTCCGGCGGTGACGGGCCCGGCCGCGGTCGGCGGTCCGGCGATGACGGGCCCGGCCGCGGTCAGGGGTCCGGCGGTGACGGGCCCGGCCGCAGTCGGCGGTCCGGCGGTCAGGGGCCAGGCGGTCAGGGGTCCGGCGGTCAGGGGTCCGGCGGCGGTGGGTCTGGTCCGTGGGTGGGGGTGAGTTTGAGTTTGGCGCGAGGGTGCAGGCGCGGTTGGCGTTCGGGGTCGACGCGCTTGGGCGGGATGGTTTCGGGGTGGTGGTGGTGGGGGTTGATGCGGATTTGCCATCGGTCGTGGTCGTCCCAGCCGTTTTGGCCGGGGATGAGCCCGTCGCGCGGTTCGCGGGATGGTTCGATCAG
>JAITJZ010000092.1 GCA_031278655.1 Bifidobacteriaceae bacterium
CGCCGCCGCTCGGGGATGCGCCAGGCCCGGGGGTACACAAACTGCGGAACGGATCGTCTCTTTTTTGCGGAACGGATCACTCCTTTTTTGCGGAATCAGCCTAGGCTAGAGCGGTGGAATACATTCCCAGGGTGGCCGATGCCGAGCTCGCCGCCCGCTTGGCCCGCAGCGGCGCCGTCCTGGTGGAAGGCGCCAAGGGCTGCGGCAAGACAGAGTTGGCGGCCCGCGTCGCGCGTAGCCAGGTGCGGGTGGACACCGACCCGAATGTGTCGGCGTTGCTGGATGTAGACCCCGCCCTGGTGCTGGCCGGGGCCACGCCCCGCCTGATCGACGAATGGCAATGGCAGCCCACGCTGTGGAACCACATCAGGCGGGCGGTTGACGACCGCAAAGCGCCCGGCCAGTTCATTCTCACAGGATCCGCCACACCCGATCCCACCGTCCGCCGCCACTCCGGCGCCGGACGCTTCTCAGTCATGCGGCTGCGGCCCATGTCGCTGTGGGAATTAGGCCGTTCCACAGGGGAAGTTAGCTGGCAAGACCTGAGGGGTGGCCGGCGGGTGGCTGCTGCGCCAAGTTCGCTCGGGATCGACCAAGTCGCGGAGTTAGTGGTCCGCGGCGGATGGCCGGCAATGGCGCGCCGTCCCACAGCGGACGCCCGCGATTACGTGCTCGACTACCTCGATCTGTTGGCGGAGGCGGACATGGGACAGGCCGATGGCGTCCGGCGGAACCCGGTCCGCGTCAAGCGCCTGTTGGCTTCGCTGGGGCGCAACACGGCCACCGACGCGTCCATCGCCACGCTGACCAAAGACACGGCCGGGGCTGGCGCGCCGTTCAACCGCGACACCGTCGCGTCCTATCTGGAAGCACTCAACCGCTTGATGATCGCCGAGGACCAACCCGCCTGGTCGCCGGCGCTGAAGGACTCCGCGACCCCGCGCAAGACTCCCAAGCGCCACCTGGTTGACCCGTCGCTCGCGGCCGCAGCGATGGGCGCCACACCCGCCAAGTTGGTCCTAGAGCCCAAGACCCTGGGCAGCTTGTTCGAGTCCCTGGTGGTCAGGGACCTGCGGGTCTATTCGGCCGCCCAGCGCGGCCAAGTGTTCTACTACCGGGACTCGGCGGGGCGCGAACTGGACGCGATCGTCGCCTACCCCGACGGCTGGGTGGCCTGCGAGATCAAGCTCGGCACCGGTTCGATCGACCGGGCGGCCGACAACCTCAAGGCCGTCACCGCCAAGATCGACACCCAAACCACCGGCCTCCCGGACGCCTTGGTGGTGATCACCGCCACCAGCGCCGGCTACCAGCGCCGCGACGGGGTACGAGTCGTCCCAGCCAGTGCGCTCCGCCCGTAGGTGCCCCAGTGACGTTGCCACCGCCCGATGCCGTCCGGGCGCCTTGGGGTCAGCCGTCCAGGTCGGCGGGGACCGGGGTGAGGGCGGCGTGGGCGGGTGGCGGCGGCCGATGCCGCCGGGTAAAGTAGGTTGCAACCTACTATTTGGGAGGGCGCGTGGCCACAATTACGGCGCAGGAGTTCAACCGGGATATTTCCGGTGCTAAACGGGCCGCCGAAGCCGGTCCGGTCTTCATCACTCACCGGGGACGCACCACCCATGTGCTGCTGACGTCCGCCGACTACCGGGAGCGGGTCGCCTGCCGATCGCTGCTTGACGCGCTGCGCCCCGTGCCGTTAGGCGACGAGGCCAACTCGGACGGCTTGGAGCTTCCGGCCCGCCGCGAGTTGCCGCGGCCGGTTCGGTTCGACTGATGTTCCTGCTGGACACAATGGTCGTGAGCGTGGTGTCCCGCACCGCTCGCGTGGCGGCGATTCCGTGCGCGGCCTCGTGCAGCAATGTCCCGAGCGTCGCCCTGGCGCCGCGCGCCAGGCCCTCCCCGCCGATGAACAGCTCATGAACGGAACGGTTAGCGCCTCCTTCGGTCTCGATGACCCAGCGGTCATAGGCGAAGTGACCGTACTTCAGGGCACCCCGTCTCGATCCGCCGGCCATGGTCACAACCACGTCCGGCGTGTCCGGGTTGTTGGCTTGTATGGTCCGCCAGGTTGTTTCGATCGCTTCGATGAGTCTGGCGCTGCTGGTGGTCTCCATGACGGTGGTCCCCTTCTCGGTTCGATGGTGCGGGATCGGGTCATCGGTTGGTTCATTTGTTCCCAACCTTTCCCCGGCCCCTCCGGCGAGAAATGGAATTGAGGGCGGCCCATCAAGCGCCGAAGCGTCAACCCGAAGGGCGGCAGGGCGGAGAATCTGACCGCGAAACAAGCGACCACCGGGAGCGCGTGGACAGAATCTCAGCCCAAGCCGGTCGCGCAGCGACTTGCGCGCAGAAGCGGGCCGCCAACAATGGAACGACGGAGGGGCAGGGGAACCAGCAAACTCCTTCAGCCGCCCCGGAACGGGGCGACCGCGACGACGCGCCACCAGCGCGACGGCCGTAGCCACCTAATGGACATTAGACACCGAAGGTAGATAGCCTAGTTTAGCTTCCTTAGCTAGATATGCGGCACCTACGTGCGGGTATGGTGGTCCGCGCGGAGCCGCCCGGCATCTCTCTTCGGCAATCGAAGACAAAACGTTCGGCACGTAGGCGACGACCCAGGTCGCACCCCGAATGAGTCCGCGTCTCGGTGGGGATGGCAAGTGTTGCCCCGCGCCCGATGTGCGGAGACGATCAACCACTTCCGACCCAGCGGGACGGCCATATTCCGTCGGCCGTAAAGTCACTCCCCTACCCGCGATGTCCTCGTGTCCAAGCCGGTCTTGGCGCGCTGGGGAGCCAAGACCGGCTTGGACAAACCGGCATCAGGTCCCGGCAGGCCTGTCACCGCCGAGGTGCGGGGTGAGCTGTGGCCTTTCGCTCGCGCCGATTGTCCCTTCTCAGGCTGCGACCACCAGGTTTCGGCGACTGCGGTCGATCGTGACATTCCTGAGGAATCCGATGTCTATCATGTCCTGGATGTCCTTGATCGCTACCTCCGGGCGAACAGATGCCGCACGGGCGATGGCATCGATTTCAGTTAAGCCGTCATCCAAGATGGCGTTTCTCAATTTCCTGAATCGCTCGCCATCTTTGCGACCACCCGCCAGCTTGGCAATGACGAACGTTCCAATGATAAGAACGCATAGCCCGACAACCAGCGCTCCCGTGTTCGCGACCATCTCGTCGGACGCGCCAACTATGCCTCCGATAACCCCCACGAGCCCGATCAGCATCATTATCACGACCACGAACGGCAGAAGATCCGGCGGATCTATAAGAGCCCGCTTATCCTTCATCTTGCGGGCAAGCTGGTACAACCCGAGTGGCCAGAAGAGGAGGAGCGCGAGCCCCACTGCAAGCCAACCCCAGTATCGCGCCTCATGGGTGGGACTAGGCTCCGACCGGCCGGACATCAGGCCTTCCTTCGGTTGAAGAACTGCATATTGCCGCCCTCGTCCTCGTCAGTATCCGCGAAGCGTGCCTTCTCGTTGACGTTCCGGCGGAAAGATTGCTGTCTGGTTGCGTCGAATCTCCGCGACGTTCGGCCCAACGGACTTCGCTGGATGCCTGACTCTATGGACTGCGTGATTCGCCTCATTGGCCACATTCTGATCGGATCCTCCTTGTTGTTCCTGTGCGCGCGTTCAGGACGGAGCGGGATTTACCAGGGCACTTGCTGCAGGGCGTAGCCGAAGATAGCCTTCTTGTAGACTACTGCAACCTTCCTGGTTTCACCAACCGGAACGCGGATTCGCATCTCACTGCTCTCCTTATAGATCTCGTTGTCACACCGCAGGAAGCAGACGAAGCCATCGCCCCTCTCGATGGTCACCCGAGCGCCATCCCTGAAGAGGGAATCGACGCGGAGTCCGTCAACGAGCACATCGATGCTCCAGTTGTTACTTGCTGAGAGAAGCCCGGCCTTCCTCCTCTCCAGTATCAGTTTGGTTCCAGTGGTTGGTGTCGGCGGCGCAGCCGGCAATTGCTGACCGGCGGAGCCTGCGGCCGCCCCGGCCGGTGTTCCACAGTTCGGGCAGAACCTCGCCCCTGCGAGCGGACCCCCGCAGTTCATGCAGAAGGCGGCAGGTTGAGCCGGTTGTGCGCGCGGACTCGGCGCGCCGCAAGCGGGGCAGAACTGAGCGTTGGAGTCGTACGACTCACCGCACTCAGTGCAAGCGTGGGTCTGGGCCTCGGTGTCACCGGGCTCAAACGATTCCTTCAACTCGGCCAAGAACGACACGTCATACCGAGCTTCCAGCCATGGCTCTATCGGGGCGATGGAATCCAACTGTGGGTTGACGATGACTCGTCCACTCCCAGCCCCGAAGTCTGCTTCCAGCAGGTTCGGCACAGCGGCGCACCAGAGACCACGGAGCAACTTCGGCAGTTTCTGCACCCGCAGCGAGATAGCGTTGACAATCTGTCTAAGGACCTCATTCCCGGCTTCTATGGTAGCCACCGTCTGTTCGACCGAGCCTATGGAATCCTTGTAAACGATCGAAATCGTCAACGTTCCATCGCCGTCGGCAGCGGCCGTCTCATCAGTGTGAGCTGCATCTGCATCCCACATCGCCCTGGACGCCTCGAAAGCGGAGAATCCGTAGCTGATCGATGCCACATCTTCATACAAGAATTGTCCCGCTGTGGCCTTGCCGGGGACAATCTTTGTCGATTCGAGGAAGGTAGCCACTTCAGGTGCCCAAAACAGTATCCGGGAGTCTGTCACGAAGACCCTCCAGTCCAAGCTCCTCGCAGCATCCATGCGTTTGATAGAGAACTCGTTATCTGGGCGTTTGAGCCCGCCGAACCAGT
This sequence comes from Bifidobacteriaceae bacterium, assembly GCA_031278655.1. Classification (GTDB taxonomy): domain Bacteria; phylum Actinomycetota; class Actinomycetes; order Actinomycetales; family WQXJ01; genus JAIRTF01. Next base: position 4,816 of record JAITJZ010000092.1, read on the forward strand.
GAATCGGATTGACAGCGCTAACCCTGAACTCTTCCACTTGCCCATCCTCGGGCACAGTGCGAATCTGCGCGTTGCCATCAGTCGAAAGCTTCCGACCGCCTTGCTTGTTCTCCTTGCCGGCTTTGACTGTAGAGATTGGGTATGCCATTCTGAAGTCTCCTCTCGATGAAATTCCCGGTACAGCTGGAATCTGGGGCGGCGACCGTGACCGGTGTCTGTACAATGTCGCGCAACGCTCGCCTTTTATCCTCGAATTCGTGGTCTTCCGGAACTACTCATGATTCTTTCCCCTACTCGGCCATCCCTCAAGTGCTTTGTCGGTCTTGGAGCGGGCGACGTTGCTGTCCATCAGGGCCTTGCCTTCTCCGCACCCGAAGAACACGAGCTTCTCGCGTATTGGCGGCTGCTGAACACAGGCATTCTACTGGACCCACCAGGACCGCGCCCGGGGCAGAACATGGGACGCGCCAACCGTCACTGCCGTCATTTACACCGCCATCACGGCGGTGCGTCTCCATGGTTGGGGAAGCCGCGGAGGCAGCGCCAAACACCAGCCAACAGACTGGCGCAGGCCACCAACCGGTACCGAGCGCCTAGCAGCACACTCTCACGAGGCATTGAGCCGCCCGCAGCAGTTAACCTAGTTAAGGTACCTGAACCTACTTAGGGCTCGCGATGAAATAACTTGGTTTTTGGGGCGTGGGCGGCTACGCTTTGTGCTATGGCTGAGGCGTTGGACACTTTGGGTGCCCGGTTCTCGCTGGTGGGTCCCCATTTGAACGAGTTCCAGAGGCGTCTTTGGTTGGGGGCTGAGGCGTGCGAGGCGGGCAGCGGCGGCGTTGCGCTGGTGGCCGACGCGGCGGGTGTGGCCCGCGACACGGTCCGCCGGGGCCGGGCGGAGGCGCTGGCCGGGGCGCCGGGGGCGGGCGGGCCCGCCCGTGCGCGCCGCCCGGGCGGGGGCCGCAAACGGGCCGAGGCCCACGACTCGGGGCTGGTGGCCGCGTTGGAGGCGCTGGTGGACGGGGCGTCCAGGGGGGACCCGGAGTCGCCGCTGCGTTGGACGTGCAAATCGACGCGGGACCTGGCGGCGGCGCTGCGCGCGGGCGGCCACGACGTGTCCGACTTCGTCGTGCGCCGGGTCCTGCACCAGCTCGGGTACTCCCTCCAGTCGAACCGGAAGACCGCGGAGGGCTCCGGCCACCCCGACCGGGACGACCAGTTCGAGCACATCAACACCCAGGTCAAACAACGTCTGGCGGCCGGGCTGCCGGTCATCTCGGTGGACGCCAAGAAGAAGGAGCTGGTCGGGGAGTTCAAGAACCCGGGCCGGGAGTGGGCGCCGAAAGGCGCCGCGCCCAGGGTCAACGTCCACGACTTCCCGGACCCGGAACTGGGCCGCGCCAACCCGTACGGCGTCTACGACATCGCCGCCGACCAGGGCTGGGTCTCGGTCGGCACCGACCACGACACCGCCGCGTTCGCCGTCCACACGATCGGCCGCTGGTGGCAGGAGGTCGGCCGGCCCCGCTACCCCCAGGCGACCAGCCTGCTCGTCACAGCCGACGGCGGCGGCTCCAACAGCCACCGCACCGGCGCGTGGAAAGCCGAACTCGCCCAGCTAGCCGCCCACACCGGGCTGGAGATAACCGTCTGCCACTTCCCACCAGGCACCTCGAAATGGAACAAGATCGAACACCGCCTGTTCTCCTTCATCACCATGAACTGGCGCGGCCGGCCCCTCATCAGCCACGAGGTCATAGTCCAGACCATCGCCGCCACCACCACCCGCACCGGCCTGACCGTCCAAGCCGAACTCGACACCGCCCCCTACCCCCTCGGCCGACAATTCACCGCCAAACAAGTCAAGCAACTCGAAGCCGACGGGATCCTCGTCCGCTGCGACTTCCACGGCGACTGGAACTACACCATCAAACCCCCGACACACCCAGCGGCCGGAGACAATACATGACCCCGCCGCGCGACACGCCAACCAAACCACCTTATTTCATCGCAAGCCCTTAGGTAGATGAAGCAGTCGAAGGAGTTCTTCGCCTTTCTGTGATCCTTCTCGGCCTGAGCGGGGCTGGTTCGCTACCGGCCGCAGAACCGCTCAGATAGTCCGAGACCCAAGAGGTGGGGGCGCGTGACCTGCCAACAACCGGAGCGAAGACTTCTTCCGGCGAGTCGCTGTAGCCCCTGATGAAAGCGACCTCATACTCCAAATCGAACGGGTAACCCGCCAGCCATGATGACTTCAGGCCCTCCCATTCCGCTTTGGCGCGCCCATACTCGGCGGAAGCCCGAGAGACCTCACAGTACCTCCCGGCTTCATGATCCCAACTCGCACCCGAGGCCCTCTCCCATTCTTGCCAGACATCTGTCGCTATGAGCGACCTGGGAAAGACTCGCGCTCCGCGCGAACTGCTCGAATGGGCTGCCGGCGCGGACCTGGAACGCAGTTTTCTATCCGTGGTCTCGATCGAGGAGATCGAGCTTGGGGTGCTGCTGAAGGAGCGCGGCGACCCTGCCCAGGGCGCGCGCCTGCGGCGCTGGTTCACCTCCCGGGTGCTGGAGGCGTTCGAGGGGCGCATCCTGCCCATCGATCTGGCGGTGGCGCGCCGAGCGGCGGCTCTGCATGTGGACCGGACCCTCCCCCTGAACGACGCCCGCTTGGCCGCGACTGCGCTGGCACACGGTCTGGCCGTGGTCACCCGCAACACGGCAGATTTCGCCGGCGCCGGCGTCCGCCTGGTCAACCCCTACGCGCCCCCGCCGCCCGAGCGCACAGCTTGAGGAAACGACGAAGCACTGTGTTACGGCATCGGCGGCGCTAGCCGCACTATGTAGCCGAAACCTTTGCACCTGGGCCGAGTTTCGCCCACTCGGGGTCCCCGCAAAATCTCGGAGCGAAGCGGAGAGAGTTTGTGGGGTGCCTCTAGCCGCCGGGGGCTGGGTTTGGCGGGCACTGGGGTTCAGACGGCGGTCAGGATCAGCCACCAGATGACCGCGACCGCGCTCCAGGCAATTAGGATGCCGCCGAAGACCGGCTGATGAGGCCTGCCGTCGACGCACCAGCGTTTGACGGCGATCAGCCCCGGCACGCCGAACGCGCCGGTGAAAAGCGCGATCTGCAGCAAGTCTTGGACCCAGGCGAACCCGTTCAAGTCCCCGAGGCAAAGGATCAGCAGCACTAGCGCGTCCCAATCGACGGAGGTGGCGATCAAGGCGGCGGCCGCCGCCGATCCAGCGGCTGGCCCAGCGGCCAGCTTTAGGCTGGAACCGGCGCTGAGGCGGCACTTCGACCAGGGGTCCACCAGTAGCAGCCACGAGACCACCAGCACCGCCCAATCAGCCAGCACCATGGCCGCGGGCAAGGCGGCGGAGCCCCAATTCCACTCGACCTCCACAAAAACCAGTTGGCAGGTCCGCCACAGGGCGTGGCCGGCCCCACCGGCCAGGAGCAGCGGGAACCCAGCCGGGCGGCCAAACGCCATCAGCGCCACCCCGGCCAGGCAGACCAGCGCGAACCATGGCGCCGACCGCCATGCCTCCAGGCCGCCCCAACGCAGGGCCGCCGCCAAGGCCAGCAGATGGTAAACGGCCAGGACGGCCAGCCAGGCCCCGGCGGAGGGCGGCAGCGCCAGGGCGCGGCCGGATCCCGCCGCGATGCCCTGGAGCATCAGGCAGGCGGCCACGGCCGCCACGCAGCAGGCCGCCGCCAGCGCTGGGGCCACCCCCGGGCGGTACGCGGCCAGGGGCGTGAGGAATGCGGTCGCGGTCGGCCCCAAGGCCAGGCCGGCCACCAGCGCCAACCCCGGCCGGGGCGCCCGCCCCGCCGCCCAAAGAACGCCTGCCACCACGGCCACGCCCACCACCAGCACAATCATCGCCTGGTCGGTGTCTTGCTCTTGAATGGGCAGCAGAGACGCGGCCCACGTCTCGTCCCAATCGCCTAGGCCGGAGGCGGCGCT
>JAITJZ010000103.1 GCA_031278655.1 Bifidobacteriaceae bacterium
CGGCCGACGCCCTGGCCCGTGACCTGGCGGCGCGGCTGGCTGGCACCCACCCGCCCGGCTCGATCCTGCGGGCCGCCGGCCCGGCCCCCGGCGCCGCCATCGCCTGACCCCTGCCCGCCGCCAGGCCCGGTCTGGGTCGAGCGGTCCACGCCCGGCGCCGCCATCGCCTGACCCCTGGCCGCCGCCAGGCCCGGCGCGCCCCGCCCCGGCGCCGCTGAAGTGGTGCTGGAGCACGTAACCCCGGTCAAGTTCGCGCGCCTGCAACTTGACCGGGGTTAGCTGCTTGGCGGGGCTCGGCTGGGACCGGGCGCTGGTTGAACGGTGGCCGCCGCACCGCTGTGAGCAGCGACGCCGCCGCCGGAGCGCCGTGTTGGGCTTGGCGCTGGGCGTGGGGCGCGCACGTAACCCCGGTCAAGTTCGCGCGCCCGCAACTTGACCGGGGTTAGCTGCTTGGCGTGGCTTGGCTGGGACCGGGCGTTGGTTGAACGGTGGCCGGCGCACCGCTGTGAGCAGCGACGACGCCCCGGCCCCGGCGCGGCTCTCTTGTCTGGCGCAGGTGTCTGGCGCAGGACGCCCGGCGCTGGCTGAACGGGGTCGGCAGGGCGGCGAGGTCAGGGCAGGCCGAGGGCGCGCAGGGCGGCGGCGACGGCCGCCGCGATGATGACGACCGCGATGAAGGGGGCGCGCAGCCAGAGCGCGATCGCGGCCGCGCCGACGGCCGCCAGGCGTGAGTCGATGGCCAGGCCCTGGCCCTGGCCAGCCGCTTGAACCGCCAACAGTCCGGCCAGCAGGGCCACCGTCACCAGGTTCATGACGCGGGCCACCGACTCGCGGGCGAGCCAAGACTGCGGCAGGTAAGCGCCGATCAGCTTCAGGCCGAGGCAGGCGGCGCAACCCGCGCCGACTGTCACCCAGACCGCTGCCCCGGTCACGGCGAGCCCTCCTGATCCGCCCCGGAGTGGGCGCGCCCGGGCCACAGCCCAACCGCCAGCGCGGCCAGCGCCGAGGCCAGCACCGGCAGCCCGGGAGTCAGCCACGGGCTCGTGACCAGCGCGATCCCAACCGCCAAGGCGGCGGTGGCCTGCGCTCGGCGGGCGGCCAGGCGCGGCCACAACAATCCCAGGAAGGCCGCGGCGGCGGCTGCGTCGAGCCCCCAGGCTTTCGGATCGCCCATGGCGTCGCCAGCCAAGGTGCCCATCAAAGTCAGCGCGTTCCAACAGACCCAGACCCCGGCCCCCGCCCACCAGAAACCGGCCCGCCGCGCGTCCGGCCGCGCCGTCGGCTGCGCCAAGGCCACGGCCGTCGATTCGTCAATCGTCAGATGCGCGCCGAGCAGGCGCCGCCAGCCGCGCAACCCCAGCAGCGGCCCCAATTGGACGGCGTAAAGCAAGTTGCGTCCGCCCAGCAACGCCGCCGAGGCCACCGCCGCGCCACCCAACCCGCCGGCCCCGATCACCCCGACCAGGGCGAACTGCGAGCCGCCCGTGAACATGACCATGGACAGCAGTTGGGTCTGCCAGATGTTCAGTCCCGCCGCCACCGCCAGCGCCCCGACTGAGATGCCGTACAGCCCGGTCGCCACGGCCACGGACACGGCCTGGCGCCGCGCGGCGCGGACGGCCGCCGATTGGCCGGTCGGGGCCGGGGAAGGGATCAAAGCGGCGTTCCTACTCAGCGGGGTCGGTGATCGCCACGAGCCTACCGGTTTTGCCGCCCGATGCCGTCTGGTCGCCCGATGCCGTCTGGTCGCCCGATGCCGCCTGGTCTCGGGGGCCCCAAGGTCAGTTGGCGGTCGGCCGCCAGGGCGATCAGGTCATCGTCGTGGCTGATCAGCAGGACCGTGTTGGCGGGCGCCGCCGCCTGGCGGATTTGGTCGGCGATCGAGCGCAGATGGCGGCGGTCGACGCCGGAACTGGGCTCGTCGAAGATGACGATCCGCCGCCCGGCCACTCGCGCGGCGGCCACGACCAGGCGTTGTTGCTGGCCGCCGGACAGCGACAAGGGATGGCGTTCGGCCAGATCCAACAGGTCGAGCGCGGCCAGCACCGACCGGGCGTCCGAGCCGGCCGGCCCCCGCGCCCCCGCCAACTCGATCTCGCCTTCGACGGTGTCCGCGAACAACTGGCGCTGGACGTCCTGCATGACGACGGCGGTCAGGCGCTGGCGCTGGCGGCGGCCCAAGACCCGCCCGCCCCGCCGGACCTGGCCGGCGCAGCGCTGGAGCCCAGCGACGATCCGGGCGAGAGTGGTCTTTCCGGCGCCGTTGGGCCCGCGCACGGCGGTCACCCGGCCGGCCTCGAACCGCGCCCGCTCGACATCGAGCACCAGCCGCCCGCCCAGCCGGCAACGAACCCCGACCAGTTCCAGGTCCGCGCCGCCGGCATCGCCCGATGCCGCGCCGCCAGTCACGGCGAAGGCCGCGTCCCCGGCCGGCGCCGGTTCGCGCGCGTCGGCCCCGGCGTCCACGCTGGCGCCAACAGCGGTGATCGGCGCCAAGGCGACGGGACGCACTTCGCCGCGCAGGCCCAGGCGCTCGAGGGCGGCGTCGGAGACGGCCCGGAACTGCGCGCCCGACCATTCGACGTCGATGGCGCCGTCCCGCAAGACAACCACGCGGTCAACCAGATCGCGCAGGTAGCGCAGCCGGTGCTCGGCCAGAACCATCGTCAACCCGGCCTCCCGCAAACTGGCCACGGTGCCCGCGAGCCGGCGCACGGCATCGGCGGACAAATTCGAACTCGGCTCGTCGAGCAACAACACCCGCGGGCGGTGGGCGGTGGCGGCGGCGATGGCGACCTGCTGCTGGAGGCCCCCCGACAACTGGCGCAGGCGGGCCCGCGGCCCCACGACGGCCGCCAGCGGACCGCCCAAATCGGCCACGCGGGCGCGGATCTCGGCCGGCGGGAAGCCGAAGTTCTCCATGGCGAAGGCCAGTTCCTCCGGCACGCTGTCGGTGAAGAACTGGCGGCGCGGGTGCTGCAGCACGGCGCCGATGACCAGCCCGAGTTCGTCCAACTCGGCCCGCGTGGTGTCCAAACCGTCAACTTCGACCGTGCCGGTGAGGGCTCCATCGATGTGAAAGTGCGGGATCAATCCGTTCATGACCCGCAGCAGGGTTGATTTGCCGCAACCGCTGGCGCCGCACAGCGCGACCACTTCGCCCGGGCGAATGTGCAGGTCAACGCCTCGCAAGCTGGGTTGGGAGGCGTGCGCGTAAGTCCACGAGACACCCTTCAGGCGGATCATGCCAGCGGCCTCGCCCACCAGCTCAGGGCCGCCAAGGCGGCCAAGGCCAGCCCGGCGGCCGGGTCCGCCCAGGTGAACCGGGGCGGAATCATCGCGCTTGGGCGGCGGCGTGATCCCAGCCCCCGCACCAGCGCCGAGGCCGAGAGGTCCTCGCTCGCCCGCAGGCTGGCGGCGATCATCGGCACGGCGAACCGTTCCAGCGCCCGGATCGGGTGGCGGGCGAGCCCGCCCGCCCCCGCCAACCCGCCCAAGCGCATCGCGTCTGCCACGGCGGCGGCCTCGCCCGCCACCACCGGGAAGAACCGCAACATCACCGCCAAGGTGACGGCGATCGGCCGGGGAGCGTGGGCGGCGCGCAGGCCGGCGCTGAGGGCGGTTGGGGAGGTGGTGGCGATCAGGTGCGCGGCGACGCCCACGGTGGCCACAAACCGGATTGTGAATTGGCAGGCCAGGGCGATCACGGCGGTGATCGGGTGGGGCCACCACAGCGGCGTCAGCCAACCGCCGGCGAACATCGCCGCTCCGGCCGCCGCCAGCGCGCCCGCCCGCCGCCAGGCGCGATCGGTCAGGGCCAGCGCCGTCCCCAGGGCCAGCGCCGCCGGCACGAAGCGCAACCCGTCTGGGCTCATCACCGCCAAGGAGACGATGACGACCAGCAAGATTCGGCTGCGCGGGTCCAGCCGCCCGCGGGCCGGCGCGGCCACGGCTGCGCCCGCGGCATCAGGCGAGGCCGGCGCGGACAAAGTGTTTGCGCAGGGTCGCGGACCCGATCAGGGCGCCGACGAATCCGGAGGCGGCGATCGCCACCGCCAACCCGCACAGCACCGGCCCGGTCAGCAGCTTGTTGGTGGCGTCGATGTATTCCTGGCCCATCGACTCCCAGGTGGCAGTGGCGAAATAGCCTTCGCGGTCGATGAACAGCGGCAGGAACGGCGAGAAGAAGGCCAGGCTGAAGACTGTGTAAGCCCAGATCGACGCCCATTTCGAGTGGTAGCCCCCGGCCCGGCAGATGAGATCGGCGACCACGCCCATGGCGGCGATCACCGCCGAGCTCAACAGCGAGTTGCCGGCCAGCAGGAAGAACAGCGCGATCACCAGGCCGAACAAGCTGATCACGCCGAGGTGGCGGACCCGGGTCAGGAACAGCATGAAGGCGATGGCGGCGGCAATGATCTGCAACGGCGTCACCATCAGCCAGACCAGCGGCGAGATGACTCCGAGCATCGAGATGGCCCAGACCACCACCAGGAAAATGACCGCGAAGATGGCGACGGACAGCAGGTCGCGGGCGCTGAGGCGGGAGGGCCGGGCCGCCGCCGATGCCGTCTGGTCGCCTTGGGGGTTGGCACTCATGTCGCGGGGTCCTTTCGTTTGGGCAGCGACAGACGAACCGCAATCGGCTCGGCAATGAGATTAGCCTAACCTGAACTGTTCTGGAACCCCCGGGGTCTTGGTTTGGGGGCGGCCGCCTCGAACTGCTTCAACAAATGCGCCAATGTGCTGACGACCCGCGTGCGATTGGTGCGAGCGACCGACTTCATCAACTCCGACTGGCGTGCCAGCAGGTCCGCCAGGGCGGCGTCGACGCGCTCGCGGCCCGCATCGGTCAGGCGGACGCGCACCACCCGCCCGTCTGAGGGGTCCTCATGGCGCTCGATCAGCCCGGTCGCCTCAATGCGGTTCAGCCGGTTGGTCATGGCGCCGGTTGAGAGCAGGATGGCGGCCGACATCTGGCCGGGAGTCAATTCGTAGGGCGCGCCCGAGCGGCGCAACTCCGCCAGCACGTCGAACTCCCAGCCTTGCAGGCCGTGGCGGGCGAAGGCGTCCTGGCGAACTTGGTCGAGGTACTTGGCCAAGCGCGTCACCCGGCTGAACAATTCCAGGGATGAGGCGTCGAGGTCAGGGCGCTCGCGGCCCCAGGCTTCGACAACTTGACCGGTTGAATCTTGGCGGCGTCGGGGAGAAGTGCTCATTGCCCCACGATAGCCGACTATCACTCCACGTCGAGAGTCATTAGTCTTGGCGCCCGTTCCATGCCGCGCAGACCGTTCCAACCAAGGTTGGTCAGGTGGGCCGCCACCACGGCCTTGTCCGGCTCGCGGGCCTCCAACCACCATTGGCCGGTGAAAGCGATCATCCCGACCATCATCTGAGCGTAGAGGGCGGCTGTCGCCGGGTCGAGGTCGTGGGCCTCGAACTCCGCCGCCAACAGCGCCTCAACCGTGCCGGCGACATCGCCCAGCATTGATGAGAACGGGCCGGTGGCCTGCGCCACCGGCGAGTCGCGGACCAAAATCCGAAAGCCGTCCTCATTCTCCTCGACATAATCGAGCAGGGCCAAGGCGGTGCGCTCGACGATCCGTTTGGGGTGGTCGCGCACCGTCAGCGCGGCGGTCAACCGCCGCGACAACTCCTGGACCTCGCGGTCCACCACCACCGCGTAAATCCCCTCTTTGCCGCCGAAGTGCTCATAAACCACCGGCTTGGAGACTTCGGCGCGGGCCGCGATCTCCTCGACGCTGGCCGGTTCGAAGCCTTTCTCAGCGAACACGCTGCGCGCCACCGACACCAGTTGCTCGCGCCGCTCCCGCCCGCTCATCCGGGGCCGGGCCGGCTGTTTCATCCGCCGTGCCATCCAACCATTTTGCCCGATCTGGTCCCCCAAGAAATCCAAACGTTAACCAAATCGGCTCTGAACAACCGCCGTCCGTCAACCGGCAGTTTGAGTTGGGCGGGTCGCTTGCTGCGCGCAGGCCGGGGGTTCTGGCGGCGAGCCGCGCCACCAGCCCCGGTGCCTCGTATGCGGCGACTATCTCCCCCACCGCCGTTGCGAACTGGTCCGCCGTGGTCGGGGTGGTGAACAAATCGATGTCGTTGGAGACCCGGTCGCTGGCGGGGCAGCGACCGCGCACACATTGACCCTGGCGCGGACTGGCGTGGACTGGCGCGGGGTTCCGGCCGCTGCGGGCTCCGCCCCCAGGACTCGAACCTAGACTAAGGGCACCAAAAACCCCTGTGCTGCCGATTACACCAAGGCGGAAAGCCTTTCTAGTGTGCCACGACTGGGCGCTGGGGCGAACCAGTTCGCGCCGGACTAAGCTGTACTCGCACAGTCCCCCACTGCCGTTCGAGCGTTGGAGAACCCATTTATGACCCAGCCTGTCGTCATCATCCTGGCCGCCGGTGAAGGCACCCGCATGAAGTCCCGGACGCCCAAGGTGCTGCACCAAGCGGCCGGGCGCAGTTTGCTAGGGCACGCGGTCGCCGCCGCCCAGGGCCTTGATCCCAGTCAGCTGGTGGTGGTGGTCCGCCACGGCCGGGACCTGGTGGCGGCCGAGGCCCAGCGGCTCGCCCCGGCCGCCCTGATCGCGGACCAGGACGAGGTTCCCGGCACGGGTCGCGCCGTCCAGTGCGCCTTGGCCGCCATCGACCAGCCCGCCGATGCCGTCGCCGCGGCCGGCGACCACAGCCCGGCCGGGCGGCCTGCCGGGCTCGCCAGCCCCGAGCCGATCGTGGTCATCAGCGGCGACACGCCGCTGATCGACGCGGGCACGCTTCAGGCCTTGGTGGACGCCCACCTGGCGGCGGGCAACGCGGTCACACTGCTGACGGCGCTGGTGGAGGACCCGTTCGGTTACGGGCGGATCGTCCGCGACCAGGCGGGCCAGGTGGCCAAGATCGTGGAGCAGCGTGACGCCAGCCCCGAACAGGCCGCCGTCCGGGAGATCAACGCCGGGGCTTATGTCTTCGACCGGGAGGCGCTGCGGGCGGGCCTGGCCCGCCTGGGGCGCGACAACGACCAGGGCGAGCTTTACCTGACCGACGTGGCGGCGGCCGCCCGCGCGGCCGGGGGAGCGGTCCGGGCGGTCATCGCCGAGGACCCGGCGGTCATCCAAGGCGTCAACGACCGCGCCCAGTTGGCCCAGGCCGCCGCCGCCATCAATCAGCGGCTGGTGACGCGGGCGATGATCGCCGGCGTCACAGTGATCGACCCGGCAAGCACCTGGATAGGACCGGAGGTCGAACTGGAGGCTGACGTCACCCTGCTGCCGGGGACCAACCTGGCGGGACGTACCAGCGTGGCGGCCGGCGGCGTCATCGGACCCTTCACCACCCTGACCGACACCCAAGTCGGCCCCGGGGCGATAGTCGACCGGACGGTGGCGCGCGGGGCGGTCATCGGCGAGGGGGCCTGCGTCGGGCCGTTCACCCATCTGCGGCCGGGCACGGTGCTGGGCGCCCGGACCAAGGCGGGCTCGTTCACGGAGCTGAAGGCCGCCCGGGTGGACGCCGGCGCCAAGGTGCCGCACCTGGCCTATGTCGGGGACGCGGCCGTGGGCGAGGGGGCGAACGTCGGCGCCGGCACCATCTTCGCCAACTACGACGGCGTCACCAAGTCGAAATGCGTGATCGGCCCGGGGGCGCGGATCGGCTCGAACAACGTCATCGTGGCGCCGGTGGAGATGGGCGCTGGCGCCTATTCCGGGGCTGGCGCCGTGGTGCGCGGGGACGTGCCGCCGGGGGCCCTGGTGGTCAGCGGCGGCGACCAGCGCAACATTGAGGGCTGGACCATCCGCAAGCGTCCGGGAAGCGCCAGCGCGCTGGCGGCTGAGCGCGCGCTTGGAGATCAGATCAACAGAAGGGCAAGGCCTTGAGCAGCGGAATCATCAGCCATGACACGGAAAAGAGGATGGTCCTGGTCTCCGGGCGGGCACATCCGGAATTGGCGGAGGCGGTGGCGCGGGAACTGAACTGCGAACTGGTCCCGACCTCCGCCTATGACTTCGCCAACGGCGAGGTTTATGTCCGGTTCTCCGAATCGGTTCGGGGCGCGTTCGCCTTCTGCCTCCAATCGCACACCGCCCCGATCAACCAGTGGATCATGGAGCACCTGATAATGTGCGACGCCCTCAAACGGGCGTCGGCCAAGTCGATCACGGCCATCGCCCCGTTCTACGGCTACGCCCGCCAGGACAAGAAGCACCGCGGGCGCGAGCCCATCTCCGCCCGCCTGATAGCGGACCTGTTCGAGACCGCCGGCGCCGACCGCCTGATGGCCGTCGATTTGCACACGGCCCAAATCCAGGGCTTCTTCAACGGCCCCGTCGACCACCTGTGGGCGCTGCCGATCCTGACCAATTACGTCCGCACCCGGGTTGACCGCTCGCGCTTGACGATCGTCTCTCCGGACGCGGGGCGCGTGCGCCTGGCCGACCAGTGGTCGGACCGCCTGGGGGCGCCGCTGGCGATCATCCACAAGCGGCGCGACCCGGCCATCGCCAACCAGATCAAGGTTCACGAGTTGGTCGGCGAGGTGGCGGGCCGGACCTGCGTGATCGTGGACGACATGATCGACACGGCGGGGACCATTGTCCAGGCGGCGGACGCTTTGCTGCAGAACGGCGCCGCCCAGGTGATTGTCGCGGCCACGCACGCGGTCTTGTCCGGGCCGGCGGTGGAGCGGCTGAGGGACTCGTTCATCTCAGAGGTCGTTGTCACCGACACCCTGCCGATCGAGGATGAGAAGCGTTTCGACAAGCTGACCGTCCTGTCGATCGCGCCGTTGATCGCCCGCGCCATCCGCGAAGTCTTCGATGACGGCTCGGTCACGTCCCTGTTCGACGGCAACTCCTGACCGCAGAAACACCGACTCAGACGACTTAGACGACTTAGACGACTTAGACGATTCAGACGATTCAGAAAGGCCAACACGATCGTGTCGATCCTAAACACCCGCATTCCCGAGTTCAGCGTCACCGCCTATGTGCGCGGCGAGTTCCGCGAGATCACCGACCAGCATCTCTTGGGCGCCTGGTCGGTGGTCTTCTTCTACCCGGCTGACTTCTCCTTCGTCTGCCCCACCGAGTTGGCCGACCTGGCCTCGCTGCACGGCGATTTCAAGGAACTCCAGACCGAGATTTACGCCGTCTCGACGGACACGCATTTCTCGCACAAGGCCTGGCACGACGCCTCGGACGCGATCAGCGCCATCGACTTCCCGATGCTCGGCGATCCGGCCGGGCAGTTGACGCGCGGCTTCGGCGTCATGATCGAGGAGACCGGCCTGGCCGAGCGCGCCACCTTCCTGATCAATCCCGAGGGCGTCATCAAGGCCGTCGAGATCTCCGATGGCGCGGTTGGCCGCGACGCCCGCGACCTGCTGCGCAAGGTCAGGGCCGCGCAGTGGGTGGCGGCCAACCCGGAGGAAGTCTGCCCGGCCCGGTGGGTCTTGGGCGCCGACACGCTCCGGCCGTCCGCCGAGTTGGTGGGCCAGATCTGATTTCCCGGCCGTCCTCAACGAAAGGTTTGTCCGATGCCGTCAGGTCGCTTACCAGCCCGCAGTCACGTCATGGCGTTGGCGGCGGCTGCGCTGGCTCTGGTCTTGGCCGCGCCGCTGAGCGCCTGCGACCAGGCCAGGGACGATTTCGAGGAGGCGGTCACCGGCAAAGACAAGATCGCGGCCGGGTCGGGGGCGGTGCTGGGCGCCGAATTGGGCGTTGTCGCGGCTGAGGTCGCCGGTTGGTACACGGTCTCCCAGGAGGACCCGAAGGTGCAGGTCAGCGGCGGCGTCTACTACGTCTGCGGCGCGACTGAGGCTGATTGCGCGGCGGCTGGGCTGATGGTCTCGCCGGCCAGCGACGGCGTCACCATGACGCTGGCCCGCCTCGGCGCGGATTCGTGGTGTCTTCAGGCCGCCGATGGCGCCAACCAGGCCCACATCGCCGCCGGCGGCGCCGGCGTCGAAGACGGGCCCTGCTAGGGTCGGCCCGGCCCCCGCCCGGCCCCCGCCTTGCTCCCCGGCCGCGTCCCCGGGCCCGGGGCGGGCGGACGGCATCGGCGGGGTTGAACGTTCGCGGGACCTCAAAAAAACCTCGTACAACCGTTGTCTTGATAGGCATATGGCGCTACAATAGAAGGGTGCCTTTGACCCCCGAATCAGAGCCTGGCGAAGACCGCGAAACGGCGGCTTTGGCGGGCGACGGCGGCGCGGCGGCATCGGACGGATGGGCTGTGCCGGGCCTGAGATTGGGCTCGGGCGCGGCGGGCGGCGCCGGCGGGCTGTTGGACGCGAAGCGCGCGGCGTTGGCGGAATTGGTGGCCAGTTGGGGGCCGGAGGACAAGCTCGCCGGGATCGGGTTGCTGGCCGAGCTGGCGATCCCGGAGCTGGTCGACCCCGCCCGCGCCAACCAGGCGGGCCGGGCCGAGCAATTGGGCCAGGCGTCAGAATTGCTGAAGACGGCGCACCGGTTGGAGCACGTGGCCGGCCAATTGGCGGTCCAAGCGGACCAGCACCACACGGCCTCGGGAGGGCTCGGGGCCACAACTTGGCTGATGCGGCACAATCTGTTGACCCGCGCCCAAGCCGCCAAGATCGTTTTGCGCGGCAAAGACCTGGTCAAGTTCCCGGAACTGCGGCGAGCCGCTTTCGCGGGGCGGGCGAACGCCTTCCAGACCTCGAGCGCCGTCCGCGTCTTGAAACAACTCCCCGCCGCAGACCTCGACCCGGGCCAGATGGCCAGCGCGGGGGCGCTGATGGTCTCGTTCACGAGCGAGCTGGACTCGATGGGGTTGGCTCGGGCGGGTCGGTTCTTGCTGGAGAAGGTCGCCCCGGAGCTGACCCAGGCCAAGGACCAGGAGCGGGCCGAGCGCGAGTACCGGGCGGCCTTTGCGAACCGGTGGCTGTGGTTCATCGACCATGGCGACGGGTCGACCACGCTCCAGGCGTCCATGCCCACGCTTGACGCGGAACTGGTCAGGCGTGTCGTCGACGCCCACGCCGAGCAGCTCAAGCGCTCCAAAGCCGAGACGGACCCCGGCGCCGACCGCGCGGCCCTGAGGGTTGACGGGCTGTTGGCCGTCTTCGACCAGGCCGCCCGCAGCGCCAGCGCCCCCAAACTTGGCGCCGACCGGCCCCGCGTCCAGATCACCATGGCCTATGAGGACCTCATGGGCCAGGCCGTCGCCGCCAAACTCGTCGGCTCTGAGGCGACCGTCCCGGCGGGCCAATTGCGCCGCATCCTGTGCGACGCGGAGGTCATGCCGGTCGTGTTGGGGACCAAGAGCCAGGTGTTGGATGTGGGGCGGGCGAACCGGCTGGTCACCGGCCCAATCCGGGCGGCGTTGGAACTGCGCGATGGCGGGTGCGTCTTTGGGTCGTGCGACACGCCCGTCGGGCTGGCCGAGGCCCACCACGTCAAACCCTGGGCCAGCGGCGGAAACACCTGTTTGGATAATCTTGTTTTGCTCTGCAAACATCACCACGCGCTCATCGAACCGTCAGGCCACGGACCGCCCGACTGGGCGGTCCGGTTCCGCCACGACGGGCTGCCGGAACTGATCCCGCCCGCGGCCCTCGATCCGGGTCGCAAACCCATCCTCCACCAGCGCTTCATCTTGCGCGGCGCCCAAGCGAGCCCGCCGGCGCGGCCGGCTGAACCGGCTGAACCGGCGCGGCCGGCTGAACCGGCTGACCCGGCTGAACCGCCAGAGCCGCCCGGGTCTGACGAAACCGCAAGCCCAGGTGAATGACTCCGGCCCCAGGCGGGCGGACGGCATCGGCTGCGCGGACGGCATCGGCGGTTCGGCGGTTGGGCGGTGCGAACGGCTGGCGCCAATGTGGGTAAGATGTCACGGTTGCCTTGGCGAGGGAGGACCTGAGCCTCCGTGATCGACTGACAAAGGAGCCCACTATGGCTGAAATAATTCTTCAGGCCGAGCCGCGCGCGGAGTTCGGCAAGGGCGCGGCCCGCCGCGTGCGCCGGGCGGGGCGGGTCCCCGCCGTCATGCATTCGCGCGGCGACCTGCCCGTCCACATCTCCCTGCCCGGACATGACGCCTTCTTGGCGCTGCGGCATGTCAACGCGGTCTTGACGATCGAGTTGGACGGGGACCAGACCTTGACCATCGCGCGGGAGATTCAGCGCAACCCGCTGACGGACGTGCTGGAGCACATCGATCTGCAGATCGTCAAAGTGGGCGAGAAGATCGAGGCGGCGGTGCCGCTGCACATCGCCGGCGAGCCGACCACCGGCCTGGCCATCTTGGACTCCCAAGAACTGCAAGTGCGGGCGGAGGCCACGCATGTGCCGGAGGTCATCTCAATCTCGGTCGAGGGACTGAACGACGGCGACACCATCAAGATCGCCGATCTGACGCTGCCGGAAGGCGTCGAGGCGGTCGACAGCCCGGACACCAACCTTGTGACCATCACGTCGCCGCGCGGCGAGGAGCCGGAGACGCCTCAGACAGAAGCGGCCGAGGCGCTCGCGGAGGACTGATTTGGCGTACCGTGGTTGAACTGTGACCGGAGTTTGGTTGGTCGTGGGCCTGGGCAACCCCGGCCCGGCCTATGCCAAGAACCGCCACAACCTCGGTTTCATGGCGGTTGATGTGCTGGCCGCGCGGGTGGGGGCGTCATTCTCCAAGCGCGCGCATGGGCGTGCCCTGGCCGCCGCCGCCCGGATCGGCTGGCTGCCCGGCGGCCTGCCCGGCCCGCGCGCGGTCCTGGCCAAGCCGCAGACCTTCATGAACCTGTCCGGCGGGCCGACGGCCGAATTGGTCGACTACTTCGGGGTCGGCCTTGACCGCCTGGTGGTGGTCCATGACGACATCGACCTGCCGGCCTGGCAGGTTCGGCTCAAACGCGGCGGCGGCGAGGGCGGCCACAACGGTCTGCGCGACATCTCGAAAGCCCTCGGCGGCCGCGATTACCTGCGGGTGCGCTGCGGCGTTGGCCGCCCGCCCGGGCGCCAGGAGGCGGCCGATTTTGTGTTGGCGGACTTCCCGGCGGCGCAGGCGGCGGACGTGGCGTTGTTGGCGGACAAGGCCGCCGATGCCGTCGAGCGGCTCATCCTCGAAGGTTTGGCCGCCGCTCAGCTGGCTTTTCACAGCCCGCCGGAGGCGGACGAAACGGCCGAGCGGGACCAGGCGCCATGACGCTGACGCAGCTGCCGCAGTTGTTGGCCTCGGACCCGGGCATGGCCCGGGTGGTCGAGCGGGTGGCGGAGCGCGCGCGGCTCGACCCGGCCGATCCGGGTCAGATCGATCATGTCGACATCATGGCGGTCGAGGGCGTGCGGCCGGCGCTGGTGGTGACGATCGCGCGGGCGCTGGCGGGCGTCCGCCGCCGGGCCGGGGCCGGGCCGGGGCCGCACCCGCCGCTGGTGGTGGTGACCGCCTCGACCAGCGCGGCCGAGGAAGTGGCCCAGGCCGCCGCCGCCATGATGCCGAAAGACCTGATCGCGGTCCTGCCGGCGTGGGAGACACTGCCGCACGAGCGGCTGTCGCCGCGGGCCGACACCTTGGGCCGGCGGGCGGCGGTCTTCCGCCGTTTGGCCCACCCGGAGCCGGCGGGGCGGTTCGGGCCGATCGAGTTGCTGGTGACGCCGCTGCGTTCGGTGCTGCAACCGGTGGTGGCCGGACTGGGCGAGGTGGCGCCGCTGAAACTGGTCCAAGGCCAGCAGGCCGATCTGGCGGCGGCCGCGCAGCGGCTGACGCAGTTGGCCTACCGGCGGGTCGACATGGTCGCCCGGCGCGGCGAGTTCGCCGTCCGCGGCGGCATCCTCGACGTCTTCCCGCCGAGCGAGGACCACGCCGTCCGGGTCGACTTCTGGGGCGACGAGGTCGATGAGGTCCGCTATTTCGGCGTCCTCGACCAGCGCTCATCCGATCTGGTCGAAGGCGGACTGTGGGCGCCGGCCTGCGGCGAGCTGTTGCTGACTGAGGCGGTCCGGGCCCGCGCCCGCGCCTTGGCGGCGCAATTGCCGGCGCTGGCGGACATGCTCACCCAGATCTCTGAGGGGATCGCGGTCGAGGGCATGGAGTCGCTGATACCGGCGCTGGCCGAATCCCTGACGCCGGTGCTGAGCCTGGCGCCCAAGGGGTCGCTGATGCTGTTCATGGACCCGGAGCGGTTGCGCCGCCGGGCCGAGGACCTGTTGGCGACCGCGCAGGAGTTCCTGGAGGCGGCCTGGGAGGCGGCCGCCTTGGGCGCGGATTCGCCGATCGACCTGGCCAAGGGCTCGTTCTTGACCCTCGACCAGCTTCACGCCGAGGCGGTGGCGGTCGGTTGTGGCTGGTGGAACGCCTCGACCTTGGGCCTCCCCGCCGGTCCTGCCAGCGCCGATGCCGTCAACACCGGCGCCGATGCCGTCAACACCGGCGTCGAGGACGTGGTCCGGGTCGAGCTCGGCGCGCGCGAACTGGACAACTATCACGGCCAGGTGCGCGCCGCCATCAAACAGTTGAAGCGCTGGCTCAAGGACGGCTGGCGGGTGGTGTTGACCACAGAGGGCGCTGGCCCGGCCCGGCGCTTGGCGGAACGCCTCGGCGGCGAGGGGGTGGCCGCCCGCTTCGTGGCGGACCTCGATCAGGCGGCGGCCGAGCCGGGGCTGGCGCTGGTGACCACCGCGCCCGGCGGCGGTTTCACCATGCCGGACTTGAAACTGGCGGTCGTCAGTCAGAAGAACCTGACCGGGCGCTCCGGCGCCTCGACCCGGGACATGCGGCGCATGCCCTCGCGCCGCAAAGCGGCGGTCGATCCGGTCCAACTGACGGCCGGGGACCTGGTGGTCCACCAAAGCCACGGCGTCGGCCGGTTCGTCGAACTGGTCGACCGCACCATAGGCGGCGGCGCCACCGCCGCCACCCGCGAATACCTGGTCATCGAATACGCCCCGTCGAAGCGGGGCCAGCCGGGCGACCGGCTGTACGTGCCGACGGACGCCTTGGACCAGGTGACACGCTATGTGGGCGGGGAGAACCCGCCGCTGAGCAAACTGGGCGGGGCGGATTGGTCCAAGACCAAGGCCCGCGCCCGCCAGGCCGTCAGCCACCTGGCGGAGGAACTGGTGCGGCTTTACGCCGCCCGCATGGCCACCAAGGGCTTCGCCTTCAGCCCGGACACGCCCTGGCAGCGCGAACTCGAGGACGCCTTCGGCTATGTCGAGACGCCGGACCAGTTGACGACCATTGACGAAGTCAAGGCCGACATGCAGCAAACCCCGCCGATGGATCGGCTGATCTGCGGCGACGTCGGTTACGGCAAGACCGAGATCGCGGTCAGGGCGGCCTTCAAGGCGGTCCAGGACGGCAAACAGGTGGCGGTGCTGGCCCCGACCACGCTGCTGGTGCGTCAGCACATGGACACCTTCACCGACCGCTACGCGCCCTTCCCGGTCGAGGTCCGGGCCTTGTCGCGGTTCCAGAAGCCGAAGGAGGCGCGTCAGACCAAGGAAGCTTTGGCGGCCGGCAAGGTCGATGTCGTCATTGGCACGCATTCGCTGGTCACCGGCGGTGTCCGGTTCAAGGACCTGGGACTGGTGATCGTGGACGAGGAACAGCGTTTCGGCGTGGAGCACAAGGAAACCCTCAAGGCGGTCAACCCTGAGGTCGACGTGCTGTCGATGTCCGCCACACCGATCCCCCGGACCATGGAGATGGCGGTCAGCGGCATCCGCCAAATGTCCACCTTGGCGACCCCGCCGGAGGAACGCCACCCGGTCTTGACCTATGTCGGTCCGCGCACGCCCGGCCAGATCGCCGCCGCCGTCCGGCGCGAGCTGCTGCGCGAGGGCCAGGTCTTCTACGTCCACAACCGGGTGCAATCGATCAACCGGGTCGCCGCCGACCTGGCCGAACTGATCCCAGAGGCGCGGATCGCCGTGGCCCACGGCCAGATGCGTGAGAGCCAACTCGAAAAAGTCATGGTCGATTTCTGGGAGAAGCAGTTCGACATCTTGGTCTGCACCACCATTGTCGAGACCGGGCTCGACATCGCCAACGCCAACACCCTGATCGTGGACGACGCCGACAAATTCGGCCTCGCCCAACTCCACCAGTTGCGCGGGCGCGTCGGCCGGGGCAAAGAACGGGCTTACGCCTACTTCTTCTACAGCCCCGGCAAGACCCTGACGGAGACCGCCCACGACCGGCTGTCGACCATCGCCGCCCAATCGGACCTCGGCGCCGGCATGCAGGTGGCGCTCAAAGACCTCGAAATCCGGGGGGCCGGGAACCTGCTGGGCGGCGAGCAGTCCGGGCACATCGCGGGCGTCGGCTTCGACCTCTACCTGCGCATGGTGGCTGAGGCCGTGGCCAGCGCCAAGGGCCAGGCGGAGGAAGCCCCGGCCGAAGTCCAAATCGAGTTGCCGGTCGACGCCTACATCCCGAACAGCTACGTGGACGGGGACCGGCTGCGGCTGGAGGCTTACGCCAAACTGGCGGCGACGGCATCGGCGGACGACATCAAAGCCGTGGCCGACGAACTGGCCGACCGCTACGGGCCGATCCCCGAGCCGGTCCAAGCCTTGTTCGAAATCGCGGGCCTGCGCCTGCGGGCGCGGGCGGCCAAACTCAGCCAGATCGTCGCCCAAGGCAAGTTCATCCGGCTGGCGCCGTGCGCGCTGGCCGAGTCGCAACAACTGTGGCTGCGGCGGACGCAGCCCGGCACTGTCGTCAAACCGGCCACCCGCACCGTCCTGGTGGCGGCGCCGCGCCCGTCCGCGCGCCTGGGCGAACCGGCCATGGCCGGAGTCGAACTGGTGCGCTGGCTCGGCGCCCTGATCGAGGACCTGATCGCGCGCGCGCCCGGAAACCTCGGCGAGACCGCGTAAGATGGGGGCGGTTCGCCCGGTTACGGCAGGCGACTTGGACACCCCGAGGAAGGGAACGACTGTGGCTCTGAAGCATTTGAGTCGGCGCGCCGTGGCCGTGGCCGGGGCGTTGACGCTGGTCGCCGGCTTGGGCGGTTGCGGGCAGGCGGATGTCGCCGCCGTCATCGGCCCGGAGATCGTCACCCAGGCGGACCTGTCTGAGGCGACCGACGCCTACAGCCTGGTGCTGTTGATCGAGGCCGGCGCGGCCGAGCAGTCGCCGCAGACCGTCCTCAAGCTGTTGGTCGCGGACCGGGTGTCCGCCCAGTTGGTCGAGGATCTGGGCGGGGAGGAAACGGTCGCCCCCGGGGCCGCGGCCGAGAAGATCACCGCCGACTACGTGGCCGACTACTACGAGACCAACGACATGGGCGACGAGTCGTCCCGCGCGCGGGTCAGGCAGATCCCGGAGGAGGTGATCGACGGGCTGGCCCAGTACCACGTCGGGCTGCTCGATCAGGCCATCACCAGCGGCCTGCTGACCTGGGAGGACTACCAGGCGGCCATCGCCGCCGTCGAGGTCAACCCCCGCTTTGGGGCCGTCGAGTTGACGCAGGCCGGTTTGGTCCCCGAGTTGGTGGCCGGGCGGCCGTGGCTGGTGGCGCTCGACTCGCTGCCGGCCGCCGATGCCGCCGCCGATGCCGCCGCCGATGCCGCCGCCGGTGACGCCGCGGACGGCGAGGGCGCCGCCGAGTGAGCGTCAACCCGGGCTCGCGTGGGGGCGTCGCCCACCTCGTGGAGACCATGGCGCGCTTGCGCGCCCCGGGCGGTTGTCCCTGGGACGCCGGCCAAGACCACCGCACGCTGGTGCCCTATCTGCTCGAGGAAGCCTATGAGGCGGTCGAGGCGATCGAACACGGCGACCGTTTGGACCTGCGCGAGGAATTGGGCGATGTGCTGCTGCAGGTCGTCTTTCACGCGTCCATCGCCGGCGACGACCCGTCCGACCCTTTCGACCTGGACGACATCGCCGCCGCCGTGGCGGACAAGCTGGTCCGCCGCCACCCGCAGGTCTTCGCCGCGGCGGCGGCCGAGCCCGTCTCGGCCGAGGAGTCCCACCGCCGCTGGGACCGGATCAAGGCCCAGGAGAAATCCCGCCGCTCGGTCCTCGACGGCGTGCCCGCCGGCCAATCGGCGCTCGCCCGCGCCCAGAAAATCTTCGCCCGGGCGCGGCGGGCCGGGCTCGAAACCGTCACGACGGCATCGGGCGGCGGATCTGACCTGGGCGAACGGCTGGCGAGCTTGGCCCGGGAGGCCGACGCGCGCGGACTGGACGCCGAACAAGAACTGCGAGCCGCGACCCGCCGGTTGGAGGCGCGGATCAGAAACCATGAAGCCCTAGAAATGTCTACTAAATCCAAGGAGGGAGGCGCCTGATGCTGATTGGTGTGCCAAAGGAGTCATCCGCCGGTGAGCGGCGCGTGGCCGCGTCGCCGAAGTCGGTGGCGCAGTTGGTGAAACTCGGTTACACGGTGGCGGTGGAGGAGGGCGCCGGCAAGGCGGCGTCGTTCCGCGACCAGGCCTACAGGGAGGCGGGGGCCGATGTCGTCTCGCGCCGGGAGGCCTGGGCGGCGGATGTGGTGACGAAGATCGAGCCGCCCACGGACGCCGAGATCGCCTTGCTGTCGAAGGGCGCCGTGCTGATGTCGCTGGTGGCGGCGCCCAGGAGCCCGGAGCTGCTGGCGAAGCTGGCGGCGGCGAAGGTGACGGTGTTGGCCATGGACTCGGTGCCGCGGATTTCGCGGGCGCAGGCCTTGGACGTGATCTCGTCGATGTCGAATATCGCCGGGTACCGGGCCATCATCGAGGCGGCGAACGCCTTCGGGTCGTTCTTCACCGGCCAGGTGACGGCGGCCGGGAAGGTCCCGCCGGCGCGGGTGTTCGTGTCCGGGGCGGGGGTGGCCGGTTTGGCGGCCATCGGCGCGGCCAGGGCTTTGGGCGCGATGGTGCGGGCGACCGACATCCGTGCGGCCGCGGCCGAGCAGGTCGAGTCGATGGGCGCGGAGTTCGTCGCGGTCGAGGCGGAGGCGCAGCAGTCGTCAGACGGCTACGCCAAGGAGGCGTCGGCGGATTACGCCGCCGCCGCCGCCAAGATGTACGCCGAGCAGGTCAAGGATGCGGACATCGTTGTGACCACGGCGTTGATCCCGGGCAAACCGGCGCCGAGGCTGCTGACAGAGGAAATGGTGGCTTCGATGAAGCCAGGTTCGGTGATAGTCGACATGGCCGCCGCCACCGGCGGCAACGTGGCCGGCTCGAAGCCGGATCAGTTGGTGACGACCCCGGGCGGGGTCAAGATCATCGGTTACACCGATCTGGCGGGACGGCTGCCGACCCAGGCGTCGAATCTGTTCGCGCAGAACATTGTCAACCTGTTCAAACTGGTGACGCCGGCCAAGGACGGGGTGGTGGCGCTGGACATGGATGACGTGGTGATCCGGGGGATGGCGGTGGTGACCGATGGCGAGGTCACCTGGCCGCCGCCGCCGGTGTCCGTCTCGGCCGCCCCGGCCGCTGTCGCCGCGCCGCCGCCGCCGGCGCCGGAGCCGAAGAAGCCACGCGACCCCAGGGTCACCTGGACCGTGCTGGGAATCTGCGGGGCGGCGCTGCTGGCGTTGTTCTGGGTGTCCCCGGCCGGGTTGCTGGGGCACTTCATGGTTTTCATGTTGGCGGTGGTGGTCGGGTATTACGTGATCGGGAACGTGTCGCATTCTTTGCACACGCCGTTGATGTCCGTGACCAACGCGATCTCGGGGATCATCGTGGTCGGCTCGCTGGTGGGGTTGTCGCAGTCGCAGCATGATGGGCGCACGGACTTGGCGATCTTGGTGTTGTCCGTGGCGGGTGTGTTGTTGGCGTCAATCAACGTGTTCGGCGGGTTCACCGTGACCCAGCGGATGCTCAAGATGTTCCAGAAAGGCTGACCGGTCATGTCAGATTCATTGCAGTCGGGCGCGTTTATCATCGCGGGTTTGTTGTTCATCCTGGCGCTGGCGGGTTTGTCGAAACACGAGACCTCGAGGCGCGGGAACATCTTGGGGTCGGTCGGCATGGGCGTCGCCCTGGTGGTGACGGTGCTGGCGACCCAATTGGGCGTCGAGTCGGGCGGCGAGAAAGTTGGCGGCCTGCCCACTTGGGGCTTGGCCGCGATTCTGGCGCCGATGCTGGTGGGCGCAGGAATCGGGGTCTTCAGGGCGCTGCGGGTGGAGATGACGGGGATGCCGCAGCTGATCGCCTTGTTCCACTCCTTCGTCGGCTTGGCGGCGGTCCTGGTCGGTTGGGTGTCCTATTTGGAGGGCGCCCCTGAGCACAACGTCGGGCTCCATTACGGCGAGTTGTTCATCGGCGTGTTCATCGGGGCGGTCACCTTCACGGGCTCGATCATCGCTTATCTGAAGCTCTCCGCCAAGATGAAGTCGAAGCCGCTGGCGTTGCCGCACCACAATCTGATCAACGGCGCCGCCGTTCTGGCCTTCATCGGTTTGACGGTCTGGTTCGTGATTCTGCCAGCGGATCAGCACATCGGCCAGGGCAACACCGGGCTGATGCTGTTGTCGGCGATGACCGTGATCGCTTTGCTGCTCGGCTTGCACTTGGTGGCGGCGATCGGCGGCGGCGACATGCCGGTGGTGGTGTCGATGCTGAACTCGTATTCCGGCTGGGCGGCGGCGGCGGCGGGGTTCACCCTCGGCAACGATCTGCTGATCATCACCGGGGCGCTGGTCGGCTCGTCTGGCGCTTACCTGTCATACATCATGTGCAAGGCCATGAACCGGTCGTTCATGGGCGTCATCATGGGCGGGTTCGGGTCTGACGGGGCGGTTGTTGGCGAGGCCAAGGACTACGGCGAGCACCGGGAGATCACCGCCCCGGAGGTGGCGGAACTGCTGAAAGACTCCTCGTCTGTGGTGATCGCCCCCGGGTACGGCATGGCCGTGGCGCAGGCGCAGAGCGCGGTCGCCGACCTGACCGCCAAGCTGCGGGCGCGGGGCGTGGACGTGCGCTTCGCCATTCATCCGGTCGCCGGCCGCCTGCCGGGCCACATGAATGTGCTGCTGGCGGAGGCGAAGGTGCCTTACGACATCGTCTTCGAGATGGACGAGATCAACGACGACTTCCCGGACGTGGATGTGGTGCTGGTGATAGGCGCCAACGACACCGTCAACCCGGCCGCCTTGGACGACCCGTCCTCGCCGATCGCGGGCATGCCGGTGCTGCATGTCTGGGAGGCGGGCCAGGTGATCGTCTTCAAGCGGTCGATGGCGACCGGTTACGCCGGCGTGCAGAACCCGTTGTTCTTCAACGAGAACACGGCCATGCTCTTCGGCGACGCCAAGGTCCGGGTCGAGGACATCATTCGCGCTATGGCGTGATGTGGCCGGCGGCCAGGGTCAACTCGTACCACTCGCGTTTGGTCAGGGGGACGTCGGAGCCTTGGGCGGCGCCCGCCAGCCGCGCCGGGGTTGAGGTTCCGAGCACAACCTGCATTTGGGCCGGGTGGCGGGTGATCCAGGCGGTGGCGATCCCAATGGGGTCGATCCCGTACTTGGCCGCCAACCGGTCGATGACCTCGTTCAGCTTTGGTTCGCGCTGGCGGTCGCCCAGGAAGGTCCCGTCGAAGAATCCGCGCTGGAGCGGCGACCAGGCTTGGACGGTGATCGCCTGCGCCCGGCAGTAGTCCAGCAGGCCGCCGCCGTCGCGGACGATTGACTGGTCGAGCGCCGCCATGTTGGCGGCCAGGCCCTGCGCCACCAGCGGCGCGTGCGTGATCGAGAGTTGCAACTGGTTCGCCACCAGCGGTTGACGGACGGAGGTCTTGAGCAGGTCGATCTGGCGCGGCGTGTGGTTGGAGACGCCGAAGTGGCGGACCTTGCCCGCGTCCTGCAATTGGTCGAAGGCGGCGGCGACCTCGTCCGGTTCGACCAGCGCGTCGGGCCGGTGCAGCAGCAGAATGTCGATGTAGTCGGTGCGCAGGGCTTTGAGGGAGGCCTCGGCCGCCTCGACCAGGTGGGCGGCCGAGAAATCGAAGTAGGCCCAGCCTTCGCCGGTCGGCACAATGCCGGCCTTGGTTTGCAGGATCACCTGTTCGCGTTCGGCGCTGGACCAGTTGAGGGCCTCGGCGAAGCGCCGTTCGCAGGTGTGGAGGACGCCGCCGTAGACGTCGGCGTGGTCGAAGAAGTTGACGCCGGCGTCGCGGGCGGCGCCGACCAGGTCCCTGATCTCCTGGTCGGTCTTGTCGGTGATTCGCATCATGCCTGCGACCACGTTGGAGACGCGCAGGTCGGTGCCGGGCAGCGTGAAGATTTTCATATTTGTCCTCGTGATAGTCATCGGTGGCCGGGGATGGTCGCGGATGGTCGGGGCGGCAAGGCCCCGCCAACAACAGTGGAACCGCTCCCACAACTCTACCACCCGCCGCGTCTGGGAGACTGTCCTAGTGGATGCCGATGCCGTGGCGGCCGGCTTTGTCCGAGTCGCCGCCTGTTCCCTGCCGGTCAGCTTGGCCGATCCGCCCGCCAACGCCGCCGCCACCGCCGCCCAGGCCCGCACCGCCGCCCAGGCCGGCGCCGCTCTGGCGATCTTCCCCGAACTGGGGCTGACGGGCTACTCGCTGGACGATCTGTTCATGCAGTCCGCCGTCATCGAGGCCGCCGAGGCGGCC
Source organism: Bifidobacteriaceae bacterium (assembly GCA_031278655.1). GTDB lineage: Bacteria > Actinomycetota > Actinomycetes > Actinomycetales > WQXJ01 > JAIRTF01. The sequence continues at coordinate 22,561 of JAITJZ010000103.1, forward strand.
CTGGCGGAATTGGCCCGAGCCACCGCCGACCTGCCGTTGGCGCTGGTGGTCGGCGCGCCCTTGCGGGTCACCCACCGCCTCCACAACTGCGCCGTGGTGATCGCGGCCGGGCGCCTGCTGGGCGCGGTGCCGAAGTCATATTTGCCCAATTACCGCGAGTTCTACGAGCAGCGCCAGTTCGCCTCGGGGATTGGCGCCGACGGCGCTGTGGAGATAGCCGGGCAGTCGGTGCCAGTCAACGTCAAGCAGTTGTTCGAGGTCAGACTGCCAGCGCCCGATGCCGCGCCGCCGCCAGCGCTGGGCCGGCGAGCCCCAGCGTTTCGGTTGGGGATTGAAATCTGCGAGGACCTTTGGGTGCCGATCTCGCCAGGCGCCGAGGCCGCCCTGGCCGGGGCCGAGGTCATCGCCAACATCTCCGGCAGCCCGATCACAGTTGGCAAGGCGCGCCAGCGCCGCCGCCTGGCCCAGGCCCAATCCGCCAAGCTGATCTGCGGTTATGTCTACGCCGCCAGCGGCCAGGGCGAATCTTCGACGGACCTGAGCTGGGACGGGCAGACCGCCGTCTTCGAGCGCGGCGAGCGGCTGGCCAAAGGCGCCCGCTTCGCCCAGGGGCCGGTCATGACGCTGGCAGACATCGACCTGGCGTTGATCCGCCAGGACCGCCTGCGCCAAGGCAGCTTCGATGACAACCGCCTCGCCAACGGCGAACGCACTGGCGGCTTCCGCCTGACGGCGGTCGATCTCCCGGCCGCCGGGCCCGGGCCGAGCGCGAAGGCGGCGGACGCGGCCGGCGGGGCGAACGGCATCGGGCGGCTGTTGCGACCGGTGACCCGCTTCCCGTTCTTGCCGGACGACCGGGCGCGGCTCGACCAAGACTGCTACGAGGCCTACAACATCCAGGTCAGCGCGTTGACGCGGCGCCTGACGGCGCTCGGGCGGCCGAAGATCGTGATCGGGGTCTCGGGCGGGCTGGACTCGTCGCAGGCGCTGATCGTTGCCGCCAAGGCGATGGACAGGCTGGGGCGGGCGCGCGGCGAGATTCTGGCCCGCGGCCTGCCCGGCTTCGCCACCTCTGAGGCGACCAAGGCCAACGCCGAGGCGCTGGCGCGCGCGCTCGGTGTTGGCTTCGAAGAGATCGACATCCGGCCCGCCGCCCGCCAAATGCTGGCCGACCTGGGCCATCCCTTCGCCCGCGGCGAAGCCGAATACGACGTCACCTTCGAGAACGTGCAGGCCGGGCTGCGGACCGATTACCTGTTCCGGCTGGCGAATCAGCGCGGCGGGATTGTGCTGGGGACCGGCGACCTGTCCGAGCTGGCGCTCGGCTGGTGCACCTACGGCGTTGGCGACCAGATGTCGCATTACAACGTCAACGCGGGCGTGCCCAAGACGCTGATCCGCCACCTCATCCTTTGGGTCGCCAAGACCGGCCAATTCGACCAGGCGGTCGGCCGGACGCTGGAGGCGATCGCCGGGACCGAGATCAGCCCGGAGCTGGTGCCGCCCGGCGAGGACGGCGAGCTGCAATCGACCGAGGCGGTGATTGGGCCCTATCCCTTGCAGGACTTCGCGCTCTACCACACCCTGCGCTTCGGCCTGACGCCCAGTCAGGTGTTTTACCGGTTGCGCCAGGCCTGGGAGGGCGCCGGGCCGGACGACTATTCGGCGGCTGAACTGCTCGGCTGGCTGGAGGTCTTCTACCGGCGCTTCTTCGCCGCGCAGTTCAAGCGTTCGGCGCTGCCGAACGGACCCAAGGTGATCGCGTCCGGGGCGCTGTCCCCGCGCGGGGATTGGCGCCAGCCCTCGGACGTGGACGCGGCCCTTTGGCGCCGCGAGGTCGAGGCGCTCAAAGCCCGCCTCTGATCTATCCTTTCTTGGGTGAGTCCCAACTTGCCGCCCGCCGGTCAGCCCTTCGCCCTGATCCGCCGGGGCGCCAGCCCGGTGGTGGAGGTCTTGACGGGCGAGGTCCGCGATGTGGCCGCGACCGGGGACATTCCGCTCGAATCGCGACCGGTGCTGGCCATGGTCCCGTTCCGCCAGATCGCCGAGCGCGGATTCGACGTGGTCGATGACTACGCCCCGTTGCGCTGCCTGATCGTGACCGAGCGGCGGGCCGTGCCGGTCGCGGAATTGCTGGCGGAACTGCCGGCGGCGGCGCCGGCCTTCCAGGCCGAGGGCTTCGACATCGCCGACGCCGACTACGCCGAACAGGTCAAACAGGTCATCGCCGAGGAGATCGGCCGCGGCCAGGGCGCCAACTTTGTGCTCCACCGCTCCTTCCGGGGCCGGATCGTGGCGGCCGGCGCGGCTGACGGCGGTGCGGCCGGCGCGGCTGACGGCGGTGCAGATGGCGACGCGGCCGGCGCGGCTGGCGGCGCGGCCGACGCCCGCGAGGCGGTCCTGGCCTGGATGGCGGCCCTGCTGCGCGGCGAGCAGGGGGCCTACTGGACCTACGCGGTCTGGGCGGACGGGCTGGCCTTCGCCGGGGCCAGCCCCGAGCGCCACCTGACCATCAAGGCGGGCGTGGTGACCATGAACCCGATCTCCGGCACCTACCGCCACCCGCCCGCCGGGCCGACGGTGCCGGGCCTGCTGTCCTTCCTGACGGACGCCAAAGAAGTCGATGAGCTTTTCATGGTGGTCGATGAGGAACTCAAGCTGATGAGCGCCGTCTGCCCCAGCGGCGGGCGGATGATCGGGCCGTATCTGAAACCCATGAGCCAGGTCACCCACACGGAGTACCTGTTGGAAGGCCTGACCGAGGCCGACCCGCGCCAAGTCCTGCGCCAAACCATGTTCGCGCCCACGGTCACCGGCGCGCCGATGCAGAACGCCTGCGCCGTCATCGCCCGCCGCGAGCGCCGCCCGCGCGGCTACTACGCCGGGGTGCTGGCGCTGTTCGAGCCCGGGCCCGGCGGCGTCTGGGACCTCGACGCCCCGATCCTGATCCGCACCGCCTACGTCGACCCGGCCGGCCGCGTCACCGTCCCCGCCGGGGCCACGCTGGTGCGCCACTCCGACCCGCTCAGCGAGGTGGCGGAGACCCGGACCAAGGCCGCCGGGATGTTGAGGGCGATCGGGGCCGCGGCTCTGTCCGCGCCCGATGCCGCGCCGCCGGCGCCCAGCCCCGAGCCGGGTGGGGCCGGCCCCGGTCAGGCGCCCGGCCCGCCGGTGGCAGGCGACCCGCAGGTCAAAGCCACGCTGTTGTACCGCAACGAGCGCCTGGCCGAGTTCTGGCTGCGGCCGCAGCCCAGCGGCGCGAGCCCGCTGGTGGGCATCGACGTGGCCATTGTGGACGCCGAGGACCACTTCTCGCAGATGCTGGCCCACCTCTTGCGCCGCCTCGGCGCGACGGTCCGGGTCGAGTCCTGGCGCGCTTACCGGCCCGGCGGCGAGCACCTGGTCATCCCAGGTCCCGGCCCCGGCGACCCGGCTGGGGGCGAGCCCAGGATCGAGAGATTGCGGCACGTCATCGGCGGGCGGTTGAACTCCGGCCGGCCCTTCTTGGCCGTCTGCCTGTCCCATCAAATCCTGGCCCGCCACCTGGGGCTGGACCTGCGCCAGTTGACGCGGCCGCACCAAGGCGAGCAGCTGACGGACGAACTGTTCGGGGCGGCGGCGACGCTCGGCTACTACAACACCTTCACGGCCGTGGCGCCGTTGACGCCGCCGGCGGGCGTGGAGGTGGTCAGGCGGCGCGGCACCGACGAGGTCATCGCGCTGCGCGGCTGGCGGTTCGCGTCGCTGCAGGGCCACCCTGAATCGGCGCTCTCGCCGGACGGCCTGGGGCTGTTGGCGCGCCTGATCCCGGCGCTGGTGAGGTGAGACGATGCTGTGGGACGAGTTGGTGACGCGGGCGTCGGCCTCGACGGTGCACGCCTACGCGCCCTACTCCGGCTATGTGGTCGGGGCGGCGGCGGTGGTCGAGGACGGCCGGGTGGTGACCGGCTGCAACGTTGAGAACGCCTCCTACGGGCTGACCCTTTGCGCCGAATGTTCGCTGGTCAGCGACCTGCATCTGTCCGGCGGCGGGCAGTTGACGCAGTTCGTCTGCGTCGATGGGCTGGGCCACGTCATCACGCCTTGCGGGCGCTGCCGCCAACTGCTCTGGGAGCACGGCGGCGGCTCGCTGCTGGTGTTGACGCCCGAGGGCGAGCGCGCCCTGGCCGACCTGTTGCCGCAGGCTTGGGAGCCGGATTGATGGAGATCTTCGACGCGGTCGAGGTCATCGCCGCCAAACGCGACCGGCGCGAGTTGTCTGACGCGCAGATCGATTGGGCTGTGGCCGCCTACACCGCCGGCCAGATCGCGGCCGAGCAGATGAGCGCCCTGGCGATGGCGATCCTGCTGAACGGTTTCAACCGCCGCGAGACCGCCCGCTGGACGCGGGCGATGATCGCCAGCGGGCGGCGGCTGGACTTCTCGGCGCTGGGCCGGGTGGCCGTCGACAAGCATTCGACCGGCGGCGTGGGCGACAAGATCACCCTGGTGGTGGCGCCGTTGCTGGCGGCTTGCGGGCTGGCGGTGCCGCAGTTGTCCGGGCGCGGGCTGGGACACACCGGCGGGACGCTGGACAAACTCGAGGCCGTCAAAGGCTGGCGGGCCGACCTCAGCGCCGAGGAACTGGCCGCGCAGTTGGAGCGGGTCGGGGCGGCCGTCTGCGCCGCCGGCCCGGGCCTGGTCCCAGCCGACCGCAAGCTCTACGCCCTCAGGGATGTGACCGGGACCGTCGAGTCGATCCCTCTGATCGCCAGTTCGATCATGTCCAAGAAGATCGCGGGCGGGGCGGCGCATTTGGTTTTGGACGTCAAGTGCGGCTCGGGCGCGTTCATGAAAACCCCGGAGCGGGCGGCCGAACTGGCCGGGCTGATGGTCGAACTCGGGCTTGACGCCGGGGTCGGCACGGCGGCGCTGGTGACAGACATGTCCACGCCGCTGGGGCGGACGGTCGGCAACGCCTTGGAGGTGCGCGAGGCGGTCGCGGTCTTGGCCGGCGGCGGCCCGGCCGATGTGCGCGAGTTGACCCTGACGCTGGCCGAGGAGCTGGCGACGGCCGCCGGGCGGGCGCACGCCGATCCGGCGGCGGCGCTGGCGGACGGCCGGGCGATGGACTCCTGGCGGGCGATGATCGCCGCCCAGGGCGGCGACTGGTCCGCGCCGTTGCCCCAGGCGCGCTGGTCCGAGGTCATCACCGCCCCCGCCACCGGCTTCCTGACCAGGCTTGACGCCCTGGCTGTGGGTGTGGCCGCCTGGCGGCTGGGGGCGGGCCGCGCCCGCCAAGACGACCCGGTTGAGGCCGGCGCCGGCGTCGAGCTCCACGCCCAGGTCGGCGACCGCGTGACCGCCGGACAACCGCTGGCGACGCTCTGGACGGACACTCCCGAACGCTTCGGCGCCGCCCAGGCGGCGCTGACCGGAGATGCCATCCAAACCGCCCCCGCCCCGCCCCCGCCCCGCCCCCTGATCCTCAGCCGCATCGGCTCTTGACAGGCGGGAGAATGGAGGTATGAACAGAACCGAAATGGCGCGGATGGTTGATCACACTTTGCTGAAGCCGGAGGCGACAGCCGCCGACGTCCAAGCCTTGGTGGCCGAGGGCCGGCGGCTGGGGGTGTGGTCGGTGTGCGTCTCGCCATCGATGATCCCGCTCGACGCGGACGGCCTGAGAGTGGCCGTGGTCTGCGGATTCCCATCCGGGGCCCACCACCCGGAGGTCAAGGCGGCGGAGGCGGCGCGGGCGCTGGCGGACGGCGCCGACGAACTCGACATGGTCATCAACCTGCGGCGGGTCCGCGACGAGGACTGGGCCAAGGTGGCCGATGACGTCCAAGCCGTGCGCGCGGCCTTCCCGCGCCCGGGTGTCCTGAAGGTGATCCTTGAGACGGCCGCGCTGACCGACCGGCAGATCGTCCGTTCGGCCGAGGCGGCGGCCGAGGCGGGCGCTGATTTCGTCAAGACCTCGACCGGGTTCCACCCGGCCGGCGGCGCCAGCGTCCACGCCGTCGAGTTGTTGGCGAAGGCGGTCGGCCCGGCTGTGGGGGTCAAGGCCTCGGGCGGCATCCGCACGGCTGAGGCGGCGCTGGCGATGGTGGACGCGGGGGCGACCCGCTTGGGGCTTTCCGCCACCGCGCAGGTGCTGGCGGCTCTCGCCGGCTGACAGCGCCTGATCATGTCGAACGTCAGCGCCCGCCTCAAGGCCGAAGCTGAGGCTTGGATCAGCGCCGATCCGGACCCGCAGACCCGGGGCGAACTGGCGGCGTTGCTGGCCGCGGCCGAGGCGGGCGACCAGGGCGCCGCGGCCGAGCTGGCGGACGCCTTCTCGGGGCCGTTGGCCTTCGGCACCGCCGGACTGCGGGGCAAACTCGGGCCCGGCCCCGCCCGCATGAACCGCGCCGTGGTGATCCGCGCGGCCGCCGGCCTGATGGCCTACCTGCAAGGCGTCATCGGACAGGGGGAAGGCGAGCCGACGCCCGCCGCCGCGCCCACGTCAAGGTTCCAAAACACCGCCGAACTGGCCGTCAGGCGCTTGGCCGAGACGGAACTGGGCGCCCGGCTGGGGCTGCAGCGCCGCATCCGGCGGCCAGGCACCGCCGCGCCGAAGGTCGTGATCGGTTACGACGCCCGCCACGGCTCGGCCACCTTCGCGCTCGACACGGCGGCGGTGGTGGTCGCGGCCGGCGGGCGCGCCCTGCTCTGGGAGCGGACCTGCCCCACGCCGCTGCTGGCCCACGCCGTCCGCCGCCTCTCGGCCGACGCCGGCGTCATGGTGACGGCCTCGCACAACCCCGCCCAGGACAACGGCTACAAGGTCTACCTGGGCGCCCGGGCGGCGGCCGGCCCCGGCCAGGGCGTGCAGATCGTGCCCCCGGCCGATCAAGACATCGCCGCCCTGATCGCCGCCGCCCCGCCGGCCGACCAGGTCAAACGGGCGGCGCGGGGTTGGCAGGCGGTGGGCGGCGACCTGGAGCGCGAGTATCTGCGTCAGGCGGTGGCCGGGGTCAGCCCGGCGCCCGGGGCCGGCGACCTCAGAATTGTCCACACCGCCATGCACGGCGTTGGCGGGCGGATCGCCCTGCCGGCCTTCGCGGCGGCCGGTTTCAGCGACGTCCACCCGGTCCCGGAACAGGCCCAGCCGGACCCCGACTTCCCGACCGTCGCCTTCCCGAACCCGGAGGAGCCGGGCGCGATCGACCTGGCCAGGGCCCTGGCGGAGCAGATCGGCGCCGATCTGGTGATAGCCCACGACCCAGACGCCGACCGCTGCGCCGTGGCCGTCTTCGACCCGCACGGCCCGCGCGGCGGCAGTTGGCGGGCGTTGACCGGCGACGAAGTCGGCGCCCTGCTCGGGGAGGAGGCCGCCAAAGTTTGGCGCGAGGTCCCCGAGACGTCCGATGCCGCGCGGCCGGCTTTGGCGTCATCGGTCGTCTCGTCGCGGTTGCTCGCCCGCATCGCGCGGGACCACCTCTTGCGCTATGAGCGCACCCTGACCGGGTTCAAATGGATCGCCCGCACGCCGGGGCTGGTCTTCGGCTACGAAGAGGCGATCGGTTACTGCGTCCGGCCGGACCTGGTGCGCGACAAAGACGGCATCACCGCCGGGTTGGCGGTGGCCCGGTTGGCGGCGCGGGCCAAACTGGCCCACAGGACGCTGATCGATCTCTTGGACGACCTGGCCAGAAAGCACGGCCTGCACCTGGGCGGCCAGGTGGCTTTGCGGTTCGCCGACGCCTCCGGGCCGGGCGGTGTCATGCGGCGGCTGCGCCGCGCCGCGCCGCAGCGGATCGGCGACGCGGCGGTGGCGCGGATGATCGATCTGGCCTCCGGCTGGGAGGGCCTGGCGCCCACCGACGCCCTCATCTTCTCGCTGGAGGACGCCTCCCGGCTGGTGGTGCGACCATCGGGCACCGAGCCAAAGCTGAAGTGCTACTTGGAAGTGGTGGCGCCGGTGCCAGCCACGGCCGACTCCTTGGGCCTGACGGCCATCCGCCGCCAGGCCGCCGCCCGCCTCGACCGGCTCAGCCAGGCGGCCAAAGACCTGTTGGCGGCGGACAATCGCTGACCGGTCCACGGCTGTCCCGGGCCTCAAGCGCTACGATGATCCACGCACCAATTGGTTCGTTAGCTTCGACGTTTAGGAGTGCCTTGTGGCCAACATTGATCTAGTTCTTTCGCGTGAGATCCTCGATTCTCGCGGCAATCCGACAGTTGAGGTCGAGGTCGGTCTCGATGACGGCACCATCGCCCGGGCCTCGGTTCCCTCGGGCGCGTCGACTGGGGCCTTCGAGGCGGTCGAGCGGCGTGACGGCGACAAGAAGCGTTATGGCGGCAAGGGCGTTCAGGGCGCGGTCGCGGCCGTGGTCGAGGAGATCGGCCCGGAGGTGATCGGCCTGGACGCCACCGAACAGCGGATCGTGGATCAGACCATGATCGACCTGGACGGCACCCCGAACAAGTCGCGCCTGGGCGCCAACGCCATCCTGGGCGTGTCGCTGGCGGCGGCGCGGGCCGCCGCCATCTCCTCGGAGCTGCCGCTCTACCGCTACATCGGCGGCCCCAACGCCCACGTCTTGCCGGTGCCGATGATGAACATCCTCAACGGCGGCTCGCACGCGGACTCGAACGTCGACATCCAGGAGTTCATGGTGGCGCCGATCGGCGCGCCTTCTTTCCGCGAGGCTCTGCGCTGGGGCGCCGAGGTTTACCACGCGCTCAAGGCCGTCCTCAAAGACAAGGGCTTGGCCACGGGCCTGGGCGACGAGGGCGGCTTCGCGCCGGACCTGCCCTCCAACGCTGAGGCGCTCGATTTGATTGTCAGCGCCATCGAGAAGGCCGGTTACCAGCCGGGGGCAGATGTGGCCCTGGCCCTGGACGTGGCCTCGACCGAGTTCTTCAAGGACGGCAAGTATCAGTTCGAGGGCGAGGGCCGCCCCACCGACTACCTGATCGACTACTACGAGAAGCTGATCGCGGATTACCCGCTGGTGTCGATCGAGGACCCGCTGTCCGAGGATGAATGGGACGCCTGGGCGGCGTTGACCGCGAAGATCGGCGGCAAGGTGCAACTGGTCGGCGACGACCTGTTCGTCACCAACCCGGAGCGCCTGGCCAAGGGCATCGATTTGAAAGCCGCCAACGCCTTGTTGGTGAAACTGAACCAGATCGGCACCCTGACCGAGACCCTGGAGGCCGTCCAGGTCGCCCAGCGGGCCGGCTTCTACACCATGACCTCGCACCGTTCCGGCGAGACCGAGGACACCACCATCGCGGACCTGTCGGTGGCCACCAACGCCGGGCAGATCAAGACCGGCGCCCCGGCCCGCGGCGAGCGCGTCAACAAGTACAACCAGTTGCTTCGCATCGAGGAACAACTGGGCGACGCGGCGCTTTACGCCGGCAAGACCGCCTTCCCGCGCTTCAGCGCCTGACGGCGCCGGCCCCATCTTCCGGGGGGCCGCCTTCAGGGTGTTCGCGGAGGTATTCGCGCAGGAACGGCAGGGCGAAGTCGACAGCGCCCCGGCCCGCCTCCTTGATCAGGCCCGCCTTCAGGAGGCGGGCCCGGTAGACGGCGACGTAACTGGCCGATTGCCCCAGCCGGGCGGCGATGTCGGCTGTGCGTGAGGGGATGGGATCGCGCGCCATCGCCCGAAGGAACTCCTGGTCCACCGGTGACAGGTCCTTCAGCGCGGTCTCATGCACAAGGACCTCCAGGCGCCGCCGGGCGGCGACGACGCCCGCGTCGACGGCCTCGCGGGTGATGACGGCGCCGCTGGCCTGGCGCCAGACCTGGTAGCCGACCAGTTGGACCATGAACGGATAGCCGCCGGTGGCCTGGGCGGCCGCGCCGAGCGAGTCCTCGGAGATGGTGCGGCCAGCTTCTTCGATGGTCTTGCGCAGAGCGGCCATGACGTCCCCGATCGCCAGCGCGCCTAAGGAGTGGCGCTCGGCTCGGCGCAAGAAGGTCGCCACCGATTCTGCGGCCAGCAACGCGCTCACCCCCTGGGGGAGCCCGGCGAGGGCCAGGGCGATCTCGCGTTCCTCCCTGACCAGGTGCTGCACGACGGCCGCTAGTTGCTTCAACTCGTCCGCTCTGCCCGCGTGAATCTCATCGATTGTGACCAGCAGGCCGGTGCCGTGTTCTTCAAGTTGGGCTGCCAGCTGGGCGAGGGCGTGGCGCACCCCGAGTTCATGTGGCACAGGGCCCTCGGAGAGGCTGACCCCGCCAATGCCGGCCAAAGTCACGCCCGTGATCTTGCGGGCGCTCGGGGAGCGTTCCTCAAGGATCGAGGCGGCTTGGATGGCGATGCGCTCGAGCAGGCCGGGGGTGGCCGTCTCGTGGATCGAGAGCCACTGGTACTCCGTCTGCGCCCGCTCGGCGACGGCGTTGAGCATGACGGTCTTGCCGACCCCGCGCGGGCCTGTGAAGATGGTGAGCCGACCAGGCGCCCCGGGTCCACTCCCGATCGACTCCGCGAACTCGTCGACCAGCGCTTCGCGTCCCACCAACTCGGGGGGATTGGCGCCAGCCGAGGGTTTGAACGGGTTTCGCGCGTGAGCCAAGTCAGCCCCCTTTTGCAGCTTTTATAATCTTTGCGGCTTTTATAAAAGGCTAGCAGGCGGTGGTCAATCGAGGCGGGCCGACCAGCGGGACTCGTCCACGAGTTCCCCGCCGGGCGCCTGCCAGGAGCGCTCGGCCCCATCCCGGCCGAAGCCGGCTGACTTCAAGAAACGCTGGCGGAAGACATCCTGGTGGGCGACCCAATGCGCCAGGCGGGTGGCGCGCTGAAGGCGGCGGGCGGCATCGGCGGCGGCGGCCAGCAAACGCGAGCCGTGCCCCAAACGTTGCTGTTCGCCGGCCACCCACAACGCCACCAACTCGGCGCCGCCCTCGCCCGCGTCCGGGTCCAACAGCGGCCCGATGGCGGCGAAACCGGCCACGCCGCCGTCCTCGGCCTCGGCCGCCAGGACCGCGTAGGGCCCCGCGCCGCCAGCCAGTCCGATGGCGTCTGCCCAGGTCAGGGCCAGGGATGCGGCATCGAGGGTGGCCTCAAGGTGCGGCAGGTCGGGGCCCAGCAGCGTCAACCAATTGTGCCGCTGGATGGCGGCCAAGGCGGGGGCGTCAAGCGGCGTGGCGTCCCGGACGGAATTCGGCATCCAACCATTGTGCCCCGCGCCGCGCGCGCCCCGGCCCGGCGGGCGGCGATGACGCGATCTTCCCGGCAAAGCGCTAGGTTAGGTGGCATGTCTCAGCTGGATCGCCCTTCTCGCCCATTTGGAGCCCTGCTGACCGCCATGGCCACGCCCTTCGAGCAGGACGGCGCCCTGGACCTGGCGGCGGCCCGCCGTCTGGCGGCGCATCTGGTGGCGCACGGCCACGACGGCATTGTTGTCAACGGCACCACCGGCGAAGCCCCGACCACCACCGACGTCGAGAAGCGCCAACTGATCGAGGCCGTCCGCGCGACCGTTGGGCCGGCCATCAAGATCGTGGCCGGGGTCGGCACCAATGACACGGCCCATTCGCTGCGCCTGGCCGCCGATGCCGCCAACGCCGGCGCCGACGGGCTGCTCGCGGTCACGCCGTATTACTCCCGGCCCAGCCAGGCCGGACTGATCCAGCATTTCCTGCGCCTCGCGGACGCCACCGACCTGCCGGTCATGATCTACGACATCCCCGGCCGCAGCGCCGTCCAACTCCAGCCCGCGACCCTCGCGGAACTCGCCCGCCACCAGCAGATCGTGGCCGTCAAGGACGCCACCGGCCAAGCCGGCGCCGCCTTCGAAAAGATCGCCCGCACCGATCTGGCCTACTACGCCGGGGACGATCTGCTCGGGCTGGCCTTCCTGGCCAGCGGCGGCTCCGGGGTGGTGTCAGTTGTCGGGCACGTCGCCGGCGGCCTCTGGCGCCAAGTCATCGACGCCGTCGACCGGGGCGACCTGCCCCGCGCCCGTCACGCCATGGCCCGCATGCTGCCCGTCATCGACGCGGTCATGGGCGGCGGGCAAGGACTGGTGATGATCAAAGCGGCGCTGGAAATCCTGGAGATTCTGCCGCGACGGACCGTCCGCCTGCCTTTGGCGGAGGCGACAGAGTTGGAAGTCGGCCACGTGCGCCGAGCTTTGGCCGAGGCGGGGCTGGAACCGGGCCGCGCGGCATCGGCGGCCTGAAAACCCGGCACAAGCGAACAGGAGAAATCGTTGGCGCAGCCAAATCTATGGCCTGACCTGGGGGAACCGCCCGCCCTTGAAGACGGCGTGCTGAGGGTCATCCCCCTGGGGGGGCTGGGCGAGGTGGGCCGCAACATGACCGTCTTCGAGATCGACGGCCAACTGTTGGTGATCGACTGCGGCGTGCTCTTCCCCGAGGAGCACCAGCCCGGGATCGACCTGATCCTGCCGGACTTCGGGCCGATCCGCGACCGGCTGGAAGACGTGGTGGCGCTGATCTTGACCCACGGGCATGAGGACCACATCGGGGCGGTGCCCTATCTGCTGCGGCTGCGCCCGGACATCCCCTTGGTCGGCTCGCAACTGACGCTCGCCTTTGTCGAGGCGAAACTGGCCGAACACCGCATCAAGCCGCTGACGCTGGCCGTCGACGACGGATCGATCGCCAGTTTTGGGCCATTCACCTGCGAGTTCATGGCCGTGACCCACTCCATCCCGGACTCTTTGGCGCTGACCGTCGCGACCGAGGCCGGGCGGATCCTCCACACCGGCGACTTCAAACTGGACCAACTGCCGCTCGACGGGCGCATCACCGACCTGCGCGCCTTCGCCCGCGCCGGCGACGCGGGCGTCGACCTGCTGATGATGGACTCGACCAACGCCGAGGTGCCCGGATTCATCCCGACCGAGCGAGACATTGGCCCGACCCTCGACCTGGTCTTCGACCAGGCGCCCGGGCTGATCATGGTGGCCTGTTTCTCCTCGCACGTGCACCGCGTCCAGCAGGTGCTGGACGCCGCCGCCGCCCATGACCGGAAGGTCGCCTTCGCCGGGCGCTCAATGATCCGCAATATGACGATCGCGCTGGACCTCGGCTACCTGAGCGCCCCAGAGGGCACAATTGTGCCCCTCAACACCGCCGACGCCCTGCCCCGCGATCAAGTCGTCTTCGTCACCACCGGCTCGCAGGGCGAGCCGATGGCGGCCCTGTCGCGGATCGCCAACGGCGACCACAAAATCCACGTCGGCCCGGGGGACACCGTCATCCTGGCGTCATCGCTGATCCCCGGCAACGAGAACTCGGTCTACCGGGTCATCAACGGCCTGACCCGCATGGGCGCCAAAGTGGTCCACAAGGGCAACGCCGCCGTCCACGTCTCCGGGCACAGCGCCGCCGGCGAACTGCTCTACACCTTGAACATAGTTGGCCCGCAGTGCGTCATGCCGGTCCACGGCGAGGTCCGCCACCTGGTCGCCGCCGGGCAGTTGGCGGTCGCCACCGGCGTTCCCTCCGAGCGCGTGGTCCTGGCCGAGAACGGCATGGTGATCGACCTGGCTGAGGGCCTGGCGGAGATAGTCGGCGCCGTCGAGGTCGGCAACGTCTACGTCGACGGCTCGTCGGTGGGGGAGTTGACCGAGGTCTCGCTGAAGGACCGGCGCATCCTGGGAGACGAGGGGTTCGTCTCGATCTTCGCCGTGGTCGATCCGGCCGAGGGCTACCTGATGGTCGAGCCGACCATCCAAACCCGCGGCATGGCCGAGGGCGACGAGGTCTTCGACGACCTGGTGGCGCAGATCAGTCAGGCCCTGGTCCTGGCCATGGACCAGGGCGCCCACGACACCCACCAACTCCAGCAGGTCATGCGCCGGGTGGCCGGGCGCTGGATCTCCAAGAAACTGCGCCGCCGCCCAATGATCATCCCGGTGATAGTCCTGGCCTAAGACCCCGGCGAAGACCCCGGGTTCCTAGGCCAAACCTGTGTTTGACCGGCGCGGTCAGCCGTCGGCGAGGACTTGGCCGCGCATCTCCGGCAGCGCCCAGGCGGCCAGGGCCGCGATCACGAAGAAGGCGGCGAAGATGGCGAACACCCAGGCCGTGCCCAGGGCCTGATGCAGCGGCAGGGTCGCCAGCGTGGTGACGATCGAAGCCACCCGGCCGAACCCGGCCGCCGCGCCCGCGCCGGTGCCGCGCAGCGGCGTCGGGTAGATCTCCGGCGTGATGGCGTACAGGGCCCCCCAGGCGCCCAAGTTGAAGAAGCTCAGCGCCATGCCCGCAGCCACGACCGCCCAGTCCGCGCCCGCCTGCGAGAACAACGCCGCCGCGGCCGCCGAACCGACCAGGAACACCGTCAGGGTCAGGCGCCGCCCCCAGCGCTCGATCAGCCAGGCGGCGCAGGCGTAGCCGGGCAGTTGCGCGAGCGTGATGATGAGCGTGTAGCCGAGCGATTTGGTGACCGTCTGCCCGTCCGCCACCAGCAGCGACGGCAGCCAGGTGAAGGCGCCGTAGTAGGCGAAGTTGACGCAGAACCAGACCGCCCAGATGGCGGCGGTCCGCCGGGCCATGCCGCCGCTGAACAGGGCCGACGGTTTGGCTTTGACAGGTTTGAACTCGTCGCCCGCGTCGGGGTCGCCGCCCGCGTCGTCGCGCGGCGCCGCGCCGTTGCCCGATGCCGTGGCGACGGCATCGGACAAATGGCCGGTCCCAGCGGGCTGGCCTTGGGCGGCTCGGGCAGGCGGGCGGGCCGCCGCCTCGAAAGCCTGGACGGCGGCTTCGGCCTCGTCAAAGCGGCCCTTCGACTCCAGGAAGCGGATCGACTCCGGCAGCGAGCGGCGCACGAAGACCGCGTACAGCGCCGGCGCCGCCCCGATCAGCAGCGCCCAGCGCCAGCCGGCCGCCCCGAAGACGCCGGCCGGGGCGGCCACGTAATAGCCGATCAGGGCGGCGGCGGTCCAACCGACCGCCCAGAAGGCCTCCAGCCAGACGATCACCCGGCCGCGGATGCGTGGCGGCGAGAACTCGCTCACCAGGGTCGACGCCACCGGCAATTCGGCGCCCAGGCCCAGGCCGACGACGAAGCGGAGCGCGATCAGCGCGCCCACCCCCCACGCCAGGGCGCTGGCGCCGGTCGCCAGCCCGTAGACCAACAGGGTCAGGGCGAAGACTTGGCGCCGCCCCAGGCGGTCGGCCACCAATCCGCCCAGGGACGCTCCGATGGCCATGCCGGCGAAGCCGGCCGAGGCGATCGCGGACTTGTCGGCGGCGGTCACCTGCCAGCTCTCCGGCAATGCCACCAGGATGAATGAGATCAGGCCGACGTCCATGGCGTCCATCGCCCAACCGAGGCCCGAGCCCCAGACCAGGCGCCCATGGAGGCGGTTGAAACGGAGGGCGTCGAGGCGTTTGGAGCGGCTGTGGGTGTCGCGGGTCAGTGTCACGGGAGCATTCCTTCGGTGGTGAGAACGTCGGTGGCGGGCCCGATCGCGCCCGGTCTGGTCACTGGCATTATCACCCGGCGCGGCCGCAGGCGCCAAAACGGCCCGCCCGTCGCCGCCGCGTGGCGGGGCTGTCTGGCGGCGGCGGTGTGTCACGACCCACGCTGTCTAAGCCTGCGGTTAGCCTGAATAGGCAGAGGAAATGGCGCAGTCACGGGCAGGAGGCAGTCACGGCTAAGAACACCGGTCGCAACGGACGGTCGGCGGTGCCGGCGCGGCCAAGAGACGCCGGCGCGGGCGGGCCGAAGACCGCGCGCACCGCCGTCAGCCCAGCCGTCGCCGCCGCCGGGCCCGCCGCCGGCCCCGCCGCCGGGCGGGTCGCCGGGCGCGTCGCCAAAGGGGCCTGGCTGGGGGTGGCGCACGGAGTTGGCGCTGGCGCCAGGCGCTTCGGCCGGGACGCCAAATCCTTGCCGCCCGAGCACCGGCGCGACGGCGCCGCCCTGGCGCTGATCTGCTTGGCGCTGGTGGTGGCGGCGCAGACCTGGTTCGGGCTCAGCGGGACCGCCGGCGGCGTCATCGAATGGGCGGTGGCGGGCAGCTTCGGCGTGCTCGGCAAAGCCCTGCCGGTGGTGGCGGTGTTCCTGGCCGTCAGGCTGATGCGCCACCCGGAGAAAGGCGAGGACAACTGGCGCATCTCGATCGGCTTCAGCACGCTGATCGTGGCGGTGGCGGCCATGATCCACATCGGGCGCGGGCTGCCACGCCCGCGCGGCGCCTGGGACGCGATCCGCGCCGCCGGCGGCGCCGTGGGGCTGATCGGCACGCCGCTGGCGGCCCTGGTGACTCCGGCGATCGCCTTCGTCATCTTCCTGATCCTGGCCTTCTTCGGGCTGTTGGTGCTGACAAAGACGCCGGTGGTGCAAATCCCGCGGCGTCTGCGTCAGGGCTGGGAGGCGCTCGGCCTGGGGCGCGCCGCCGGCCGCGCGGAGGCGTCCCAAGGACCTGAGGTCCCCGGCGGCTACGCCGCCGACGAGGCCTACCGCCGCCCAGAGGACAGGGGCGCGGCTCGGCGCGCCCCCAGCCGCGCCGGCGACTTCGACCCGGCCCCGGAATTGGGCGCCTCCGGGCGGGCGGACGCGGACGGCGGCGAGGCGGTCGACCCCGACACTGCCGAGCTGGGAGGGGCCGGCGACCCGGCGGCTGGTGCGACGGCATCGGCGGCCTTGACAAACCCCCAACGACCGTCCAAGGTGGCGCCCTCCGGCGCCCAGGGCGAACTCACCGGCGACCTGATCTACGAACTGCCCCCTGCTGACCTGCTGGTCAGAGACTTGCCGAAACGCGGGCACAGCGAGGGCGCGGCCGCCATCGTCGAATCCCTGACCGGCGTCTTCGAGCAATTCTCGGTCGACGCCACCGTCACCGGCTTCACCTGCGGACCCACCGTCACGCGCTACGAGGTCGAACTCGGGCCCGGCGTCAAGGTGGAACGGATCACGCAGTTGCAGCGGAACATCGCCTACGCCGTGGCCAGCCCGGAGATCCGGATCCTGTCGCCCATCCCCGGCAAATCGGCGGTCGGGATCGAGATTCCGAACAAAGAACGGGAGACCGTGCCCCTCGGCGACGTGCTGACAAGCCCGGTGTCGCGGCGCAACAGTCATCCGATGGTCGTGGCGCTGGGCAAAGACGTTGGCGGCGGCTACGTGGTGGCTAACTTGACCAAGATGCCGCATCTGCTGGTGGCTGGCGCCACCGGCTCCGGGAAGTCATCGTTCGTCAACTCGATGGTGGTCTCTTTGCTGATGCGGGCCACGCCGGACCAAGTCAGGATGGTCCTGATCGACCCGAAACGGGTCGAGTTGACCATCTACGCCGGCATCCCGCATCTGATAACGCCAATCATCACCGACCCGAAGAAAGCGGCCGAGGCGCTCGATTGGGTGGTCCGCGAAATGGACGCGCGCTATGACGACCTTGAACGCTATGGCCTGAAGCACATCGATGACTTCAACAAAGCCGTCCGCAACGGATCCATCAAGGCGGCGCCGGACGCCAAGCGGGCGCTGAGGCCGTACCCGTATCTGCTGGTGGTCGTGGACGAGTTGGCCGACTTGATGATGGTGGCGCCGCGCGATGTCGAGGCCTCGGTCCAGCGGATCACGCAACTCGCCCGCGCCGCCGGCATCCACCTGGTCATAGCCACCCAGCGGCCGTCGGTGGACGTGGTGACGGGCGTCATCAAAGCCAACATCCCCTCGCGCATGGCTTTCGCCACCACTTCGCAGACCGACTCGCGGGTGGTGTTGGACCAGCACGGGGCCGAGAAACTGATCGGCCAGGGCGACGCGCTGTTCTTGCCCTACGGGTCCTCGCGGCCGATGCGCCTGCAGGGCGCGTGGGTCGGCGAATCGGAGATTCACGCCGTCGTGGACTACGTCAAAGCCCAGGCCGAGGCCGAATACCGGCCGGACGTGATCGCGCCCTCGTCGCGCCGCCGGGTGGTCGATGACGACATCGGCGACGATCTGGACCTGCTGTTGCAGGCGGCGGAACAAGTCATCACCACCCAATTCGGCTCGACCTCGATGCTGCAGCGCAAACTCCGGGTCGGCTTCGCCAAAGCCGGCCGGCTGATGGACCTGTTGGAAAGCCGGGGCGTGGTCGGCCCGTCCGAGGGCGCCAAAGCCCGCCAAGTGCTGACGCCGCCGGAGGCGTTGGCGGCGACGCTGGCCATGCTCGGCGGCGCCGGCGCGGCCGACCCGCTCACAGGCGACCGCCTGACCGGCAACCCGGTCCTGCAGTCGGCGCCGCCGGACGAGCCCGCCCCAGACCCGGACGGCGACTAAGCTAAGCACGTGGTGCCTGAGTCCGAGCAGCCGGTGGCGACTCCCCCGGTCGTCAACATCGCCAACGCGCTGACGCTTCTGAGGCTGGTGCTGGTGCCGGTCTTCATCATCCTGTTCATCCACGATTCGGCCAGTTCGATCCCTTGGCGCGCGGCCGCGACAGCGGTTTTCCTGGTCGCCGCCGTGACCGACCGCTACGACGGCCACCTGGCGCGCAGCCGGGGGCTGATCACCAACTTCGGCAAACTGGCTGATCCGATCGCCGACAAAGCCCTGGTCGGCTCGGCGCTGATCTGCCTGTCGGCCTTCGGCCTGCTGTCATGGGCCGTCACGGGGATCGTCCTGGGGCGCGAGCTGATCGTGACGGCGATTCGCCTGGTCGTGGCCAAACGCAAGGTCATCCCCGCCTCGCGCGGCGGCAAGATCAAGACGGTGTTGCAGATCAGCGCCCTGGTGGGCTACCTGGCCCCGGCCCAATGGGTCAACCACTTCCAGTTGTTGGCGGTCGTGGTGGTCGGATTGATGATCGCGGCTGTGGCGGTGACGGTGGCCACCGGCGTCGATTACGCCGTCGAGGCCTGGAACCTGCCGCCGAAGGCCGAGGAGCCAGGGCCCGGGGACGCGCCTTTGTCCGATGCCGTCGCCCCGGCCGCGCTGTCTGCCCCGGCGGCGGTGTCTGGCGCTGCGGCGGTGCCTGGCGTTGCGGCGGTTTCTGGCCGGGCGGCGGTGCCTGCCCCGGCGGAGGTGCCTGCCCCGGTCGCAGTTTCTGGCCGGGCGGCGGTTTCTGGCCGGGCGGCGGTGCCTGGTCCGTCGGCGGTGCCTGCCCCGGCGGCGTCGGCCGCCCAGGTCCGGCCGCCAGCCGCGCCCGCGAAACGGCCGCGCGTTCAGTTCCGGCCGGTCCCGGGCGTGGCGACAGCCAGCCCCGCCCCGGCCGGGCCGCCGGCCGGGCAGTCTGCGGCGCGCCCCGGCGGCCCGCCGCCCGCCAAGGTCCCGGCCCCGAGCGCGGCCCAGGGGCCGCGCCCGAGCGAGGGAGTCAAGCCGAGCCGACCGGTTGAGGGCTGGCCTGACGCCGGCGCGCAACCGAGCCGGCCACCGGCCAAGGCGCCGACGCCCCCCGGACCCGCGCGCGCTCCCCAATGGACACAACTGAGGACTGTGCGCGACGCCGCGCCCGCGCGCCCGGCGGCCCCAACCGCGCGCCCGGCGGCCGCAACCCCGCCGCGCCCGGCGGCCCCAACCCCGCCGCGCCCGGCGGCATCGGCGCCACCAGCGGCGCCAACCGCGCCCCGCCCAGCCCCGACCGCGCGCCCGGCGGCATCGGCGCCGTCACGCCCGGCGGCCGCTACCCCGCCGCGTCCGGCGGCCGCAACCGCGCGCCCGGCGGCATCGGCGGCCGCAACCCCGGAGCGCTTGGCGGCATCGGCGGCGTCCGGTGTTGGTCGAGCGGCCCCCAAAGACAGGGCCGATACCACACTGGACGCGGCCCAAGCTGCGGCGGAAGCCCGGCTGGCCGAACTCAAGCGGCGTATAGGTTGGAACACGCCCACCCGGCCAGGCGGGGGAGCAGGAGAGGAGTAAGCATGTCGCCGTTCCGAAACATAGGTGGCTTGGACAACGAGAAGCGTGCGATTGCGCTGGTCAAACTGCTGCGTGAGCATGGGCTGACCGTCGCCACGGCCGAATCCCTGACCGGCGGCTTGGTCAGCGCCGTGATCGTGGACGTGCCCGGGGCCTCGAACGTCCTGCGCGGCGCGGTGGTGGCCTACGCCAACGAGATCAAACGCGATGTGCTCGGCGTGGACGCCGAACTCCTGGATGAGCGCGGCGCCGTCAACGGCACAGCCGCGGCGCAGATGGCGATCGGCATCCGCAAGATCATGGGCGCGGACGTGGGTATTTCTACTACCGGCGTGGCCGGGCCGGACCCGGCCGATGGCGTGGCCCCCGGGACCGCCTTTGTGGCCTGCTCGTGGGCGAAGGACGAGCCCGCGATTCGCGCCCTGCGCCTCGAAGGCGGCCGCGCGCAGGTGCGCACTCAGGTGGTCACGCGGGCGCTGGAACTGGCCGAGGCCACCATCCGCCAGACCGCGGGAATATAGAATCAGCTATCGGCGTTTAGCCTGGTGATGAACAGACAAGAGATGACACCGGTCAGGCCGGCGAATTTGCGCCCCGGCCTGAAGCGGTACCGTTTAACCAATAATCAGCAGCTTGAGACGAGGAAGGCCGAGAAAGGGGGTGCCAAGCAGATGGTCCTGTTGCGAAGCGAGATCGGTAGTGTCTTGAGGTCCAACCGGCTGCGGCAGCGGCGAACCCTGCGTGACGTGTCGGCGGCGGCCAAAGTTTCGCTGGGCTACCTGAGCGAGGTCGAGCGCGGGCAGAAGGAGGCCAGCTCTGAGTTGCTGGCATCGATCTGTCAAGCGCTGGACGTGCCTCTGGCGGCGACTCTGCGCGAGGTCTCCGACCGGCTGGCCGCCCACGAAGCCCACTGGGTCCCGGATTCGCCGGAAGGCCTGTTTGAGAACGAATTGGCGGGAGTCCGCTGATTCGATTCGACCAGTAGCAAGCCGATGGGCGCCGCCTGCGGGCGGGGCCCATCGGCATTTAAGGGGATCTCCTCCCCTATCTGTGGGTCGGGTCCGGCCTGGCGGGGCGGGTGGCCGCCGAGTGAGAGCATGGCGAGCCCGATCATGGATTGGACGTTGTGGAATCCGAAGGCCATCCTGGTGATGACGCGGAGCTTGGCGTTGACGGACTCGATGCGCCCGTTCGACAGCCGGCGCCGCAGCGTGTTCAGGATCTGTTTGGAGTGGGCGCGGATGCTCCGGCCCAGTTCTACGAACTCGGGGATCCGGCAGCGCGCCCATGAGAGGAATCTGTCGAGGGCGTGGGCGGCCTCGCCCGGAAGGAGAGCCAGATTTTCGAAGGTTTTCGGGCGGTTAGGTCTTCCCAAACGCGCCAGTCGGTAGTA